>JARRLQ010000014.1:0-61323 GCA_037386905.1 Woeseiaceae bacterium
GCCCATTTCGCGGAAAGGGCTCTGACCCCGATTCGGGTTTACACGGATTGACAATGCGGGCCCGGCGGGCATACATTGGTTGTTCGTTAGACTCAGTCTAAATGACAATTATTCTCAAGTGGAAGGACCTGAAATGTCACTGAAAGACAGCAAAACAGAACAAAACCTCAAAGATGCGTTTGCCGGCGAGTCACAGGCGAATCGCCGTTACCTGTACTTTGCAGCAAAGGCTGACGTAGAAGGCTATAACGACGTCGCAGCTGTGTTCCGCTCCACGGCGGAAGGCGAGACCGGCCATGCGCACGGCCATCTCGAGTACCTCGAAGAGACGGGTGACCCGGCAACGGGTCTGCCGATCGGTTCTACTGCTGAAAACCTGGCCGCAGCCATTGCCGGCGAGACGCACGAGTACACCGACATGTACCCGGGCATGGCAAAGACCGCTCGCGACGAGGACTTCGACGAGATTGCCGACTGGTTCGAGACGCTGGCCAAGGCCGAGCGTTCGCACGCCAATCGTTTCCAGAAAGCCCTGGACTCTCTCGACGACTAAATCATGAGGAAGCCGGGCCGCAAGGCCCGGCTGATCCCGATGGCACCACCTGCTGACCGACGCGAGGGGAGTCTCGAGGCTCCGACTCGCCACCCGCTGGACTGGCAGTCACAAGAATTCTATGACGAGAAGCCGCTGTTCGAAGAGCTCGAGCGCGTCTTCGATATCTGTCACGGCTGCCGCCGCTGCTTCAATCTCTGCAATTCGTTCCCGACACTGTTTGACGCTGTCGATGAATCCGAGAGCATGGAGCTCGACACCGTTCCGAAGGAGGTTTACTGGGACGTCGTAGACCATTGTTACCTGTGCGATATGTGCTACATGACCAAGTGTCCGTATGTGCCGCCGCACGAGTGGAACATCGACTTCCCGCACCTGATGCTGCGCGCCAAGGCCGCGCGATTCAAAAAGCAGGGCGCGTCGATGCGCGACAAGGTGCTGAGTGCGACGGACAAAGTCGGTCGTCTGGCCGGCATTCCTGTCATCGCGCAGGTCGTCAATGCAACCAACCGCAGCAAGCTCGGGCGCAGTCTTCTCGAAAGCGCGCTCGGAGTGCACCGCGAAGCGCCGGTCCCCGACTATCATTCCAGGTCGGCGCGCAAGCAGCTCAAGCCGCTGCATGGCAAGAGCGGTGCTGATGCGGAAGCGACCGAAAGCACGAATGGCAAGGTTGTGCTTTACACGACCTGCTACGGAAATCGCAATCATCCTGACATCGACACGGATCTCGTGGCGGTCTTCGAGCACAACGGTATTCCGGTGGCACTGGCCGAAAAAGAAGTATGTTGCGGCATGCCGAAGCTCGAGCTGGGCGACCTCGAGTCCGTCGCGAAGGCCAAGGAAGTCAATATTCCGATCCTTGCCGCCATGGTCGATGACGGCTGGGATATCGTGACCCCGATTCCGTCCTGCACCCTGATGTTCAAGCAGGAGTTGCCGCTGATGTTCCCGGATGACCCGGACGTCATCAAGGTACGCGACGCCATGTATGACCCGTTCGAGTACCTGATGCTGCGGCACAAGGACGGCAAGCTGAATACCGCTTTCAAAAACTCACTTGGCAAGGTGTCCTACCAGGTGCCGTGCCATTTGCGAGTGCAGAACATCGGGCTCAAGACGCGAGATGTGCTGCAGCTCGTTCCTGACACCACGGTCGACGCCATTGAGCGCTGCTCCGGCCATGACGGTACCTACGCGGTCAAGAAAGAGTTTCACGACGTGTCGAAGAAGATCGCGCGGCCGGTCGTTGGCAAGGTCAAGAAGGCCGGGCCCGATCACTTTACGAGCGACTGCCCGATGGCGGCAGAGCAAATTGCACAGGGGCTCGAAGGGCACGGCGCCGAGAACCCGATGGGCCTGTTGAAAAAAGCTTATGGAATCTAGAAATATGCAAAAACTTTCCCGCGACGACCTTTACAGCCTTGAGCAGTACTCCACCGTGCGCAAGGAATTTCGCGACGGTGTGCTGGAGCACAAGCGCAATCGCCGAATTGCGCTCGGCACCAACGCGGCACTTTATTTTGAAGACCGCATGACGATGCAGTACCAGGTCCAGGAGATGCTGCGCATCGAGCGTATCTTTGAAGCCGAGGGCATCAACGAGGAGCTGGAGGCTTATAACCCGCTGATTCCTGACGGCTCGAACTGGAAGGCGACGTTCATGGTCGAGTTCCCGGACATCGAGGAACGCCAGGCGATGCTCAGGCAGCTGGTGGGTATCGAGAAGCGAGTATTCGTACGCGTCGGTGAGTTCGACAAGGTCTATGCGATCGCCGACGAGGACCTGGAAAGGGCCGACGAGACCAAGACGTCTGCGGTTCACTTCATGCGCTTCGAACTGACACCGGAGATGGTGCAGGCGCTAAAGGACGGCGCGCAGTTATCCGCCGGCATCGATCATGAAAATTACCAGGTCGAAATCTCGCCGGTTGCGGACAATATCCGGCTTTCATTGCTCGGAGACCTCGACTAGCCTAGAATTCTGCCAGCACATCGCTTGAGCAACCTCTGGCAAAGGGTAGATGGCAAAACGTTACGACGCGGCGGACATAGAAGTCCTAAGCGGGCTGGAGCCTGTACGGCGCCGGCCCGGCATGTACACCGATACCACGCGGCCCAATCATCTCGCACATGAAGTCGTCGACAACAGTGTCGATGAGGCGCTTGCAGGCCACTGCAAAAAGATCGACGTCACCCTGTACCAGGACGGCTCGCTTGAAGTCGTCGATGACGGTCGTGGCATGCCGGTCGACAAGCACCCGAAGGAAAAGATTCCCGGTGTCGAACTGATCCTCACGCGGCTGCATGCGGGCGGCAAATTCTCGGACAAGAACTACCAGTTCTCGGGCGGCCTGCATGGCGTCGGCGTGTCGGTCGTGAATGCGCTGTCGAAGAATCTCGAAGTCTGGATTCGCCGCGACGGCAAGGAATACAACATGAGTTTCGCCGGCGGCAAGAAGCGCGGCAAACTCGAGCAGGTGGGCACGGTCGGCAAGGCGAACACCGGCACGACCATTCGGTTCTGGCCCGATCCCCAGTATTTCGACTCGGCAAAAATCTCGGTGCCGCGTCTCAAGCACGCGCTCAAGGCCAAGGCTGTGCTTTGCCCGGGGTTGCGCGTTCGACTCAGGGTCGAAAGGCCCAAGGAAAAGGTCGAGTGGCTCTACACGGGCGGCCTCGAGGAGTACCTGGTCGAAGAGATCGGTGGCGGCGAGTTGCTGCCCGCGGAGCCGTTTTCCGGCAGCATGTCCGGCAACAACGAGGCCGTCGACTGGGCGCTCGCCTGGCAGGCCACGGAAGGCGCCGCAACCGTCACGGAAAGTTACGTCAACCTGATCCCAACGCCGCAGGGCGGCACGCACGTCAATGGTCTGCGCACCGGGCTGACCAACGCCATTCGCGAGTTTGCCGACTTCCGCAGCCTGTTGCCGCGCGGCGTCACGATTGCACCGGAAGACGTCTGGGACGGCCTGAACTTTGTTTTGAGCACGAAGCTCGAAGACCCGCAATTCTCGGGACAGACCAAGGAGCGGCTGTCGTCGCGCGAGTCCGCGGCATTCGTGACCGGCGTGCTCAAGGACCAGTTTTCGTTGTGGCTCAACCAGCACCCGGAGACGGGCGACCAGATTGCGCAGCTCGCGATCGCCAAGGCGCAGAAGCGACTCAAGGCTGCCAAGAAGGTCGTGCGCAAGAAGGTGGTCAGCGGGCCGGCGCTGCCGGGCAAGCTGGCGGACTGCACATCACAGGAACCCGAGCTCTGCGAATTGTTCCTCGTGGAGGGTGACTCGGCGGGCGGTTCCGCCAAGCAGGCGCGTGACCGCAACACGCAGGCGATCATGCCGCTCAGGGGCAAGATCCTGAACACGTGGGAGGTGGACTCGGGCGAAATCCTCGGTTCCCAGGAAGTACACGACATCAGCATTGCGCTCGGCGTCGATCCGGGCGACACCAATCTCGACAACCTGCGATATCACAAGATCTGCATCCTCGCGGATGCCGATTCCGACGGTCTGCACATCGCGACACTGTTATGCGCGCTGTTCCTGAGGCACTTCCGCGAGCTCGTGCTGGCAGGCCATGTCTATGTCGCCATGCCGCCGCTGTATCGCATCGATGTCGGCAAGGAAGTGTATTACGCGCTCGATGACAGCGAACGCAAGGGCATTCTCGACCGCATTGAAGCCGAGAAGATGCGCGGCAAGGTTAGCGTAACGCGTTTCAAGGGCCTCGGTGAGATGAACCCGACGCAGTTGCGCGAGACCACGATGAACCGCGATACGCGCAGGCTCGTGCAGCTGACCGTGGCGGGCAAGGACAAAGCTGACGCAACGATGGACATGTTGCTGGCCAAGAAGCGAGCCAAGGACCGCCGCCGGTGGCTCGAGACCAAGGGCAACCTCGCCGAGGTTTAGGGCCTGTGTTTGGTCAGGCGATCGCCGCGTTGCCGACCAAAACACGCCGTGGCAAGGCGCGAGGAGAGAGGATTAGTGAATCTAATTGAACGACGAGCAACGCCGGCAGGGCGTGTTTTGGTAGCAACCCGAAGGGGCGTGGCCATTTTGCCGCAGTACTGCGTTGCAACTCGCTTGAGTAATCGTATTACACGGCGCTCGCTGCGCCTGGCCCCGCGAAAAAATGGCCGACGCCGCGACGACCGACTGACCAAACGCAGGCCCTGATATGCAGAACAGCTTGAATCTCGAAGGCGTCGAGCAACAGTCCCTCAAGGATTACACCGAGAAGGCCTACCTCGACTATTCGATGTACGTCATTCTCGATCGCGCGCTGCCGCAAATAGGTGACGGACTGAAGCCCGTACAGCGCCGCATCATTTACGCGATGAGCGAGCTGGGACTGTCGGCCGGGCAGAAGCCGAAGAAGTCCGCCCGCACGGTTGGCGATGTCATCGGCAAGTTCCATCCGCATGGCGACTCGGCGTGTTACGAAGCCATGGTGCTGATGGCGCAGGATTTCTCCTATCGCTACCCGATCGTCGACGGGCAGGGCAACTGGGGCTCGACCGATGACCCGAAGTCGTTCGCTGCCATGCGCTACACCGAATCGCGCCTGGCGCCCTATGCAAAGAGCATGTTGCAGGAGCTCGGCCAGGGCACCGTGGACTGGGTGCCAAATTTCGACGGCACCATCGACGAGCCGGTCGTGTTGCCGGCCAGGTTGCCCAACCTGCTGCTCAATGGCACGACGGGTATTGCCGTTGGCATGTCGACAGACGTGCCGCCGCACAACCTCAACGAAGTCGCGAGCGCGCTCATTCACCTGATTGACAATCCGAAGGCAACCGTCGCGGCGCTGATGAAGCACATCAAGGGGCCGGACTTCCCGACGGGTGGCGAACTCGTATCGCCGCGCGACGACATCACGCAGATCTATACGACGGGCAACGGTACGCTGCGGCTGCGTGCGGCGTACAAGATCGACAAGGGTGACATCATCATTTACCAGCTGCCGCACCAGATTTCGGGCGCAAAGGTGCTCGAGCAGGTTGCGATGCAGATGCGCAACAAGAAGCTGCCGCAGGTCGACGAGTTGCGCGACGAGTCCGATCACGAGGAACCGACTCGCATCGTTATCAGCAAGAAGCGCGGTGTGGATCCCGAACAGTTGATGTCACACCTCTTCTCGACGACATCGCTGGAGCGCACCGTGCGCGTCAACATGAATGTCATCGGGCTGGACGGGCGACCGCGCACTTTCAATCTCGTTGAGCTGCTCAAGGAATGGATCAGTTTCCGCAAGGACACGGTCAAGCGGCGTCTCGCGCATCGCCTGCAGATCGTGGTCGACCGGCTGCACATCCTCGATGGATTGTTGGTCGCGTACCTCAACATCGACGAGGTCATCAGGATAATTCGCACCGAGGACAAGCCGAAGCCGGTGCTGATGAAGAAGTTCAAGCTTAGCGACATCCAGGCCGAAGCGATCCTCAACCTGCGGCTGAGAAATCTCGCCAAGCTCGAGGAAATGAAGATCAAGGGTGAGCAGGACGAGCTCAACGAGGAACGTGACATCCTCGAGAAGACCCTCAAGAGCGCCGCGCGGCTGAAGACCCTGATCAAGAAGGAGATCCTCGAAGATGCCGAGGCGTACGGCGACGACCGCCGCACGCAGATTGTCGAACGCGAGGCGGCACAGGCGCTGGACGAGACGCAACTGGTATCGAGCGAACCGGTCACCGTCATTCTTTCGCAGCGCGGTTTCGCGCGTGCGGCCAAGGGCCACGAAGTCGATCCGCTATCGATGAGCTACAAGTCGGGTGACTCTTACCTCGCGGCGGCAAAGGGCCGTAGCAACCAGCTCGCGATGTTTATCGACAGTACCGGGCGGGTTTACAGTGTAATTGCCGGCACGTTGCCGTCAGCGCGCGGCCAGGGCGAGCCTTTATCCAGCCGCTTCAAGCCACCCGATGGCGCCGAGTTCTGCGGCGCAATGATCGGTGACAACGAGCAGAAGTACCTGCTTGCCAGCGATGCCGGCTACGGCTTTATCGCCACGCTCGAAGACCTGGTGACGCGTAACAAGGCAGGCAAGGCCATCTTGCGCGTGCCGCCCGGCGGCAAGGCAGTTGTTCCTGCGCCGGTGCCAAAAGATACCGAGTGCCTGATCGCGGCGGTCAGTAATATCGGGCGCCTGCTGATGTTCGAGATGGATGACCTGCCGGAACTGGCAAAGGGCAAAGGCAACAAGCTGATCAACATCCCGACCAAGAAATACAAGGCGGGTGAAGAAAAGCTCATTGCGGCCGCGGTCGTGCCGGAGGAAGGTGACCTGCAGGTCTATAGCGGCTCGCGCATGATGACCATCAAGTGGGACGATTCGGAACCCTACTATGGCGAACGCGCGCTGCGCGGCGGACTGTTGCCGCGCGGCTGGCGCAATGTGGATCGGATAGTCGGTATCGTCCCCGAATAAAAAAGGGCCAGGGCATTTCTGCCCTGGCCCTTTTCAAAGCTCCTGATTACCCGGCTTTGCCTTTCGGCATTTCGACGGTATTGTCTTCGGCCATTTTGACCGTCTCGTCTTCGCCTTCCATGTTGACGGTCGGGTTTACACCGGTGTCGTCATCGTCGCCGATCTCTTTTTCCTTGGCGGGCATCTGCGACGTGACACCGAGTTCGTACACCGTGGCCAACGGCAATGCTTCTGTTGCATCCGTGTCCAGTATTGGCGTTGCCGACGTCTCCGAAGTCTCATCCGCGCCAGCGAGCGGCATTTCCGATGTTGCATCGAGGTTGTTGGCGATTTCCTCGGCCGCCTTCTGGATTTCGGCATTGAGGGCCTGAGTCGCCGTCATCTCGTCTTCGTAGTCCTGCTCGAGGATCTTGTAGTCGACTTCCTGGCTGACCGTGTAGTCCCCTGTGATCAGGATCTCGTCGTCGTCATTGACCTGGATCGCCTCCAGGTCGCGTTCGGTGACTTCATCAGGATGCGGCATCTTCGTGGCATCCACGATCACGGACATGTCGTACTCGTCGTCGTCCGGGAGGATTTCGCTTTCGAGGATGGCGTGCTCATCCGTGCGTATCGGCGGGATGATATCGGTCTCGGGAATTTCCTCGATCGTCGCTTCCTCGGGTAACTCGAGATCGAGCGCGGTCGTGGATGCAAACGCGAAATCCTGTGCAACATCGACATCGGTGCCTTCCCGCAGTCCGGTGCCCGCAATGAGGTCGGCATCGACCATGACATTCTCGGCGGTCGATAAATCGTCGACAATCTCCATGTCCACGTCGCCAATCGTTTCGACATTGTCGGTGTCACCATCGGTGGCGCGGCGCTGTGGAACAGTCGGTGCGATCGGCGATGAGCCAAAGCGATCGCGCAGGCGGCGGCCGAACAGCAACAGTGCGAGAATAATCGCAACGCCACCGCCGCCAAGCCACAGCAACCAGTTCGTCGAAGACGGTGTGCTCTGCGCTGCGGCGGGCTGGCGAATGATCGTCGTCGGTGCATTCGGCGATGCCGCTGTTATTTCCTGGCCTTCGATCGCTGTGTCGGGGATGCTGACCGTCTCATCGCTCGTCGGGACAGCAGGCTCAACGTAGGGATTGTCGTTATTGACGATCAGGTCACCGGGCTGCAGGCCTGCGGATGGTGATTCGCCTGCAGGCTGTTCAGTCGCTTCCTCAACCGGCGTCGCAACACCAGGTTCTGCCGGCTCATAAACGGTGCTTTGTTCGGTCGGGACGATCGGGTCGGCGACAGCAGGTTCCCCGGACGTGGCCTCGGCTAACGTCAGCGGTGCCGACGCACCGAAGCTTGGGATCGTGAGCCACGTGCCCGCCTTCAGACGGTTCGGGTCATTGTCGATAAATGCGTCCGGGTTGGCGGCGACGATCTGGTTGACAGCATCCCACAGGCCGACCGGGCGATCCTGGATGCGTTGCGCGATCATCGACACCGAGTCGCCGGGCTGTACCTGGTAACGCGAAGCATTGACGATCGGTTCGCGGTTGACCGCTGCAGGGCGTCGTGAGGGCTGTGCCGGTCTTGCCTCGAGCTGCGGTGCCACGGCAACGCGCTCCGGGGGCTGGTCGACCACCGGGACGACGCCGGGCGGATCGATAAACAACATGTAGTCGCGCACCAGCTGGGGGGTGTACTGGCAGCGAATCGCGACACGCATCGACACCATGGGTTCCCGGACGATCGAGCTGCCGGTAATCGCTATGACGCCATCCGTAACAATCAGCGACCCGCGCTCGATGGCGGGGAGGCCGGATGCGCCGCCCGCAGGCTGCAGGGAAACGCACGTGTCTGAGATCATTTCATTGGGAGCCAGGGCGTAGGCGATGCTTGCCCGCAATGGCTGGCCCAATGCTGAATGGACTTTGACTTCGCCGAGTTCCAGGGCGGTTGCTTGCGTTGCCGCAAGGCTGCCACCGACTACGACGAGAGCAGATTTCAATTTCGATGTGTTATTCACTTTCCGGCACCCCACTTCGCGGTTCGGACCGCTAGTTACCCGCTATTCTATGTGTGGCTGGTGCGCCGCCGTTAGCGCATGCGTCCAACTTCAAAGTGTGAACTGCGTCACACTTTGCTTCGCTTTAAAATCAGTTAGTTAGCGTTTGCAGCGGTGAGTTCGGCCAGGGATGTCTGCTTGCGGTTCTTCGTGTCCTGCAGAACGACCTCGGGCTCGTTGACATAATGGCCCTGCATGAAGTCCAGCCCGAGCTGGAACAACACCGCCATCGCATTCGCGTTCTCGACGCGTTCGGCGATCGACTTGATGTTGCGCTCGGTCGCGGCGCGGACAATCTTTTCGACGCATTGCTGCGTCTCCTTGTCCGTCATCAGTGAATGCATCAGTTCGCCATCGACCTTGATGTAATCCGGCTTGAGGATATCGAGAATCTGGAATTTCTCGCGGTCGACGCCGTAGTGCTCGAGTGCGAAGCCGACACCAATCTTGCGCAGCTTGTTGACGATGGCACGCGTCTGCTTGATGTGCTTCGCAGCATCGCGTTCGGGAATCTGCATGACGAGTCGCGTGCAGTCGAAGCTGTGTTTCTCGAACTCCTGGTCCATCCAGCCAATCGTCGACTTGTCGAGTACCGACTGCCTGGAAAGGCGGACGAACACCCTGTCCGCTTCCGAATCGTTGCAGAAATCGATAGCCGCCTTGATCATCCAGCGGTCGATGTTCTTCATCATGTTGCTGCGTTCGGCAGCCGGCAGGAACTCTGACGGCAAGACTGAATTGCCCTGTTCATCCAGCATGCGCACGAGCAGGTCATACATCTCCACGCCATCGCTGCGCAGACCGGCAATTGGCAATTGCGCCAGCCGGAAGCGGTTGTCCATAAGCGCCGACTTGAGGTGCTTGACCCAGATGGCGTCGAATTCCTTCTGCTTCGAATCTTCGTCGGCGCTCTCATTGAGCACGGTGATGTTGCCGCCGCCTGCCTTGCCGATCTTGTAGGCGTCGATCGTTGCAGCCACAAATTCCTCGAGGTTGGCGTAAACCTCGTTCGCGGCACAGACACCAACCGTACAGGTCAGTTGCGCCGAGCGATCCTCGACTTCAAACGTCTTCTTGCGGATATGCTCGCAGAGCTGCTGGCCCCACACTTCACCGTCGCGGGCGTTACCGCGTTCGAGCAGGACCATGAACGAAGTGCCTTCGAAGCGGCCGGCAACATCCCGGGGATGCATGCGCTTGCGCACTGCGTCGGCAAACTGGCCGAGTATGTCGTCAGAGTTGAGAATGCCGACCTTGTCGAGGACGTCGCCGAACTTGTCGATCTTGACGTAAGCAAGTACATGAGTGCCTGAGGATGGTTTGCGCTTGAGCCGTTTTTCGATTCTCTCGAGATACTGGGCGCGATGAAAGAACAGGGTGGCCGGGTCGCGCTGCAGCGCATCGTGAACCAGCTTGGTCGGTTCCTGGCTGTCCTGGTCGGGCGCCGTCACTTTCACCTTGACGCACGGACCGTTGTCGAATGCATATTTTGTGAACTCGACGTGAACCTCGCTGGTTTCGTCACTGGTGACCGGTGACTTGGCAATCAGCTTCTCATTCTGGTTCCACTTGCCGGCAATCGCGGCGACGAGCGCACCCTTGATCGCTGCATGGCTTTCAGCGTCGAAATTGTCCATCAACGGCATGCCCAGGACTTCGTCGTTCTCTGCCGCACGGAACAGCTTGAGCCACGCGTCATTGACGTCGGTAATGATGCCTTCCTCGACGAGCGCGATCGCATCGGGAGAGGTCTGCATGTAGTCCTTGAGCTGCCTCTTGTACTCTGTAGCCGAGTGGATCGTCGAGTTCAGGGCGCGTTCGACGCGCAGTGCGCGCAACTCTCTGGATACCACCGCCTGCAGGCGATTCTTGTTGCCGGTCGAGACGAGGTCGCAGGCGCCGTTGTTCATCGCCCGCTGGATCGCCAGTTCATCGGCCAGTTCCTGCAGGGCAATTACGGGCACTTCAGGGTTGAAGCGCTCTTTCTGCTTGATGACCTGTCGTATGGAGTCGGGGTAGTTGTCGCAATTCAGGATCAACAGTTCGACGTTCTCGGCCGACAGCGTGTCGCCAAGATGCCTGGGGTTGTTGATCCAGTGGCAGTGCGCGGCATGCCCGCCGTCGCGAAGCGAACTGTCGATCAGCGCAACGTCGTCCTGGTTCTCAGTCAGGACGGCTATCGAAATGCTGTGGCGCTCCGTCAAATTGCGATCCTTGCGATGATCCTTAGGAGGTCCTTCATGGACCGGATTCTGTTAAAGAGCTTGGAGTCTAGCACCGCGGTTTCCGATGTCTCGATCGGGGTTACAAAACCGTGACGGGTATCAAGTTTCTGTGGATAATCCGCCCTCCAGTGGCACATCACCGGCACTCCGGTATCATTCAGGATTATGGCAAATTACAGCACTAACGAGTTCCGTTCCGGGCTCAAGATCATTATCGACAACGATCCCTGCATTATTGTCGACAACGAATTCGTCAAACCCGGCAAGGGCCAGGCGTTCAACCGCGTTCGCATCAAGAACCTCAAGACCGGCAAGACAGTCGACAAGACCTTCAAATCGGGCGAAAGTGTCGAGGCGGCAGACGTCATCGATACCGAGATGCAATTCCTCTATGCGGACGGCGAGTTCTGGCATTTCATGGTGCCGGATACGTTCGAACAGTTTGCGGCGGATGCCGCGGCGGTCGGCGATGCCAGCGACTGGATCAGCGACGGGGATATGTGTGGCATCACGCTGTGGAACAACGCGCCGCTGATCGTTGAAGCGCCGAATTTCGTTGAACTCGAAATCGTTGAGACTGACCCGGGCGTCAAGGGCGATACCGCCAGCGGTGGTGTAAAACCGGCGAAATTGTCTACCGGCGCCGTCGTGCGCGTCCCGTTGTTTGTCGATCAGAACGAGGTCATCAAGGTCGATACTCGCTCCAAAGAATACGTTTCCCGCGTCAAATAACCTGCTTGGGGTCAGAGCCCTTTTTGCGAAAAGGGCTCTGACCCCTCAAGAATGCGGCACAGAGCCCGGCACAACGCCTCTATTCCCTCCTGGTCGGCCGCGCTGAAACGGTCAAGTGACGGGCTGTCGATATCGAGTACGCCGATGAGCTCATCATCGACGACCAGCGGCACGACGATTTCCGAACGCGATGCGACGTCGCAGGCAATATGGCCCGGGAACGCATGTACGTCAGCAACGCGCTGTGTCTGCCTTGTGGCCGCTGCCGTACCGCAAACTCCGTTGCCGAGCGCGATGCGAACACAGGCAGTTTTACCCTGGAAGGGGCCGAGCACGAGCTCGTTGCCACGCAGCACATAGATGCCAAGCCAGTTGACGTCGTCGAGCGCATCGAACAGCAGGCCGACGAAATTGCTTGCGTTGGCGAGCGCGTCGGTCTCTTCGCCGAGCAGCGCAACAAGCTGCGATTCGAGCAGCGGGTAATCGGTTTCGCTCACGATGTCTCCGTCGCAAAGGTGATGACGTCGCGTATATCCTCCGCCTGGTCGAGCACCATATGCAAGCGCTCTATACCGACAGCCACGCCGGCACATTCGGGCAGGCCGGCTTCGAGTGCGCCAAGCAGCGCGTCGTCGACAAGCAGGCTGCTGCGCCCCGACAATTCGCGTGCCGCCATGTCTGCCTCGAATCGCTCGCGTTGTTCGCCGGCGTCAGTCAGTTCGACATAGCCGTTGGCCAGTTCCAGGTCACTGCAAAAGACTTCGAAACGATCCGCAACCCGGTCGTCGCGCGGGCAAAGCCGGGCGAGGGCAGCCTGGGTCGCCGGGTAGTGCTGGACGACGGTAAGCCTGTCCGGGGCGAAACTTGTTGCGACAATCGTACTCATGATCAGGTCGAGGGCCGCGTTGCGGTCGTCGCCGAGCTTCTGCTGCAATCGCTTGTCGTCGGTTGCGCGTTTGACGATGTCTTCAGTGCTGGCATCGAGCGGGTCAATACCAGCGCGATCCCGCATGGCATCGGCGTAGTCGTAACGGTCAACCTTGTCGTGCAGCGAGTCGTGGCCCAGGCAGGCACTGATGAAATCGACGGTATCCTCGACGATTGCGTCGAGGTTGAAACCCAGGCGATACCACTCGGCCATGGTGAACTCGGGAAGGTGGCGAGCGCCTGATTCGCCGTCACGAAATACGCGGCAGATCGAGTAGATGTCGGGGTAGCCACTGGCCAGCAGGCGTTTGAGGTAAGTCTCGGGTGACGTCCCCAGCCAGGAGTCTTTGCCTGGTTTGCTGCGAATCGCAATGTTCTCGATGTTGGGATCCGAGGTCGGGTAGCGCGCAAGAGCCGGCGTGTCGACCGACAGCAGTCCCTGGTCGCTGAAATATTGTCGTGCCCGCTCGAGTAGTGCCGCGCGGCGCATTGCAACGTTCTTGTCGGACAGTGGCTTCCAGTCAGCCATCGGATAGCAGGGTCCCGATCCGCTCTCCCATGCGGACGACCTTGTCAGCCGTGAACAGTTCTGACCATTCGCACGTATTGCGAGGCAATAGCACCACCACTGTGCTGCCCATGTTGAACCAGCCGAGCAGATCGCCCTTGCCGATATCGGTCGGCGCATTGCCGATGTCGATCATTTCGACAACACCTTTTTTGCGCGGCCGCACTTCGCCGCTCCACGGTGTGCTGATGCTGCCAACGTTGAGAGCGCCGACGAGAATCATGACCCATGGGCCCGCATCTGATTCAAAATGCAGCACCAGGCGTTCGTTGCGACGAAACAGGCCGCGGACGTTTTCGGCAGTTGCCTTGTTGACGCTGAACAGGTCGCCGGGCACGTATCTTGCGGCCAGCAGGCGACCATGCAGCGGGGCATGAACGCGATGGTAATTGTAGGGGGCAAGATAGATCGTCGCGTATGCGCCGTCCGTGTAGTTTCTTGCCTCCTGCAGATCCGTTGCAAGCAGGTCATCGAGCGAATAGTCGATTCCCTTGGCCTGGAAAATACTGTTGCCATGAATCGGGCCTGCACTGCTGACGGTGCCATCGACCGGTGAAACGATGGAGTTGCCCGCAGAATCCACCGGGCGTGCCGCATCTTGCAGTTCGCGGATAAAGAAGTCGTTGAACGTCGCGAAATCCGACGGCGCGTCGAGTTTTACTTCGTCGATATCAACGTCATAGAGGCTGATGAATCTCGTAATCAGGAAATCCTTTACGCCTGGATTGCAAATTCGGGCGACGCGCCAGACGAGTGCCGTCAGCAGGTACTTCGGCAGCAGGTACTGCAGCCATGCGAAGAGTCGGGCAGCCATCGTTTACTCCGATACCGTGACGTTGACGCTGAGTATTTCGAGGTCGCCAGAATAGAACTGGAGCGTGACCTGGCTCAGTTCTCCAACCGGCCTCATCAGCATCAGGTGTTTGCCGCCCGGAGCAAACTCGATAGAGGCACGTGGCTCCAGCTCCAGCTCATCGATTCCCACCATGCGCGCGACGTCATCCTCTATGACTGTTTCGTGCATGTCGACGGCGCCGAACTGCGGGCTCGAAACACTGGTAATGATGATCGTAGTCGACGAGTTGTTGGTCATCGTGAAATAACCGGCACTCATGTGCATACCTGGCAAGGGCTTCTTGATGACGACGTCGGTAATAGTAAGTGGCGGCGATTCATTCGAGCACGCAGCGGCCAACAACGCGAGCAGGAGGGCGAAACGCTTCATTGCCGGCTCACAACGATGGGCAGGTCATGCACAAAATTCCCGACCGTGTGCGGCGAGCTGAAAACCGCGCGCAACTGCCCTGACGGGTCTATTGCCAGCACTGCTGCCGAATGATCGACGGAATAGTCCTCGCCTTCGCCTGATTTCTCGAACCAGATTCCGAGCCCTTTGGCGAGCCTGGTGATTTCGTCGAGTTCACCCGTGATTCCAAGATTGCCTTCGCCGAAATAAGCGACGTACTGGCTCATTTGCTCCGGCGTGTCGCGCTCCGGGTCGACACTGACGAGCACGATGCGCGGCAAAGGCTGAAATCCGTTGTCGGCAAGTTGCTGCTTCGCTGCGGCGAGCACTTGCAGGGTCAGAGGACAGACATCCGGGCAGTGCGTGAAACCGAAAAATACGAGGTCCCATGATCCGGAGAACACCGTCTGATCGATACTCGCGCCGGTATGGTCGAGAAGCGAAAACGCGGGCATTTCGTTGCCCCCGGGCAGCAGCGTCGCCACGTTCGGCTGCGGTGGCGATGGTGGCGTTGAAGCGACATTAATCGACAGCCATGTGCCGATCGCGATTGCGATGACCGCAACGGCGGCGATAAACAGGTTCCTGGGGCTCATTTTTTCCTGGGGAGGTTTGCGCGAGGCGCATATTCTAAACGACACTTCGGGTCTATGGCACAGCAATCCGACAAACCGGTCACCGTTGAGCAGCTTATCCGGCAAACAGCCGAGCGCTTCGCCAACGCCGGCTTGCATTATGGCCATGGCACCGACAACGCGCTCGACGAAGCGGCGTGGCTCGTGTTCGCGCACTTCGGCCTGTCGCACGACGAGGCGCAGGCCGCTTACGGCCGGGAAGTGGCTGTTGCGGAACTCGACGGCTTCGAGGCGCTGGTTCGACGCCGCATCGAGGAGCGCATTCCCGTCGCCTACCTCGTCAACCAGGCGTGGTTCGCCGGGCTCGAGTTCTATGTTGACGAGCGCGTGCTGGTGCCGAGGTCACCGTTTGCCGAATTGATCGCGCAGCACTTCGAGCCATGGCTCGCGCCCGGAATGCTCAGGCGTGCCGTCGATCTCGGTACGGGAAGCGGCTGCATCGCCATCGCCATTGCCACCGAGTTTCCTGAAGCGGAGGTCGACGCGGTCGACATTTCGGATGACGCGCTTGCAGTCACTCGCATCAACATCGATCGTCATGGGCTCGGGGACAGGGTGCACGCCGTGCGATCGGACTTCTTATCGAATCTGGAGGGCAACGAGTACGAGTTGATCGTCAGTAACCCCCCGTATGTCGACAAGCAGGATATGGACACCCTGCCTGACGAGTTTCGTCATGAGCCCGAGCTCGGACTTGCTGCTGGCAGCGATGGTCTGGATTCGGTCAACGTCATCCTGCATGATGCATCGCGTTTCCTGAGCGACAATGGAATACTCGTCTGCGAAGTCGGCAACAGCCAGGCATCTCTGGAAAATCGTTATCCGGATGTTGCATTTACGTGGCTGGAGTTCGAGCATGGCGGGTCAGGAGTTTTCCTGCTGACAAAAAGCGACTTGCAGGGTCTGGAGTAATGTCGGGCAACAGTATCGGTCAGAATTTCGTCGTCACGACGTTTGGTGAAAGCCACGGCGTCGCGCTCGGCTGCGTGGTCGATGGGTGCCCGCCGGGGCTCTCGCTCGATGAAAACGACATCCAGGCTGACCTTGAACGCCGGCGGCCGGGCAAGTCACGGCACGTGACGCAGCGCAAGGAGCCCGACAAAGTCGAAATCCTGTCCGGTGTATTCGAGGGGGTGACGACGGGCACGCCCATCGGATTGCTGGTTCGCAACGAAGACCAGCGTAACCGTGACTACGAAGCGATCAGGAACAAGTTTCGCCCCGGGCACGCTGACTACACCTACCAGCAGAAATACGGCATCCGGGACTATCGCGGTGGCGGACGATCATCGGCCCGCGAGACGGTGATGCGGGTCGCAGCCGGGGCAATCGCCCGCAAGTACCTGCTCGAAAAAGCCGGCATCGAAATTCGCGGCTACCTGTCGCAGCTCGGTCCGATCAAGCTGGCGGCAAAAGACTTGTCTATTGTCGACGATAATCCGTTCTTTTGCGCCGACCCGGAACGCCTCGATGAGCTCGAGGAATTCATGATAGCGATCCGCAGGGCGCAGGATTCTATCGGTGCCAAGGTCAGTGTCGTTGCCAGCAAGGTGCCACCCGGGCTCGGAGAGCCGGTCTTCGACAAGCTCGAGGCCGCGCTTGCCCATGGCCTGATGAGTATTCCCGCTGTCAAAGGCGTCGAGATCGGCGCAGGTTTTGACTCTATTACGCAACGCGGTAGCGAACACCGCGATGAAATCAGTACTGACGGCTTCGCGAAAAACGATGCAGGCGGCACGCTCGGCGGCATCTCGTCCGGTCAGGACATTGTCGCGAGCATCGCGCTCAAGCCTACGTCGAGCATCACGCAGCCGGGCAAGACGATCGACACCGAGGGCAACGAAACCGAAATCGTAACCAAGGGGCGCCATGACCCTTGTGTCGGCTTGCGAGCGACACCGATTGCCGAGGCGATGGTGGCGCTGGTACTCATGGACCACTACCTGCGTCATCGTGCGCAGAATGCCGATGTTGAATCTGGATAGATCCCGGTATGACCAGGAAATATGACGTAGCCGTCGTCGGCGCCACGGGCGCTGTCGGCAAATCGATGCTCGAGATCCTTGCGGAGCGCAAGTTCCCGGTTGGCAAGGTGTTTGCGCTGGCCAGCGAACGTTCGGCCGGTAACAAGGTCGAGTTCGGCAACCGCGAACTCGTGGTATCGAATCTCGCCGAGTTCGACTTTTCTAAAGCGCAGATCGGCCTGTTCTCGGCGGGCGGCTCGATCTCCGAAGAATATGCGCCAAGAGCTGCGGCTGCCGGGTGCGCCGTCATCGACAACACGTCGCACTTCCGCTACGACGACGATATTCCGCTCGTCGTGCCCGAAGTCAATGCGGCCGCCATTGCCGAATACACGAATCGCGGCATTATCGCGAACCCGAATTGTTCAACGATCCAGATGGTCGTTGCGTTGAAGCCAATTTACGACGCCGTCGGCATTGAACGCATCAATGTTGCGACCTACCAGGCTGTCTCCGGCGCGGGCCAGAGCGCGATCGAGGAACTCGTGCGCCAGACAGCGTTGTTGCTGAACGGGCGCCCGGTCGAAATCGAGGGCGATGCAAAGCAGATTGCGTTCAACGCCGTGCCGCACATCGACGTGTTCCTCGACAACAAATACACCAGGGAAGAAATGAAAATGGTCTGGGAGACGCGCAAGATTTTCGCAGACGACGACATCCTCGTGAATCCTACTGCCGTGCGCATCCCGGTGTTTTACGGTCACTCCGAAGCCGTGCACGTCGAGACGAAAGACAAGATTTCGGCAGAAAAAGCCTGTGAATTGCTCGAAAAAGCCCCCGGGGTCACCCTGATTGACGGCCAGCATACTGGCGAATATCCGACAGCCGTCACCGACAGTTCGGGTACCGACCCTGTATACGTAGGTCGGGTGCGTGAGGACATTTCTCATCCACGCGGATTAAACCTGTGGGTGGTGTCTGACAACATACGTAAGGGCGCGGCTCTAAATAGCGTCCAAATTGCTGAAATATTGGCGAAAAACCATTTATAAGCTATAGTCCACGATCATATGTTAAAGCGGTCTGCGTGCCGTGATGGGGCCTTTTGCGGGGTCATCACAGCGATGTATCGGGGAGCTGGAGATTAATATTATGTCGAGAAGACTCTCTCGAATCTCACTTGTGTTTGTTTTATTGCTGTCGAGTGAGGTCTGGGCCCTGGGTCTGGGAGATATTCGCATGGAGTCGGCGCTCAATGAGCCATTGAGCGCCAGAATCGAGCTCCTTTCCGCTACCCCCGAAGAACTCGATAACCTCACGGTCGCGATGGCGTCTGGCGATACCTTCGCACGTTATGGCATCGATCGCCCGTACTACCTGCAAGACATTGAATTCCAGATCATTCGCAGCGGTCGTGCTGACGGCAACTACGTGCAGGTTCGCTCTGCAACACCGATGGCGGAGCCGTTCCTGACATTCCTCGTCGAAGCATCGTGGTCGCGAGGCCGCCTGCTTCGCGAGTACACCGTATTCCTCGATCCACCGACCTTCGCGCCGCCGGCCGCAGACACCGCGCCCGCCGTGCAGGCGCCGACGCGCACCGCGCCTTCCGATAGCGGCCGAATCGAACGCACAGCGCCGCCGCCACAGCCACAGCCGCAACCGCGCCCCGCGCCCGCGCCGGCGCCTCGCCAGGCCGACACGACGCCAGCGGCGCAGTCTGAACCGCAGCAGCCCGCTCCCGCAGCGGCCGACTTCAGCGACATCCCGGGCGGTGACTACACGGTGCTGCGGGGTGACACCCTGTGGGGACTTGCGTCGCGCATTCGTCCTGACTTCCGCCTGACGATGAACCAGACGATGCTGGCGGTCTTCGAGGCAAACCCGAATGCGTTCGGCGGCAACATCAATATACTTCGCGCCGGCGCGAGTATTCGTATTCCAAGTGCCGACGAAATTTTCCAGATCAATCGCGATGATGCGTTGGCAGAAGCGCAACGCCAGCACGCCGAATGGGGTGGTGGTACATACGCTGCCGCCAGTGACACATCGACGCGACCGAGTCTTACGCTTGTTCCGCCCGATGACGACTTTGCCGATGAGGGCGATACGCTGGCGCCGGAACCCGAGCCTGAGCCTTACGAAGAGCCTGAGCCGTTCGTTGAAGACGAACCGCTTGGCCGCGAGCAGGAGATCCTGGACCGCATCGCCGAGCTTGAAGCCGCTGATGTGCCGCAGCAACAATCGCTGATCGAAATCAGGGACAACGAACTCGCGCAGTTGCGCGAGGAACTGGCCCGCATCCGTGGCGAGGAGTTCGAGCCTGCAGTTGCAGACGACCTGGCCGACGAGACTGGCGACATTATTGGCGATGATGCTGTTGCGGATGCCGCGGATGACGCAGCCGTCGACGACGTCGAACCGGCCGAAGTGACCCCGCAGACGACCATTCAGTCAGCGCCGGCCGAGCCGGGCCTGGTCGATAAGGTGCTGGAATTTGTCAAGAGCTGGTGGATGCCCATTGCCGGTGCGCTGGTTGTCGTCATCGGCTTGCTGTTCTGGATGATGCGTCGCGGCGGAAGTGAAGATGACATCGAAGATTGGCAGCCGCTCGACAAGGACGAGATGGTAGCCGATATCAGCGCCACTGAAAGCCTGCGTGCGCCGTCTCCGGACGAATCCATCGTGGTTGTCGAGCAGGAATCGGAACCGTCCATCGGTTCGCTCGATGAGACCGTTGATGCGCCCGCACCGAGTGTCGATCTGGATGCCACGGGAGAGGTGCACGCGGTGCCCGAACCAGCGCCCTTTGCGGATGCTTCTACCGAGGAAACGGGCCAGTTCGGCTCGCTCGAAGACACGTTCAGCAGCGAGACGGCAGTCAATCTCGACCAGTCCGATCCAATTGCAGAAGCTGACTTCCACATGGCCTACGGCCTGTACGACCAGGCTGCCGATCTGATCAATGGTGCCTTGCAGCTCGAGCCAGAACGTTCGGACCTGCTGACGAAGCTTTGCGAAATCTACTTTGTCTGGGGCAACCGCGATGCGTTCATCGATGCAGCGAGCCGCCTGAAGTCGGCCGTGGGCGGTGACGACAGCGCTGACTGGGACAAGATTGTCATCATGGGCCAGCAGATCGCCGCCGACGACGAGTTGTTTGCCGGCGCGAGCGCGGCAGGCGCCACCAAGGCGGTCGACCTCGCGTTCGACGAAGGCGGCGACGAAACCGGCGCGCTCGACATGGAATTTGGCGTGGAAGAGGGTGCCAGTGACGTTGTCGACCTTGGCGGCGGAGACGACGAAGTCATCGACCTCGGTGCTGAGGACGAAAGCGCACTGGACTTCTCGCTCGATGTGACCGGCGAGCAGGAATCGGTCCTGGCGGATGTCGACGAAACGGCTGAAAGCCCAACGGTGGAATCGCCCGACCTGGACCTGACCGGCGAGATGCCTGCCAGTGACGAGACCGCTGAAATGCCGGTTGCCGACGAGACGGCAGCAGCATCCGATGAAACTGCCGAAACGCCGACGATCGAGCAGCAGTTCGATTCGTTGTCAGGTACTGCGGAATTGCCGTCACTCGATGACACGTTAGGCAATGCAATCGAAAGCAGCGGCCAGTCGGCCGATGAAACTGCCGAGATCAATCTCGATGACCTCGGCCTCGATGTCGACAGCCTGGCAGAAACGGAACTCGCATCGCTTGACGACGACGTCGATGCCACCGGGCTTATGGAGGCAATCGACGAGACGGATATTTCGGAAGTCACCGGCAAGAATCCTGAAGTTGACGCGGATGCCACCGGCTTGCAGGAGGCGCTGTCTCCTGAAGAAGATACCGGCATCAACGAGTCGCTCAGCGGTACCGGGATTCACGAGAAGCCGGAGGACGCGTTGCTCGATGCAACCGGGGTTACCCAGGTACTGAGCTCGGATCTCGCCGTCGACACGACGACAGACGCGGAAGCCGATATCGAGGCAGAAGAAAAGACGATGCTTGCCACCGGGCTTGATGATGAGCCGCCCGGAGAAGATATCGCGGATGATGCCGAGACGTTGCTAGCCAGCCTCGACGATGATGATGATGCCGCCGACTTCGACTTTGCCAAGACCGAGGCGCTGCCGAAGGATGCGTTTACGGGCGACTTCAACATGGACGAGACCGGCGAGATGCCGGCGGTCGCAAGCACCGACGTCGAGCTCGATCTCGACGACCTGACAGCCGCATTGCAGGTCAGCGATGCCGGGGACACGGTCGAGCAGCCGCGTGACGACGCCACGGTCGAGCAGCCGCGACCGTCAATGCCCGACGATTCGCCGACAGCCAATATCTCGCCCGAGGATATGAGCGATGAGCTCACCGAGGCGCGTACTATGACCGAGGTCGGCACCAAGCTCGACCTGGCCCGTGCCTATGTCGATATGGGTGATCCGGCTGGTGCGCGCTCGATTCTCGAGGAAGTCCTGGACGAGGGTGACGAAGGCCAGCGCCAGCAGGCGCAGCAATTGCTGGATTCACTGCCTAGCTAGGAAGCTGTTCAAGCCCACTCCCTGTGCGAATTGCAATCGGTCTGGAGTACGACGGTACGGCGTACAACGGCTGGCAGCGCCAACGCACCGGCCTGGGCGTCCAGGCGCTCGTCGAGCATGCCGTCAAGGCCGTTGCCAACGAAGACGTTGAAGTTACGTGCGCTGGCCGCACCGACTCCGGCGTGCATGCCTCGGCCCAGGTGGCTCACTTCGACACCAGCAGCGAGCGCGATGCGCGTGGCTGGTTGCTCGGCGGCAACAGCAACCTTCCCGACGACATCAACCTGACCTGGGTACAGCCCGTTGACGACAGCTTCCATGCGCGCTTCTCGGCGACGTCGCGCAGCTATCACTACCTGATACTCAATCGCCTGCAGCGCTCCGCCCTGTACCGGCACCGGGCATGGTGGGTATACCCCGAGCTCGACGCCGAACGCATGAATCGCGCAGCCCAGGCCCTGCTCGGCGAGCACGATTTTTCGGCATTCCGGGCTGCCGGATGCCAGGCATCGACGCCAAACCGTGAAGTCACTGCCATATCGGTGACCCGGGACAAGGACTGGTTGCACCTGCACGTGACGGCCAACGCGTTCCTGCAGCACATGGTGCGCAATATCACCGGGACGCTGGTTGCGATCGGTTGTGGCGACGAAGGCGAAGAGTGGGCGGCCGAGGTGCTCGAGAGCAGGGATCGCACCAAAGCCGGCGCAGCCGCGCCGCCACACGGCCTGACGCTCGTCAACGTGACCTACCCGGACGAGTTTCAATTGCCACCCGACCCCAATCGAAATTTGAGATAAGATGCGCCCATGAGCTGGTTTGAGAAGTTAATGCCGTCCCGTATCAGCACCGAGAAGCGCACGCGCTCGGTGCCTGAAGGTGTGTGGATCAAGTGCCCGAAGTGCGACGCTCAGCTGTACCGCAACGAGCTCGAACGCAATCTGCAGGTGTGCCCGAAGTGCGACCATCACCTGCGTATTGGTGCGCGGCAGCGTCTCGATTTTTTCCTTGATCCGGACTCGCAGCAGGAGCTGGCAGCGGGTCTCGAACCCCGGGATCCCCTCAAGTTTCGCGACAGCAAGCGTTACCGCGACCGCATCGTCCAGGCACAGAAGAAGACGGGCGAGAAGGATGCACTCGTTTCAGTCACGGGTTCATTGCTCGGCAGGCCGGTCGTCGTCTGCGCATTCGAATTTGCGTTCATGGGTGGCTCGATGGGTTCGGTCGTCGGCGAGCGTTTCGCGCGCGCGGCGAGACATGCGGCCGAGAACGGCATGCCGCTGATCTCGTTCGCGGCAAGTGGCGGTGCCCGCATGCAGGAAGCCCTGTTCTCCCTGTTGCAGATGGCGAAGACGGCCGCAGCACTGGCGAAGCTGGGCGAGGAGGGCGTGCCGTTCATTTCCGTACTCACAGACCCGACAACAGGCGGTGTCTCGGCGAGCCTCGCCATGCTCGGAGATGTGAACATAGCCGAACCCAATGCCCTGATCGGTTTTGCCGGTCCACGCGTCATTGAGCAGACCGTACGGCAGAAGCTGCCGGAAGGATTCCAGCGCAGTGAATTCCTGCTCGATCACGGCGCCATCGACATGATCGTCGACCGGCGGCAAATGCGTAAGCAGGTCGCCGACCTGCTGGCCAAGTTCGAGCATCGCCCAAGCCCCATAGAAACAAAGTAGGCATTCGTGTACGGCACAGCTATGCCTCTGTCGGACTGGCTGGCGAGGCTGGAAACGATTTCCTCGCGCGAGATCGATCTCGGCCTGGAGCGTGTCAGCCGTGTGCTGGACAGGCTCGAATTGCCGCTCGCCGACCGTGTCTTTCACATCGCCGGAACGAACGGCAAGGGTTCCAGCGTTGCAATGCTCGAGTCGTTGTTGAAATCAACAGGTGCGCGCATTGGCTGCTACACATCGCCGCATATCATCAACTACAACGAACGCATCCGTATCGACGGCATCGACGCAAGCGACGAACAGATCATTTCGTCGTTCGAGCGTGTGGAGACGGTGCGCGGCGAGGAAGAGTTGACGTATTTCGAGTTTGGCACGCTCGCCGCGCTGGTGCTGTTTGCGGATGCCGGCATGGACACGCTGATTCTCGAGGTCGGCATGGGCGGGCGGCTTGACGCCGTCAACGCCGTTGAACCGACAGCCTCCCTGATCACCAATATTGCCCTGGATCACTGCGACTGGCTTGGCGAATCAATTGAGGCTATCGCTTTCGAGAAAGCCGGCGTCATGCGTGCGGGCAAGCCGGCCATTTTCGGCGCGCGCGACGTGCCGCAGGCGATCATCGACCATGCTGATGATATTGGCGCCGAACTGCGGTTAGCCGGAACGGACTTCGACTGGGAGTTGCACGGCGAAACGTGGTCGTGGCGCGGCGCTAAAACCAGGCTCGATGAGCTGGTGCTGCCAGCCCTGTGGTCGAAGCGGTCGGTATGACTGACGTTCTGGAGCAGGAAGTCGTCAGTAACGCGCTGCACAACGTGCGGCTGGATGGACGTATCCAGCAGATCGAGAACAAGACGCACTGGATCGTGGATGTCGCACATAATCCCGCCGCGGCGGAGGTGCTCGGCAAGGCGCTTGGAGAACTGGACAGTGCCGCAAAGACGGTTGCCATACTGGGTATGCTGGATGACAAGGACGTCGAGGGCGTTGTGGCCCACCTGGCACCATACGTGGACCAGTGGATGGCGGTCGCGGCCGACAGCCATCGTGCGATTGACGCTGATGAACTCGCCCGTCGCGTCGCCAACGAGACGGGCGCCGCCTGCCTGGTCGGCGACAATCTCGAGGCGGCAATCGACCGAGCTGAAGAAATCGCAGGTGCAGAGGACAGGGTGTTGCTGACAGGATCGTTTTATCTGGTTGGACCGGCGTTGAACCAGCTATACTCGCGACGCGAAAAGCACAAGCAGTCATGATGGATCGAGCATTGAAAGAACGCATCATCGGCGCCGCGGTTCTGGTGGCCGTGGTTGTCCTCGTGGTCCCGGTGTTTCTCGATGGGCTCCTGCGGAGGGCGAGATCGTCAGCGAGCACGTGCCTCTTCCGGGGCAGGCCGACCAGGACATCAAGACGGTCGTACTCGACCGGGACCGCAGCAATCCTGTTCCGTCAAACGGTGACAGCGAACCGGCCGAGCCGACCCCTGAGCCAGTCGAAACCCGCGAGGAGCCGAAGCCGGAGCCTGTCGCCGCCCGGCCAGCGCCGCAGCCGGTTGCCGAAGAAACGCCGGCGGAAGAACCAGAACAAGCCGCTGCCGCAGACACCTCTGCGACCGGCATGTGGGACGTTCAATATGGTGCTTATAGCGATCAGGAGAAGGCAGAGAAGATCGCGGCAGACCTTCGCAAGCAGGGTTACTCGGCCTTTTTCAGCCCGGTCACCACGTCGTCGGGCCGCCTCTTCCGCGTTCGGATTGGACCACATGAGGACCGGGACACCGCAGAATCGGTCGCCGCAAAGCTCAAGGCCGAGGGCCATGACGTCAAGGTAATGCCGCGCTGATGGTTATTCTTGTGGCCGCTTGCGACTCTGTTAGAATCTTCTCCCATTCTCGCCGATCACGTTGAACCGCGCCGACATCTCTGATGCCGATTCTCGACATTCTTATCGTTGTTGCCATTGCAGTCTCCGTGATCGTAGGCATCGTCCGCGGCTTCGTTAAAGAAGCGATATCGATCGCAGCCCTGCTCGTCGCCATCTGGGCGGCGTTGTTTTTTGGGCCGGGCATAGGCGAGATCTCGGATAGCTGGATCGCTTCGAGGGACCTGCGCATGTGGTTCGGCCGCATTCTCGTATTCGTCGTAATCCTCTCGATTGGCGGCCTGCTGGGCTGGGGTATCTCCAAGCTCGTGCGACTGTCTGTGCTGAGTGGCATGGACCGGCTGGCAGGAGGCGTATTTGGCGCGGCGAGAGGCGTGTTGCTGATCGCAGTGGCGCTTATCGGTGCCGAGTTTGTCGGTGTAAGCAGGGCCGAACAGCTGGAACGTTCGAACTTCGTACCGTTCTTTGAACCCGTCGTCGAGTGGATCCTCGTGATGGCCCCGCAAGGCTACGAGATCCTCATTCCCGAACGGGACATGATCTGACCTATGTGCGGTGTTGTCGGAATAGTCAGTCACAGGCCTGTCAACCAGGAAATCTATGACGCACTCACGGTGTTGCAGCACCGCGGCCAGGATGCTGCGGGCATCGTGACCTGGGGCGAGGACGGGCTACGGCAACGCAAGAGCAACGGCCTGGTCCGGGACGTTTTCCGGCATCGCCATATGCTGCGCCTGACGGGCAATGTCGGCATCGGACACATTCGCTACCCGACGGCAGGCGGCTCGCGCGCCTCCGAGGCCCAGCCGTTCTACGTCAATTCGCCATACGGTATTTGCCTTGGCCACAACGGCAACCTGACTAACTGTGACGAGCTGTCGGAGTTGCTGACGCGCGAAGACCGGCGCCACCTGAGTACGGGGTCCGACTCCGAGGTATTGCTCAACGTGTTCGCGCACGAGCTGCAGGAACGCACCAACGGCAAGCCGACACCGGAGCAGATTTTCGACGCAGTCGAGGCCGTACATGAGCGCTGCCGCGGTGGCTATGCGGTCGTGGCACTGATTGTCGGCATCGGCGTTGTTGCGTTTCGCGACCCGAATGGCATCCGGCCGCTCGTTGTCGGTGAACGCAAATGGGAGGACGGCACCGATTACATGGTGGCGTCCGAAAGCGTTGCTCTCGATATCCTGCAGTTCGAGCGCAGTCGTGACGTCAAGCCCGGCGAGACCGTTTTTATCGATGTGGGTGGGAAGCTGCATTCGCGCGAACACGGCAAGCCGACGCGTCATACGCCATGTATTTTCGAATTCGTCTACTTTGCGCGGCCGGACTCGATCCTCGACAACCTGTCGGTATACAAGACGCGGCTGCGTATGGGTGAACAGCTGGCCGGCAAGATCGTGCGCGATTTCCCGGACCACGACATCGACGTCGTCATCCCGATTCCCGACACGAGCCGCACAGCAGCCGTGCAGGTGGCACACCATCTCGGCACGAAGTATCGCGAAGGATTTATCAAGAACCGTTACATCGGCCGCACGTTCATCATGCCGGGGCAGGCAGAGCGGACAAAGTCGGTGCGCCAGAAACTCAATGCCATCGACCTCGAGTTTCGCAACAAGAATGTGCTGCTCGTCGATGATTCGATAGTCAGGGGTACGACGTCGAGGCAGATCATCAAGCTGGCGCGGGAAGCCGGCGCGCGCAAAGTCTACTTCGCTTCAGCGGCGCCACCGGTGCGCTACCCGAACGTCTATGGCATCGACATGCCGGCCGCGGCCGAGCTCATCGCGAACGGGCGCTCGGTCGAGGAGGTGCAGGAGCTGATCGGCGCCGATCGCCTGATCTACCAGGATCTGCACGGCCTGATCCGCTCGGTGCGGCACGACAATTCGGACATCGAAGAGTTTGATACTTCCTGCTTCTCCGGCGAATATGTGACCGGGGACGTGACCGACGAATACCTGCATGAGATCGAGCAACGCAGAAATGACGCAGCGAAGCAGATGCGCGAAGCCAGGCGCAGAGGCCTTGCTGCCATGGATGCGCCGGGCGCAGAGGGCACGAATACCGCCGTCGGCATGTAGCCACACTGCCTGCCGGAGCAGGTCCCAATGAGCCTCAAGATGATGATCATCGACGGCCAGGCTGATTTTCGCAGCCTGCTGATGCATCACGTAACCACCCATTGGCCCGACGCGATCATCTCGGCTTACGATCCGACCGAGGCCGGTTATCTTCCCGATGAGTTCTCGGGCGCCGGCAATGACATCATTTTGTTGGGCAGCGAGCACGGCGAGCGCGAAGGTCTCGAAGTGCTCAAGCGCTTTTGCAAGACGCCGGGCTTCCCCGCCGTTGTGTATTTCGGCCCCAAGAGCCACGGACCGCGGGCCCTGAAAGTCGGTGCTGCTGCATTCTTCCCGCGCCTCGAGGTCCGGCACGACGCCTTGACGGTCCAGCTCAGTGACATCCTCGTTTCGCGCAGGCGCGTGGCTTCGACCGGCTCACTGTTCGTCGGCGATGAACGAACCGGCATTCACCCGCTGATTCGCGGCTACAATTTTCTCGAAAAGCTCGGTGCGACCTCGCACTCATCCATTTACCTCGCCGAACGCCAGTCGACCGGCGTGAAAGTCGTGCTCAAGGTCCTGCAGCAGCTGCCCGACGTGGCAGACAACATCGGTGCGTTTGACCGCTTCCTGCAGGAATATGAGCTCATCGCGGAAATCCGGCATCCGAACATCGTCGGCATCTATGACCTCGGCGTCAGCGACGAGCATGCGCATATTGCGATGGAGTACATTGATGCCGGCGATCTGCGGCGCCGAATTTCCGCAGGCATCAGGGAGCCGGATGCGGTTCGCTACCTGAAGCAAATAGCCGGCGCGCTGGCCGAGATTCATCGCGTCGGCATCCTGCATCGTGACCTCAAGCCGGGCAACATCATGCTGCGCAGCGACGACTCGATCGCGCTCATCGATTTCGGGCTCGCAAAGCGCATGCGATTGCGCATGGAACTGACGGACGACGGTGAGATCTTCGGCACGCCGTATTACATGAGCCCGGAGCAGGGGCATGGCAACGGCGTCGATCATCGCAGCGACATATACAGCCTGGGGGTCATTTTCTACGAAATGCTGACAGGGCAGAAACCATACAGGGCAGACACGGCGATGGGCATTATCTACCAGCATGCACAGGCGCCAATTCCGCTGCTCCGGCCGCGTTTCGCGCAGTACCAGGCATTGCTCAACATGATGCTGGCGAAGCGGCCCGATGATCGCCTGCAAACGGCGGACGAGATCGTCGAATGGCTGTAGTGCCGGAAAATATTGCCGCCTTTCTCGACACGGGCACGCCGCCGGAATGGATAGAGGCAGCGCGTAGCAGGCTGCCCGAGATGTTGCTCGATCATGCGAACTGTGAACTCAAGGCAGCATCCACCGCGCTGGGTTTCCTGTATCGCTACCCGGACAGAACAAAGCTGGCGCAACGCATGTCACGGCTGGCGCGTGAAGAGCTGCGCCACTTCGAGCAGGTGCGTTCGATCATGGAAGACATGGGCGTCGCGTTCGAGCGACTGACGGCGTCCCGATACGCCGGTGGACTGCGAGACGAAGTTCGCGATGAAGAGCCGCACAAGTTGCTGGACCTGCTACTCATCGGCGCGCTCATAGAGGCGCGTTCCTGCGAGCGCTTCGCCGCTCTTGCGCCGCATTTGCCGGAGAAGCTCGGCAAGTTCTACAGTGGCTTGCTGGCATCGGAGGCGCGGCATTTCGAGCACTACATCGCGTTCGCGAAAACCGAATGCGGCGTTAGTGCAGGCGAACTCGAAGCGCGCCTCGCAGAACTCAAGGCCGTGGAAGCAAGATTGATTTCAGAGCCGGACGAGCAGTTCCGCTTTCATTCGGGACCACCATCGGTGTCAGAGCCCTTTTCGCGAAAAGGGCTCTGACACCGATCATTACCGTGGCAAGCTTTCCAGCTTCGGCCCACGCGTGTCCCACCGGACGACGCTGCCCTGCGTATACCAGTCACCCAGGACAATTCGCTTGGCCTTGCGATTGCCAAGGTCGACGTCGTGAACAGCCGGTCGATGAGTGTGACCGTGCAGCAGCACATCGACCTGGTGTTCCTGGATGACCCGTTTCACTTCGTCCTGGTTTACATCCATGATCTCGAGGCTCTTATTGATGGTTTGCTCGAGGCTCTGGCGCCGCGCTTCCTGCGCAATGCGCAGGCGTTCCTTGAGCGGCTTGGCGCGCATAGTGGCCTGCCAGTCAGGGTCACGGACCATCTTGCGCACGCGCTGGTACTGGACATCATCGATGCACAGGATGTCACCGTGGCTTAGCAGCGTTTTCCGGCCGTACATGGTGACCTTGTATGGGTCGTCGAGAATCTTCACGCCGGTCTCATTGGCGAAATCCTTGCCGACCATGAAGTCGCGATTGCCGTGCAAAAAGTACACCGGTATGCCGCTGTCGACGAGCTTGCGCAACGATCTTTTGATCGCGAAGTAGTGCGTATTGGGATCATCGTCGCCGACCCAGGCCTCGAACAGGTCGCCGAGGATATAGAGGTCGTCGGCTTCTTTGGCCTCTGTTTCCATGAAGTCGAGAAACTGCTTTCCGATGTCGGGTCGGTCGGCCTCGAGGTGAAGGTCAGAAATGAACAGTGTCGTCATGGATGCCTACTCAAAGGTGTAGCGTGACATTTTCTTGATGACGATCGGCACGACAGGCACGTCCCTCTGGAAGGGTCCCTGCGGGCCGGTTTCAACATTAACGATCGCATCGACGACTTCCATGCCCTCGATCACACTGCCAAATACGGCATAGCCCCAGCTGCCGCCGAACATCTTCTTGTTGGGGTCCAGGCGGCTGTTGTCTGCGACATTGATAAAGAACTGCGTGTTAGCCGTATGCGGGTCGCCCAGCCGCGCCATCGCGATCGTGCCGCGCGCATTGGTCAGGCCGTTGCCCGACTCGTTCGGTATGGTCTCGTCCGATTCTTTCTTTGTGAAACTCGGCGTGAATCCGCCGCCCTGGGCCATGAACCCGGGGATCACACGATGAAATATGAGTCCGTCGTAGAAGCCTTCGTCGACTTTCCTGAGGAAGTGCCCGACGGTCAGTGGCGCCTCCTTGCCATTGAGCTCGAGGATGATATTCCCTTCGGTCGTCTCCATCTTGACGTACGCGTGTGGCGGCACCTCGTCGGCTGCCATGGCAACAGGAACACAGAACCCCAGGAACAGGGCAATCAGGGTATTTCTCATTACTTCCTCAAGCGCATTTCACGGGCGCCCACGGGACGCGAATCGAAAAGATACCAAGAACGGCCAAATCGGGCCATTACAGGTGCAACGAATGATGCAACTGGTTCATTGACCTCATATCCGGGCGCCCGTATTATCGTGCCCCCGCGAGGTCTGGCCCCGGCCAGAGCGAGCGTGTGGCAGAATATCCGGCATCGGGGCATGGCGCAGTCTGGTAGCGCATCTGCTTTGGGAGCAGAGGGTCGGGGGTTCAAATCCCTCTGCCCCGACCAGGATATTGCTTCTGCAGGAGCGCCCAATGGCGCGACTAAGAAACGATGGATGCGAATTGCGCCCGTAGCTCAACCGGATAGAGCATCGGCCTTCTAAGCCGAGGGTTGCAGGTTCGAGTCCTGCCGGGCGCGCCACTTCAAGAAGTGGCTGTAGGAGCGGCTTCAGCCGCGATACAATTTGAAAACCGTGGTGGGCGTAGCTCAGTTGGTAGAGCCCCGGGTTGTGATCCCGGTCGTCGTGGGTTCGAGTCCCATCGTCCACCCCACTTTCTCGTCCGCCGCGGCGGGCGCTACGGATCGCAATCGTCCTCGGCTTCCAGCAATACCAGCTGGTCCTCCGGCAGTTTGCCGGCGGCCAGGCTGCCGGCATCGAACACGATTTTCCAGCTGCCGTCATCCTGCAGGCGCCAGATTGAGTTAAACGTGCCGTAGTAGTCGACCACGTCGCCTTCTGCATTTACTTCGGTGTACTTGTATGGGCCGCGGCTGAGCGCCAGCTTGCCGTCCTCGAGCACCTCCACGATTTGTGGCCGCCACTTGAGCGACGGCCCGTCCGCGGGCGCATACACGCTCCAGCCTTCGGTAATCTCATCCGGGCCGCGTCGAACCTGTCCTCCGACAAACCGGGCGTCGTCGTCGAGGAATGAGCGGAATGCCTCCATGTCCCTGGATTCGATCGATTTGCTGAAGCCGATTTCCCGGCAGCGCACATCGTCGGCCAGGTCGGCCATGGCGGCGGTGGAAACGAGTACCAACGAGATTATTGTAATTCTTTGCATGTAGCGCCCCCTTTGCTAACATCGCGCGTCCAGCAACATTGGACCGGCCGCCCGGGCAATGGTTTCCTTGCTGGACCGCACCCGGAGTATTGGGAGACTAGCTCAATCAGGCAGAGCAACGGACTCTTAATCCGCAGGTTCGGGGTTCGATTCCCCGGTCTCCCACCAATTCTCCGTGCTAGTCAGTCGCCCTGACCGCCGGGAACCATTCCTCGCCGGTATAGATTTCGTCGCGATGCCCGGCAATGAATGATTGTAACTGATCCGATGATGCCATTATGCAGGGCGATGACATGGTGTCTTTGCGACTGCCTGCAATGTCATGTTGCTTGATGGCGACGTGAATGACGTCGGGATCCATTAGCTGGTAAAACAGCAATCTGCCTCGAAGCTTCTCATTGGCCTCGCGAACGGCCGCGGCGGAAGGCTCAATAGTCTCGTCACTGCTGCCTGCTTGCCCGTTATCGTCGAAGTTGGGCAACGTATCGGGCATGAACGTCTGGTATAGCAGGATCTGCCAGGGGCAGCTCGCCGCTTCGTCCCTGTTAGCAGGCTGCCCCTCCTCAAATCCAATCCACTCAACCGGGCGCATGCTGACGAAGCGCGACGGGCCGATTCGAGTCGTTACCAGCTCGAAGACCGTTACCTTGCCCTCTTCGTGGTAGTTCATGACGAAGCTGTCGCCTGCCAGGCTGACGTCGAAATACTCCTTGCTATCGCCCGGAACCAGTGTGCCGTTGTTATCCGTCGTGGCGAAATACCAGGTACCCAGGAGGTACAGGTCAGGATCATTGTTCTCGCCGAGCAGCGGGTTTTCGGATTGCGCACAGCCGGCAAGGAGCGCCAGTAAGACCAGATGCGTACAGGTTTTCACAGGTACTGGTATAGGCGCTGCGACGCTGGAATTCCATAGGTATTTACAATGATCATACAAAGGTCAGAAAACGATCATCTCCCGGTCAAGTTGTTGCGCCACCGTATCGCCATCCTCAGGGCTTGCAGAAACGATTCACGAGGAGCGAGACAATGACGAATTCAGGCAAAACCGAACAGGGCACCGTTGGCTACCTGCTGATCCTGGTCATTTTCGTATCGATCGCGGCACCGGCATTTGTGTAGAATGCGGGTCAGTTGATCCCCGGATTCCGGGGATTGGTCCCCGCAACCCGACGATCATGACTGGTTTCGCAAAGCGTTGATTTCACTATCTTCCGTTGCATTTCTGCTCGGCCCCATTCTTTTTGGCCTGGCCGCCGTAATGCTCATCCCCTGCCTGGTCGCCTGGCATGTGGGGTCCCCGGATTTGAAGGCCTTTCTGACAAGTGAGGCCATCACGATCGCAATCGCGCTGGTCCTGCTAGTGTCGCGGCGGGGTTCGCGCCCCAATCTCCGCATCCGGGAGATGTTCCTGCTAACCAATCTCGCCTGGATAACGGTGTGCATATTGGGCTCGCTGCCATTCCTGTTGTCGCACACGGTCACGAGTTCAACCGACGCCGTGTTCGAGAGCGTCTCGGGCATGACGACGACGGGGGCCACGGTGCTGAGCGGGCTCGACAACCTGCCCGTGGACATCCTGCTGTGGCGCTCGACGCTGCAATGGATCGGTGGCCTCGGCATCATTGCATTCGGCACCGCGGTACTGCCGTTCCTGCGGATTGGTGGCATGCGCCTGTTCCGCACAGAATCCTCCGACCTTTCGGAAAAGGCGTTGCCGCGCACCGGTCGCCTGCTGACGCGGCTGTTGCTGGCTTACCTGGCATTGTCATTGGTCTGCATGGTCAGCTACTGGATCGCGGGAATGAGCCTGTTCGATGCGGTCAACCACGCCATGACGACCATGTCTACGGGTGGCTTTTCCACGCACGATCGTTCGATCGCCTATTTCGACTCGATCGCAATCGAGTCTATTGCGGTCCTGTTCATGACGATGGCTGCCGTTCCGTTCATGCTGTATTTGCCGGTGCTCGTCGGGCGCTTCGGCCACATCTTCAAAGACGGCCAGGTGCGGACCATGCTCGGCATTTATGCATCGGTGTCAGCGTTGTGCGTTGTGTGGCTGTTTGCCACCGAACAGTTCGAGCTGGGTACATCGATCCGCGAGGCGTTCTTCAATGTCGTATCTATTGCGACGACGACCGGGTACGTGAGCGCCGACTATACGGGTTGGGGAAGTTTCGCGGTCGTTCTGTTCTTCTTCCTGACGTTCATCGGTGGCAGTTCCGGGTCCACGAGTGGCGGCATCAAGATCTTCAGGTTCAAAATCGCTTTCATGATGTTCCGGGAAACGATACAGCGTTTGTTGCACCCGAGCGCGACATTCTCGCGCACGATGGACGATCAGCCGCTGACCGATGAAATCGTCGCATCGGTCATGGCTTTTGCACTTACGTTTGCGGTCACGGTTGGAATCGGCGCGGCATTGCTCGCCGCATTTGGCAATGACTTCGTTACCAGTTTTAGCGCGGCGGCGACGGCCGCAGCGAACGTCGGTCCCGGGATAGGGGACGTTATTGGCCCGGTCAGCAATTTTGCCTCGCTTTCCGATCCATCGAAGTGGATCATCTGTGCGGTGATGATGCTTGGCCGTTTGGAGATTTTTACGCTGTTGATCCTGTTGACGCCTTCGTTCTGGCGGCACTGACGGACAGCTGGATAAAGACGGAGGGAAGTACATGTCCGACAAAGGCAAACAGGATCAACCGCAATTGGCGGTCCTGAACGGCAATATACCGCCGTCCGGGCGTGGCCCGCTGCGCACGGCCAGGGTGATCATCGTCGTACTGTCGCTGTTGGTTGTGGCCCTGGCTGTGCTGTTGATGCGTCCCGTGAAGCTGGACGTGTACAAGACGACGAATGAAGTCAGGTTTGCCGATGAGGTACTTGCGCGGTGTGTCGATGAGGTGACAGCTGCCCACAACTGGCATGATGTTGGCCAGATAGTCAGCCTGCGCTGCAACAACCCGGCCAGCGAGCCCATTCATGATGTCAGTGGCATCGAGCATCTCGTTGCCCTGACCGACCTGAACCTGGCGTTCAACGCTATTGAGGATATCGGGCCGATCGCGCAGTTACCGCGTCTGAAAGTCATCGAGCTGAGCCACAACCGACTGAGCCAGTTGCCCGCGTTTCGCGCTGCGGCAACGCTGCGCCGCATCGACGTCAATTACAACCAGTTCGAGAATCTGCAGTGGCTTGCGGCGCAGCATTTCGTGACACTGGAAAGCCTTTCCGTCGCGCACAACCATATCCGTTCGGCCGTTGACCTTGCTGCCGTGCCGACACTCAAAGAGTTGAACATTCGCAGCAATCACCTGACATCCCTGGGACCCGTCGCTGCCCTCCAGAGTCTCGAAATGCTCGATGCAGGCAGCAACCGGATTGCGGATATGTCGGAGGTCGACCTGCCGGTGACGCTGCGACGCCTGTTTCTCGATCACAATGGCATGACATCGACGCAGGGGCTGGAGCGATTGCAGGCCCTCGAGGAACTCGATATCAGCGGCAATAATTTCGACCACATTACTCACCTGGGCCAGCTGCAACGCCTGCAGCGCCTCGACCTCAGCAATACCCGGATAGAAAGCCTGGCGCCGATCCTCGCGCTCGGCGATATCGAAGTGCTGCGTCTGCAGGGTGATCTCAACCTGACCTGCGATGACATCGCGCAAGCCATTGCGGAGTTCGGTGAGCTGGCCGTGAGGTACGACCAGGACTGCCCGTCTCTATCGCCGTAGCAGTCCCGCCGGGTCCCAGGCATCATCGGTCGCAGGCGGTTCGTTGCGCCTGGCAGTGCTCGCCAGGCCGAGTTCCTGGCTGATCAGCCTGATAGCAGCCTCCGCCTGGCTTGCGCCGCGAAAGCCCTCGCCGACAACGAGTTTGCGCCCGTCGAGGCCATGCGCGTAGATGTTGTAGTACATCACGTGCTTGCCGCCACCCTGCTGCTGCAAGTTGCTGTTCTTGCTAAAGCGCTGAAACTCGTGCTTGCCCATGTGGCGGCGCCTGATCGGAATGCCGAGCCAGCGACGCACTGTCCAGAAGCCGCTGGCGTCACGACCCACCTCGAGCGACTTGAACATGCCGTAAAGTGTTGCCAGCGCGACGAGCCCACCGATGCCGCCGAAGATACTGCCAAACACGCGCTGGCCTTCTTCAATGACGAGGTAAGCGCCGACGGCTGCAAAACTGCCACCGACGATGAATCCGGCGAAGTGCGACCAGAATTGTCGGAACATCGGGTACACCATACTGCGGCCAGTCGCGCCGCTGACGAAGCGGATGTGTTCTTGTGCAGCTTTCTCGGCTCGGGCGGTCTGTCTTTCGCGACCGCGATCGACGGCAAGTTGCGACAGGTGCCGTGACTGTGTCGCGGTGGCATACACCGGGATATCGAAGCTTCGGTCGAGATCGGTCCCGTCGAGTTCACCGGTGAGGTCAAGACGCCAGACGTGATAGGTATCGTCTTCGCGGAGCGCGTCGGATTCGGTCAGGCCCCCGGGAACATCAAAGCGGAATGTCAGCCGGGTCCCGGCGCCGGTCGACTCGCTGTGTGCCACGATCGTGTCCTGCCATTTCGCGCTTTCCTTGCGGCTGCGATTCTTGCCGCTGCCCGAGATATAGCTCCTGATATTGGTCAGCGTGACCTGGAACTCGTTGCTTGACGCATGCGGCACGTTGAGTTCGATCGTGCCGCCGACGTGTCCGCCAATCGAACCCGGGAACGGATCAAGCGTAACTGGCGTAGCACCAAACCGTTTCCACTCCATCGTGCGGCGAATCGCCCACACCAGCAGGCCGATGCCCACCGCGGTAAACAACAGTCCCAGCAGCGCAATGTAGTTTTTCTTCGCGACAACTTCGTCGAACAGCAGGAACGGAATCGGCGCCGAGATCAGGTTCCAGAATGCGGCGAAGATCCAGACGCCGAACATCGAAGCCCTCGAACTCGAGCGTATTTCGGGCGTTTGCCAGGCGTCATCAAGCAGCCAGGGTTTGTCAGCAAACTGCGGATCGGTCTTGTCTTTTTCCTTCGGCGCTCGCCACACGAAGAACGCCAGGCCACCGCCGAAGCCGCCGAACACGAGCAGGAAGATCGATTTGAAGCCCATCAGTCCCCAGCGGATGCCGCGGTCGACGACAGCCTCGGCAGGATCATCGGGGTCTACCCAGACAAGTATGTGATCGCCGCGTGACATCGCACTGCTGAGCTCCCGGCCGATATCCTGCTGGTAGTCGCCGATGTTGTCTGCACCACTACTAACACTGACGCGGTCGCCCGTGTATGCGCGACCTTCAACCAGGTATGTGTACTCGGCATAGGCTTCGTAGGTGTCGGAGTCGTCGCCGCTGTGCGTCTCATATCCGGCACGTGTCAGGCGCGCTTCCACCCGAACCCAGTCGCTCATGCGCACGGTGTCATAGATGGCATTGCCGATAGACCAGCCCATCCAGATACCGACACCGAGAAACGGCAGTGCGAACAGGGTTGCGAGGATCTTGCCTTTCATGCGCCACACGGTAGCAATGGGTGGGCCGCATTTCTGTGAGCTTGATTCGATTGTGGCTGCGACTTCAGCCGCGAATAGATTCGCTCCTGCATTTCTTTTGCAGCGATTTCAGGAACTTATCGTGCCGCGCAAGCAACCTGGCGTAAGGCAGCTCCAGCTCGCCCTGCTTGGCCCGCAGCAGCTCCCGGGTCAGGCGCCGGTCCCGGGCGCCCCAGTTTTCCGGCCGCACAGAGGCGATGATCGGCTCCAGGGCGGAACACCGGCGGCGCGCATCTTTACCGGCTTCGGCCAGCGATTGGGTGGCCAGCATCGATACCGTCTCGAACCAGCGCTCGTCGAAGAATTCGCTTGCTTTCGCGCCCGGCAGCGTCAGGTGCATATCGCAGCTGGCCAGTTGCCGCAGCGTCCTGTTGTCCGAGCGGTAATCGCGATTACGGCGAATCTTTGCGAACTCTTTTTGGGCGAGTTTGCGAACATCTTGCAGGACAGGGCGATAGCCGAGTCGGTAATAAAACCAGAAGGCACCGCTTCTTAACGCCTCGGTATTGCCGCCGCCGAACTGGTAGGGGTTGGCGATGAAGCGCGTGCACCCGGTCAGTGAGTGATACACACGCATCACCTGCGTCCACAGAAATGCGGCTTCGCTGTGGCGAAAGTCATCGAAGATGTTGACGCCCGTGTTGACCTGCCTGAACAGCACGCTCGAGCCGCCATAGCCGATCGGGACGCCGTTGGACAGCACCAGGTAGCCCATCGTGCACTCGAGCGGGAAGCGGTGCTCGGGCAACAGGCCGAAGATTGCGACCGTTACCCCAGTGCCAACGCCAGCAACATACACCTCGCGGGGATTCGCATAGTTGAAATGCCATGTCTCGCGGTAGCGTGCGGCCAGCGACGCCATTGCAACGTCGATCATGCGCCGCCCGTCTGCCGGCGGCAGGTGAGTTGTCCGCAGCGGTCTCTGGATTTCTGCTTTCACCGCGCGGGGACGACCGCGCATGCCTGCTTCGCGGGTACAGATATCCTTTACCGGAAAGCGATTACGGAATTTGGAGAAACGGCTGCGAGACACGTCCCAGGCGAGAGGCAGGTCGGCCGCGTCATAAAGCTGGGACCACATCTTTTCCCGGCGCTTGTCAGACATCTGCGCCATGAGCCAGTCGAAGTCGGTTTTCTTGCCTCGTGCCATGTCGACCCATTCCTGTGTCGACACCCAGCCGCTGTCGAAGTATTCGTCTTCCGCGGGGTGCATGATCAGCGACAGGATTTCATCGAGCCGCGACGTGTCGTCGATTTCCTGCCAGTCGATCGTGACCTCGCCGGGACAACGCCGTGCGAGCCACCGGGCGACGGGGAACGAGAAGCTGTAATACACGGGCTCTTCCTGGCGCGCATCCAGTGCCGTGGCGGCGGCGCGGTAGTCCGCCGCGGTCTTGGGAAACGCCAGGTCGAAGAGTCTCATGGCCCTAACGATGCGAAACGGGAGGGGCGGGCGACAATAGGTAATAGCCGACAAGCCGTACGGGGTCAGAGCCCCAGGGCTCTGACCCCTTTGGTTCCGCCCGAAACAATGGCTATAATTGCCGGCTGGCATGCGAAAGTGGCGGAATTGGTAGACGCGCTGGCTTTAGGTGCCAGTGGGGCAACCCGTGAGAGTTCGAGTCTCTCCTTTCGCACCACGCCCGCTTGAGTCGCAACAGGTTGAATTTAAAATAAAATATTTATCGCGGGCGGCTTCCACAGTCGCCCGATGATCGTTAGAGGGAAGCAACAATGCAGGTTACTGTCGAGTCGACCGGGGCACTGGAGCGCCGCATGCGCGTCGAGCTGCCGGCCGAACGTATCGAGCAAGAGGTCGCGTCCAGGCTCAAATCAGTGGGCAAAACGGCCAAGCTCAAGGGATTTCGCCCGGGCAAAGTTCCGCCCAAGGTCGTCAAGCAACGCTACGGCAAGCAGATTCGTGAGGAAGTGCTGTCGGAGCTGATGCAGAAGAGTTACACCGACGCCGTGATGCAGGAGAACCTGAATCCGGCCGGTGGCCCGCAGATCGAGACCGAGGATGGCAAGGACGGCTTCGCCTACGTTGCCACGTTCGAGATCATGCCGAAAGTTGAGCTCAAGAACCTCGACAAGATCGAGGTCGAAATCCCCGAGGTCGCTATCGACAAAGCCGACATGGATGAGATGATCCTGAGGCTGCAGAAGCAGAAGGCCTCCTGGACGCCTGTCGATCGCAAGAGCAAGGAAGGCGACAAGGTCACCTGTGATTTCACGGGAACGCTGAAGGGCGAGGAGTTCGAGGGTGGCAAAGGTACCGAGGTGCCGGTCATCCTTGGCGGTGGCCAGATGCTGCCGGAATTCGAGAAAGGCCTGACCGGCGTTGTGGCGGGCGAAGAAAAGGACATCAAGGTCAAATTCCCCAAGGACTATCACGCCGAGGATCTCAACGGTAAAAAGGTCGACTTCGCGATCAAGGTGCACAGCGTCGAAGAAGAAGTGCTGCCGGAAGTGAATGACGAATTCGCCGAAATGTTCGAGGTGAAGGAAGGCGGCATCAAGCAGTTCATGAATGACGTCAAGGAGAACATGGAGCGCGAAGCCGAGCAGAAGCTCAAGGGCGACGTCCGTGAGCAGATCATGGCGCAGCTGCTGGAGAAGAACCCGATCGAGATTCCCAAGACGCTCGTGCACCAGGAAGCGCATGCGCTGCAGCACGATGCCATGCAGCGCCTCGGTATCGAGGACCACGACCAGGCGCCGCCGATCTCGAACTTCGAAGAGATGGCCGAGAAACGCGTACGTCTGAGCCTGCTGGTCAGCCAGCTGATCGCCGACCAGGACATCAAGGTTGACGATGCGAAGCTACGTGAGCACGTCGAGGAAATGTGCGCCGGTTACGAAAACTCCGAAGACATGGTGAACATGTACCTTGGCAATGCGCAGATCTTGCAGCAGATTCAGCCGGTCGTGCTGGAGCAGCAAGCGTTCGACTGGCTGCTTGAAAACGGCAAGAGTAGCGCAAAAAAGGTAGGATTCACCGAGTACATGAACCCGTAAGGAAAACGCATGGGCACCACCTCTCTCAATCTCGTCCCGATGGTCGTCGAACAAACGGCGCGGGGTGAGCGCGCATACGATATCTATTCGAGGCTCCTCAAGGAGCGGCTCGTATTTGTCGTCGGTCCGGTCGAAGACCACATGGCAAATCTTGTCGTCGCACAGCTGCTGTACCTCGAGTCAGAGAACGCGGACAAGGACATCCACCTCTACATCAACTCGCCGGGCGGAATCGTGACGGCGGGCCTGTCGATCTACGACACGATGCAATTCATCAACTGCGACGTCTCGACAATCTGTGTCGGCCAGGCGGCGAGCATGGGTGCCCTGCTGCTGGCCGGTGGTGCCAAGGACAAGCGTTTTGCGCTGCCGCACTCACGCGTAATGGTTCACCAGCCGAGTGCCGGTTACCAGGGCCAGGCCACTGATATCAGCATTCACGCCAAGGAGACGCTGGAGCTGAAAGCGCGGCTCAACGAAATCATGGCGAAACATACCGGTCAACCGGTCGACATAATCGAGCGGGATCTGGAGCGCGACAACTTCAAGAGCGCGGACGAGGCCAGGGAATACGGGCTCATTGACCATGTTCTGGCCAAACGCAAGGAAATGGGCGAGTCTGACAAAGACTGATCCCTGTAATATCAATAGCTTATACCGGGTCCCCCTGATAGTGGGATGCGCCGCCTTGCACCATTGAATGTCGCATGTAAACTACGACTCACAGCCGTAACACGCTGATTTTTATGTCACACAGGGCCAGGATTGTATGAGCGATGATTCCCGCGGTAAGAGCGAAGACGGAAAACTCCTCTATTGTTCTTTTTGCGGCAAGAGCCAGCACGAAGTCCGCAAGCTGATTGCGGGTCCGTCCGTATTTATCTGCGACGAGTGTGTCGAACTCTGTAACGACATCATCCGTGAAGAGCTCGAAGACACGGGCGAGGCGGGGCGCGACAAGCTGCCCAAGCCTATGGAAATCAACGAGATTCTTGATGAGTACGTCATTGGCCAGCAACGCGCCAAGAAAGTGCTCTCAGTGGCTGTCTACAACCACTACAAGCGTCTCAACGATCGCCTCGACGAGCGCAACAAGGAAGACATCGAGCTTGCCAAGAGCAATATCCTGCTGATCGGCCCGACGGGCTGCGGCAAGACGCTGCTGGCCGAGACGCTGGCGCGACTTTTGAACGTGCCGTTCACGATTGCCGACGCCACGACACTGACCGAAGCCGGTTATGTCGGTGAAGACGTCGAAAACATCATCCAGAAGCTGCTGCAGAAGTGCGACTATGATGTCGACAAGGCGCAGACGGGCATCGTCTATATCGACGAGATCGACAAGATCTCTCGCAAGTCGGACAACCCGTCGATCACGCGCGACGTCTCGGGCGAGGGCGTGCAGCAGGCGCTGCTGAAACTGATCGAAGGCACGATTGCCTCGGTGCCGCCGCAGGGCGGCCGCAAGCACCCGCAGCAGGAGTTCCTGCAGGTCGATACGGGCAACATCCTGTTTATCTGCGGCGGTGCGTTCGCTGGCCTCGACAAGATTATTCTCAACCGTTCCTCGAAGAGCGGCATCGGCTTCGTGGCCGACGTCAAGACCGAGGAGAACGAGCAGTCAATCGGCGAGCTGCTGCATGAAGTAGAGCCGGAAGACCTGATTCGTTACGGACTGATTCCTGAATTCGTTGGCCGTCTGCCGGTCGTGGCAACGCTCGAGGAGCTGGACGAGGACGCGCTCGTGCAAATCCTCCTGGAGCCGAAAAACGCGCTGACGAAGCAATACCGCAAGCTGTTCGAAATGGAAGGTGTGGAACTCGAATTCCGCGACGATGCACTCACAGCAGTGGCGCGACGCGCCATGGAGAGGAAGACTGGTGCGCGTGGCCTTCGCACGATCCTAGAAAATGTGCTGCTCGATACGATGTACGACTTGCCGTCATCGACGAGCGCAAAGAAAGTGGTCGTGGATGAAGCCGTCGTCACGGGTGAGAACAAGCCTTACGTGATTTACGAGTCGGAAGAGTCACCGACCGTGAATATTGAGCAGCAGCCTCGGCCGACTGGGTCCGAGGGCGCCTGATTGCCCGGTTGGGGTCAGAGCCCTTTTCGCGAAAAGGGCTCCGACCCCGCCCGCGACCGGCGACGTATTGATTTCGCCAAATTCGTCCCTATCTCGATCCAAGTTGAAACGAGGATAACTTGTGTCTGAAGACAAGCTGGTAACTGAACTCGAACTCGAAGACGATTCGCACGGCGTGCCGGTGCTGCCGCTGCGCGACGTCGTCGTGTATCCACACATGGTCATCCCGCTGTTCGTGGGCCGCGACAAGTCGATCGTGGCGCTCGACCGGGCGATGGCTGCGGGCAAGCGCATCCTGCTCGTGGCACAGAAATCCCCGGACCTGGATGACCCGCAACCCTCTGATTTATATGAGGTTGGTACGCTCGCGACGATCTTGCAGCTGCTCAAGCTGCCCGACGGTACGGTCAAGGTGCTGGTCGAAGGATCGGAGCGTGCGCTGATCGACCGCTTCAATGTGGGCGACCACTTCTCGGCCGAGATTTCGATGCTCGCCGAGGAAGACCGCCATGACGAGCGCGAAATTGACGTGCTCGTGCGCTCGATCATCGCGCAATTCGAGCAGTACGTGAAACTGAACAAGAAGGTGCCGCCCGAGATCCTGACCTCGCTGTCGGGCATCGATGAGCCGGGCCGCCTGGCCGACACCGTTGCCGCGCACATGGCGCTCAAGCTGTCGGAGAAGCAACGCGTCCTCGAGATCCAGGACGTGAAGACGCGTCTCGAGCAGATCCTCGGCATCATCGAGGGCGAAATCGATGTCCTGCACATCGAGAAGCGTATCCGCGGCCGCGTCAAGCAGCAGATGGAGAAGAGCCAGCGCGAGTACTACCTGAATGAGCAGATGAAGGCGATTCAGAAGGAACTCGGCGAGATGGAAGATGCGCCGAACGAGCTGGCCGACCTCGAGCAGAAGATTGAAAAGGCCGGCATGACGAAGGAGGCCAAGGAAAAGGCTACCTCGGAGCTCAACAAGCTCAAGCTGATGTCGCCGATGTCAGCCGAAGCGACGGTTGTCCGCAACTACATCGACTGGCTGCTGAAAGCGCCGTGGAAAAAGCGCAGCAAGGTGCTCAAGGACCTGCAGAAGGCCGAGGAAGTGCTCGAGGAAGATCATTATGGCCTCGAGAAGGTCAAGGAACGTATCCTCGAATACCTCGCGGTGCAGCAACGCGTCAAGAAGCTCAAGGGGCCGATCCTGTGCCTGGTCGGACCGCCGGGTGTCGGCAAGACCTCGCTCGGGCAAAGCATTGCCCGCGCGACCAACCGCAAGTTCGTGCGTATGAGCCTCGGCGGCGTGCGCGACGAGGCCGAGATTCGCGGTCACCGCCGTACCTACATCGGCTCGATGCCGGGCAAGATCATCCAGAACCTCGGCAAGACCGGCGTCAGGAACCCGCTGTTCCTGCTCGACGAGGTCGACAAGATGGCCATGGACTTCCGTGGCGATCCGTCGTCGGCGTTGCTCGAAGTGCTCGACCCCGAGCAGAACGCGACCTTCCAGGATCACTACCTCGAGGTCGATTTCGATCTCTCCGACGTCATGTTCGTGTGCACGGCAAACAGCCTGAACATTCCGGCGCCGCTGCTCGACCGCATGGAGGTCATTCGCATCCCGGGCTACACCGAGGACGAGAAGCTCAACATCGCCCTGAAGTACCTGATCCCGAAGCAGATGAAGGAAAACGGCCTCAAGGAAGAAGAGCTGCACATTTCGAAAAGCGCGGTGCTCGATATCATCCAGCACTACACGCGCGAGTCGGGTGTGCGCAACCTCGAGCGCGAGATTTCCAAGATCTGCCGCAAGGTCGTCAAGTCACTGCTGCTGAAACCGCGCGACACGCGGGTTTCGGTCACGCCGAAGAGCATGGAAAAGTACCTCGGGGTACGCCGCTTCCGCTTTGGCAAGGCCGAAGACAACGACCAGGTGGGGCAGGTTACCGGGCTGGCCTGGACCGAGGTCGGCGGCGAGCTGTTGACTATCGAGGCAGCTGTCGTTCCGGGCAAGGGCAAGCACACCTACACGGGTCAACTCGGCGAAGTCATGACCGAATCGATCCAGGCGGCGATGACCGTCGTACGCTCGCGTTCGGGCGTGCTGGGCATCGATGAGGACTTCCACCAGAAGTTTGACGTACACATTCACGTGCCCGAAGGGGCCACACCGAAGGACGGTCCGTCTGCGGGAGTTGGCATGTGTACAGCACTGGTGTCGGCATTATGCGACATCCCCGTAAGGAGCGAAGTTGCAATGACCGGCGAGATCACGCTGAGGGGTGAAGTACTGCCAATTGGCGGCCTCAAAGAGAAGCTGCTGGCGGCGCATCGCGGCGGTATTACGACCGTGTTAATACCGCATGAGAACGAGAAGGATCTTGCGGAAATTCCGAAGAACATCAAGGACAAACTGACGATTGTTCCAGTGAAATGGATAGACGAGGTGATGGAGCATGCGCTGGTTCACATGCCCATGCCGGAGGCCTCCAAGAAGGACGACGAAGGAGAGGCCAAATCGCCTGCCGACGAGTCAAAATCGGAAGATATCGTCAGGCCCCACTAAAGTGCTGAAACCCGCGTGGTTAAAGGAAATTTGACCCGCTATTGGCCGATTGGTATAAGCATCGCAACCGCGCGTGGATGCACGGAGCCACGCACGGTCATTCAGCGGATTGCGCTATGAGCGCGCTCGTTGGATTGATCGAAATATCTTTTAATCAATCTGCAAGGGTGAAAGCATGAATAAGGGTGAATTGGTAGATGCAGTAGCAGGCTCGGCTGGACTGTCACGGGCTGATGCAGCAAAAGCAGTAGACGCGACGCTTGATGCGATTCAGGGCACGCTGGCGGGCGGTGGATCCGTCTCCCTGGTTGGCTTCGGAACGTTCACGGTCAAGGCTCGCGCTGCTCGTATGGGCCGCAATCCGCGGACCGGCGAAGCTATCCAGATTGCGGCAAGCAATGTTCCTGGTTTCAAGGCTGGCAAAGGCCTGAAGGATGCCGTAAACTAGCGCGCCGCTCGACCCGGGGGGCCGAGCATTTATACCGTTTATCGGGTGCTTAGCTCAGCTGGTAGAGCATCGCCCTTACAAGGCGAGGGTCGGCGGTTCGATCCCGTCAGCACCCACCAAGACACGGAGCGGTAGTTCAGTTGGTTAGAATACCGGCCTGTCACGCCGGGGGTCGCGGGTTCGAGTCCCGTCCGCTCCGCCAACAATAAAAAGCCCGTGGACCTATCGGTCCATGGGCTTTTTTTATAGAATCCTCCGCCTTGTTTAACCCCGGTGCAGTCTGAATATGCTCACGAGAATTCGCGAAAAAATCATTGGTTGGGTAGGCATTACCTTCCTCGTTGTTATTGGTGTCACCTTTGTCTTCTTTGGTGGCGCGAACTTCATCATCGGCGGCAACGTGTTTGCAGCCAAGGTCGACGGCAGCGAGATCAATCTCGGTGTGTTCGAGCAAACGTACCAGAACGAGGTGGCCGCCAACCCGGATCTCGCAGCCGCACCGGCGGAGTACCGTACTTATATTCGCCAGCAGATCCTGACGTCGCTCATCATCGAACGGCTGATCGACCTGTATATTGCCGAGGAGGGCTACCAGATCTCCGACGCACAGCTGGCTAAATCCATCCAGAGCATTCCCGAGTTCCAGCTCGATGGCGAATTCGACGAAGACACGGCGAACGCAGCGCTGTTGACGACCGGCCTGACGATTGGCCAGTTCCGCGAATCGCAGCGCCGCCGCATGAAGATCGACCAGCTGCAGCGTGCTATCGGTGGCTCGTCGCTCGTGACGCCTGCCGATTACCGCCGCTACCTGAACCTGATTGCCGAGCAGCGCCTTGTGTCGCTGGCGACATTCGACATCGAAAGCGTGATGAGCGAGGTCGAAGTCTCCGACGAAGACATCGCACTGTTCTACGAGGCGAACGACACGATGTTCCTTACCGACGAATCGGCCGACATCGAATTCATCGAACTGCGTCGTGACGACATCGCGGACAGCATCGAGGTTACGGAACAGGCGCTTCGCGAATACTACCAGTTGAACCAGGATCGCTACCTGCAGGACGAGCAGCGCCAGGCGCGCCATATCCTGATCCTGAGTGGCGATGACGAAGCCGCGGCCGAGGCCGAGGCAAACGACCTGCTGGCGCGCATCCGTGCCGGTGAGTCCTTCGAGGAACTCGCAGCCGAGTATTCGGCAGATACGTTCACAGGAGCGAACGGAGGCGACCTCGGTGTCATGACGCAATCGCAGATGATCCCGGAACTGGCCGATGTCGTGTTTTCGATGTCGGAAGGCGACGTCGAAGGCCCGATCGAAAGTGAATACGGCTTCCACATCGTGCGTCTGGATAACATCCTCGACCAGGGCCCGTTGCCACTCGAGCAGGTCCGTGGTGAGCTGATCACCGAGCTGCGCGCAAGCGAAGCCGAGGACGCATTCCGTGACCTTGAACGGCGTATTTCCGATGCGCTGTTCGATGCGCAGGACCTGCAGTCGATCGCCGACGCGACCGGCCTCGAAGTACAAACGGCCGAGGGCTTCACGCGCAACGGCGGCGAACCGATTGGCTCCAACCAGGCTGCGATCGACGCCGTGTTCGATCCACGCGTCCTGGTGGATGGTGAAATCTCGGAAGTCATCGAGCTCGATGCAAACCGTTCTGCGGTGTTCAGGGTTACGCGGCACGAAGAGGCCTCGCGCCTGCCGCTCGACGAAGTCCGGGACGACATTATCGTCGCGATTCGATCCCGCGAGGCACAAACGATTGTCTTCAACCGCGCGGAACAACTGCTCGTTTCGCTCAATAATGGTGAGGACTTTGGTGTCGCGGCTGAAGCTGTCGGAGCGACGGTGTCTGCGCCGACGCTGGTCGATCGCCGCAACTCAAGCATCGACCAGTCGGTGTTGCAGCAGGTTTTCATGGCGAAAAAGCCAACGCAGGGATCGCCAACGACGGGCAGCGCCAACAACCAGGCGGGCGGTATCACGGTTTACAGCATCGAAGCCGTTCTTCCGGGTCGCCCGGAGTCGATTCCCCTGGCCGACCGCGATGCCGGCAAACTCGAGCTTGCGGCGCAGGCCGGACAGGCCGAGTACCGCGCTTTCCTGCAGGCGCTCTATAACCGCGCCGACATTGTGATGGGCGAGGACGTACTGGCTCAGGAAGACCTGTTCTAGTACGCTGACGACGCGTCGTCATTGCGAGCGCAGCGAAGCAATCCGGAGATTGCCTCGTCGGCTTCGCCGGCTCGCATTGATCGGACAAAGGGGGATTCATGCGCAAACTTGAGCTGCACTGGCAGATCCTGATCGCGATCGTACTTGCCGCAATCGTCGGCGGATATGTTTTCAATATTAACCAGGCGACGGGTGAAGACCCGACGATCGCCGGTATCAAGTTCATCTCGATATTCGAATACGTCGGCACGATATTCCTTAACGCGCTGAAGATGATCATCGTGCCGCTGATCATGTCGTCGATCATCGTCGGCGTCGCGGGTATCGGTTCCGGAGGCAATCTCGGCGCCCTTGGCGGCAAGACACTGCTGTTCTATGCGACCACGACGCTGGCTGCGATTCTCGTCGGCCTGCTGCTGATCAATGCCGTTGCTCCCGGTTACGATTCGGAGGGCCAGCCGGTCAAGGAAATGCTGGCGCTCGAGGCATCCACGGAGGACCTCGCAGCGTCGGTCGCGGGCAAGGGCCCGGGTGACGTTGCCAAGGTGTTCCAGCGCATGGTGCCGCCGAATATCATCAAGGCTGCGGTCGAAGGGCAGATGCTCGGCATCATCTTCTTCGCGATCCTGTTCGGTTACTTCATGACCAAGCTGGATAACCAGTACGCGGAGCCGCTGTACCGTTTCTGGGACGCCGTATTCCACGTCATGATGCGAATGACCGAGTGGATCATGAAGTTTGCGCCGATCGGCGTATTCGGGCTTGTTGCGGGGGTGATCGCCAAGGCCGGGTACAAGGCGACCGGTCCGCTGGCGACGTTCGCGCTTGTCGTTCTTGCCGCATTGGCGGTGCATGCTTTTGTCACGTTGCCGGTACTGTTGCGTTTCGTCGGCCGGGTCAACCCGCTGAAGACCATCAAGGGCGCTTTCCAGGCGATGCTGACCGCATTCTCGACAGCGTCGTCGTCGGCCACATTGCCAGTCACGATGGAATGTGTCGAAGACAACATCGGTGTTTCGAACAAGGTGTCGAGCTTCGTGCTACCGCTCGGGGCAACCGTCAACATGAACGGCACCGCGCTGTATGAGTGTGCAGCAGCCATGTTCATTGCCCAGGCTTATGGTCTCGAGCTGACGTTCGGTGTTCAGTTCTCGATCGTTGCGATCGCATTGCTGACATCGGTCGGCGTCGCGGGCGTACCGTCCGCGTCGCTGGTGGCGATCGCCATCATCCTGACGGCCATCGGCCTGCCGATCGAGGCCCTGGGCGTGTTGCTCGTGTTCGACCGTATCCTCGACATGGCGCGGACCAGCATCAATGTGTGGGGCGATTGCACCTGCGCCACGATCGTCGCTCGCCTCCAGGGCGAACGGACGAAAGTGGGAATTGGCGATCCGGAGGAAGAGCCGGCGTAGGAGCCCGCCCTGGCGGGCGAATGCCTTCAGCGCGCCCCGGCAATCTGCTCGAGGACGTCGACCAGTGCGGCTTTACGCACACTGCTGCGCGCGTCGCCGCTGGTGTCGATTTGCGCCACCAGTGTGCCCAGGCTGCCGGGATCGCCTTCGAGAGCCATCCTGATGCCCCTGGACACGTCAGCCGGCACCGCGTTATCGCGATCCAGTTGATCGAGATAAGCCAGCGCCACGGCCGGTGACGCCGGCCAGGCCACCTGGTGCTGCGTCTGCGGATTGAATTCGGGGCCCTGAACAGCCTGCGCCGCCGCGGCGATCTCGTTTTCCGTCAGGTACTCGCTGGGCAGTAGTTCGAAGACATCGAGGCCCCGGTAGATCTCTGTCGCATAGATCCTGTCGCCATACCAGTAGGCGGACCAGTAACCACCGAGCACGAGATTGTCGGCGTCGATCGGACCGCGGTCGAAGTACGCGATCTCGACGGGATTGGCCGAGTCAGTGAAGTCGATGATCGAAATACCGCCCTGGTACCAGGCTTGCACGAAGATGTCGCGGCCGGGCACGGGGACGATCGAACCGTTGTGGGCAACGCAGTTTTCCTGTTCGACCTGCGGCGCCGACATCTTGTAATAGCTGCGGAACTCGAGCTTGCCATCGACGATGTCGTAGATCGCATCGGCGCCCCAGTCCAGCGGATCGTAGGCGCGGCACCTTGGACGGCTGCCACCGCCCCATTCGTCGGTGAACAAGACCTTGGTGCCATCGTTGCTGAAGGTGGCGGAGTGCCAGTAGGCGAAGCCCCTGTCGACGACCGCGTCGAGCCGTTGCGGGTCGAGCGGGTCGGTAATGTCGAACAGAATGCCGTTGCCTGAACACGCACCGGCTGCGAGGGCATGTTCGGGAAATACCGTAATGTCGTGGCACTGATCGGTCACGTCTGTTTCCTGTGACTCTTCGTCGTGTTCACCGCCGCGCCACAGGCCGGCGAGGTTACCTTCGTCTTCAGGATCCGCGAACACGGCCGGACTGTGCACAATGCGCGCACTTGCCGGGTCTGCGACCGGGATCTCGATGACATCGATACGGAATAGCGCCGTGCGAACGTCGCCAGGCGAGTCATAGCAACCCTCGAGTTCCTCTTCATCCCGGATCGTCGAGGTGCCCGAGTTGTAGACGACGATCCTGTCGTCATTGACGTCGACGACCGAGTGCGTGTGCGAGCCACGGCAGGTCTGCACGGCGCCAACCTGGCGCGGGCGAGCGAGATCACTGATATCGAAGATGCGCAGGCCGCGGAAACGATCATTACTGACGTCCTCGGTGATGCCCTCGAGGCCGCAGTCGAGCCTGCTGCGGGTCTCCTGTACCGACATGATGAGCAGGTCGCCGACGACGGAGACGTCGCCCTGGCCGCCGGGACAGACAACAGAGCTCAGCAGGCCCGGCACGCCGTCGTCGCCCAGGCGATAGAAGTTGAAGCCGTGGTAGCTGCCGGTCACGAGTACGTCATCGAAAAACGCCATGTCGGTGTTGGCGAAGCTGAGCAACGGCGCGCGCGCGTCTGCACTTTTTTGTTCGGCACTGATTACCGGCAGCTCTTCGCCCTCTTCAGGAGGCAGCTCCTGCTGGAGTTCGCTCGGGTTGGCCGGATCGAAGAAACCGGCCGGGCGTGGCAGGGCGGCGACGAGGCGAAGATTGAGAATCGCCTCTTCGGCGTCGTCGAATCCTGCGCCGAGGCCGGCACGAGGGTCGTCCGACAGCCCGACCAGCAAGGCATTCATGCGCTCGATCTCGACGCTCTGGTCATTGACGACGCTGTTCGTGAATTCGAACAGCACCGGGTCGAAGGCGGCGCCAGGCTGCTCGAGCAATTCCTCGACCATCGTGATTGCACCTTCGTGGTGCGTGATCATGAGTTGCAGGAAGAGGCGGTCGAACGCCGTGCCGTCGCTGGCGGCCAGCTCGGCCCTTTGTTGCGGTGACGCCATGCCTGCCATGCGGTGGCTCGTGTGCATGGCGTCGTGGGCTGTCGGTTCGGGGACTTGCTGGTCGCGTTCGCGCAGCCAGTCCTGCATGAAGTTGATTTCGTCCTGCTGCGAGACGTTGATTCGCCCGGCGACGTCAACGAGTTCGGGCCGATTGGTGCGGTCGTTGACCAGCCTGGCCATCTGCAGTGCCTGGTGATGGTGCGGGATCATGTCCTGCATGAAGCGCACGTCATCGGGTGAGTAGCTGCTGGCGGCGATCTCGACGGCACGCTCGGCGCTCAGTTCCCGGGTTGGGTCACCCGGTGCGCCCGGCTGCAGGATGGGCGCATCCTGGGCCTGGCTGGTGACAGCGAATAACAGGAGGAACAGGCCCAGGTTTTTTCGAATCATGATCAGTCCTCGTCGAATACCATTCCCATGATGTTTACGCCAGCGTCCACGAACGTCGTTTCGCCAGTGATGCCGCTGGCGAGGTCGGAGCACAGGAATGCAGCCGCGTTGCCGACTTCCTCGATCGTGACCGTGCGCCGCAATGGCGCAGCTTTCTCGGCGTAGTTGAGCATCTTGCGGAACCCGCCAATGCCTGCCGCTGCGAGCGTTTTCACAGCGCCGGCCGAAATCGCGTTGACCCTGATGCCCTTTGGCCCGAGATCAGCCGCCAGGAAGCGCATGCAGGAGTCGAGGCTGGCCTTCGCGAGGCCCATGACGTTGTAGTTGGGGACAACCTTGGTCGCGGCGTCATAGGTCAACGTAAGAATCGCGCCGTTGCGGCCCTCCATCATCGGCAAGGCGGCCTTCGCCAGTGCGGCGAGGCTGTAAGCCGAGATGTCGTGCGAGATCGCATAGCCCTCGCGGGTAATCGACTCGACGAAGCCACCGGCGAGCTGATCGCGGGGTGCAAAGCCGACCGAGTGCACGAGAATATCGAGCCCGTCCCATTCCTTGCCCAGCGCCGCGAACACGGCGTCGATTTCCTCGTCGCTTGTTACGTCGCACGGGTACAGCAGTTTGGTGTTTTGCCCGAGACGCTCCGAGAGTTTCTCGACACGGCTCTTGAGTTTGTCGTTCTGGTAAGTAAATGCGATCTCCGCGCCTTCACGCGCGAAGGCCTCGGCGATGCCTGCTGCTATTGAACGTTACTTGCGACGCCGACGATCAGCGCCTTCTTGCCGGCCATGAAGCCCATCGATGTTTCCCCTTGGTTGGTATTGGGGACAGTCGCGTAATATTTGAAATATTACGCGACTGTCCCCAAACTTTTACGACGATTGCCGGGTGACGTCCACGTACATGGTGAGCGTCTGTCCCGGTCTCAGAATCTTGTTCTTATCGATGCTATTCCAGCGTGCGATCTGGTCGATACCAACACGGAATTTCCTGGCGATGACATACAGCGAGTCGCCGTTCCTGACCGTGTAACGAACCTTGCGTGTCGTGTTACCAAGCGCTGCGGTCGGCGACATACGCGGTGTCTCGACGACACGCTGGTCGGTCCAGACAACGAGCTTACGGCCAACCGGCAGCGGGTCGCGCGGTGCCATGCCATTCCAGGCGGAGAGCTCACGCGTACTCACGCCGTATTTCTGGCCAATGGTCCAGAAGCTCTCGCCCGAGCGCACGATGTGTTCGATCTTGTTATCGGCGCGTTGCCGGTTCTGCGTCCGGGCGAGGCGCTCGTCGGCGCTCTTGCTGTAGGCGGACAGCGGTTTCGTCGCGACCGGGATCATCAGGTAGTGGCCGGCACGAATCGTGTTGCCACGCATATTGTTCGCCGAGCGGATGGCCGACACGGTCGTGTTGTACTTGTTGGCAATGACCGAAATGGCTTCACCTTCGCGAACGAGGTGGCGCTTCCAGCGCACGCGCTCGCTGGCCGGCACTTCTTCGAGTGCAGTGACGAACGTATCGACGACGTCAACGGGCAACACGAGCTTGTGCGGTCCGGACGGGTCGGTCGACCAGCGGTTGTAGCCCGGGTTGAACGTATAGACAGTGTCGACATCGACGCCGGCCAGTTCGGCGGCGAGCGCGAGATCGATCTGCGAACCAACTTCGGCGATGGCGAACTGCGGCTGGTCCGCGATGTGCGGCAAGGTCACGTTGAATTTCTCCGGGTCCTTGACGATTTCGACCAGGGCCAGGAGGCGAGGGACGTAGGCACTCGTCTCTTTGCGAACCTTGAGGTTCCAGAAGTCGGCGGGCTTGCCGGCGGCGTGATTGCGGCGTACCGCCTTGCGAATGTTGCCTTCGCCGGTGTTGTACGAGGCGATCGCATTGAGCCAGTCGCCATCGTTGAATTCGTACAGGTACTCGAGGTAGTCGAGGGCGGCGCGCGTCGATTCGACGACGTCACGACGACCGTCATACCACCAGTTTTGCTTGAGGCCGAAACGCGTTGCCGTGCCCGGGATCATCTGCCACAGGCCGGCGGCACGACCGTGGGAGTAAGCGAACGGGTCGTACGCGCTCTCGACGATGGGCAGCAGGGCCAGTTCGAGCGGCAGGTCGCGGCGCACGAGTTCGTCGGTGATGTGCGGCAGGTAGCGCTGGGCGCGTGTGAAGACGCGGTCGAGGTAGTCGGGATGGCGCACAAACCACTGCAGTTCGGCGTCGATCCGGCGATCCTGCTGCGTCTCGAGCTCGAATCCGTAGCGCAGGCGGGCCAACAGGTCGTCTGAGGCCGGTTCTACGGTCTCCAGCTGGTCCCAGAGCCCGTCCAGCGGCGAGATAAGGTTGAGGCTCGGCGGGTCCTGGCGGGCGGCAGAGGGCGCATCCTGCCGCGCCAGCGGGTTGGCCGACACCGCGGAAAACGCCAAAAAGGTGACCGCTGTGGCGCCAACAGCCCGAAATCTCTGCAATAATTGCGTCTTACATAAAGGCATCGGGCTATCGTACCGACGAATTATCGCGGCGCAAGTGCCCGGCGCTGAAATCGAGACACAGGACCGAAATTGGAGCAAACGACGCACTACCCGGACTCGGTAAACCGGTGGCTGGCCTCGCCGCTGGGGTCGGCGCTCGTGCAGCAGGAAAGCCGTGTCGTCGAAGAGGCGCTGGACGGCATTTTCGGCGAGCAGTGCCTGCAACTCGGTCTGTGGGGCGAGGCGAACACGTTCCTCAGGCACGCGCGGACGCAGCGCACGTGGCTGATGGATATCGGGGCGCCCGAGGGACGCAATATCATCGGCCAGTTTCACAACCTGCCGGTCCAGGACAACTCGATCGATTGCGTCATCCTGCCGCACGTGCTCGATTACTCGGACCGCCCGCACGCCATCCTGCGTGAAGTTGACCGCGTGCTGACAACACATGGCCATGTCGTCATCCTCGGTTTCAAAACGGGCGGCCTGTGGGGTATTCGTCGTCTGATCCCCGGCGCGGGCTTGCCGCCCGACGCGCAGGATCTCGTGCCCGAGCGACGCCTCAGGGACTGGCTGCAATTGCTCGACATGCGTATCCAGGCTTCACTCGGTTATTTCTTCCGCGTGCCATTGCCGGGCGTGCGCGGAGCGAGTTCGCAGAAGTGGGAACAGCGCGGACAACGCTGGTGGCCGGAACTCGCGGCATGCTATATGCTCACGGCCCAGAAACGGGTCAGTACACTCACGCCGGTCAAGCCGGTGTGGAGCCGCAAGCCGAAGGTCGTTGCGGGACTGGCCGAAACCACGAATCGAGTTTCACGCATCCGCTTTGACCCCAAGAGTTGAGATCTACACAGACGGCGCCTGCAGAGGTAATCCGGGCCCGGGTGGCTGGGGCGTATTGCTCGTGGCCGGCAAGCATCGCAAGACGCTGCACGGTGGCGAGCCCGAGACGACCAACAATCGCATGGAGCTGACCGCGGCCATCGAGGCGCTTAACGCGCTCAAAGGCTCGCGCGCGGTGCGCCTGTACACCGATTCCAAGTACGTCATGCACGGTATCACCGAGTGGATGGACAACTGGAAGAAGCGCGGCTGGAAGACGGCCAACAAAAAACCGGTCAAGAACCAGGATTTGTGGATGGCGCTCGACGAAGCGATCTCCAGACATGACATCGAGTGGCACTGGGTGAAAGGACACGACGGCAACCCCGGCAACGAAGAAGCCGACGCGCTGGCAAATCGTGGTATAGATGAGCTATGAGACAGATCGTCCTCGACACGGAAACCACAGGTCTCTCGACGAGCCAGGGGCATCGCGTCATCGAGATCGGCTGCGTCGAACTCGTTAACCGCCGCATTACCGGCAACAATTACCACACGTTCCTGAATCCCGAGCGCGATATCGACGAAGGGGCGGAGCGCGTGCATGGCATCAGCCGCGATGATCTCGAAACGGCGCCGCTGTTCTCGGAAGTGGTCGAAGAATTGCTGGACTTTGTCAGGGACGCCGAACTCGTCATTCACAACGCCGAGTTCGACGTCGGCTTCCTCGACAATGAGCTCAAGCTTGTCAAGCACGCGAAGCCGAAGATCACGCAACATGCGCGCGTGCTCGATACGCTGACGATGGCGCGCAAGCTGCATCCCGGGCAGCGCAACAGCCTCGACGCCCTGTGCAAGCGCTACGAGGTCGATGCCTCGAACCGCGAGCTGCATGGTGCCCTGATCGATGCCGAACTCCTCGCCAGGGTCTACCTTGCGATGACGGGCGGCCAGACGGCACTGTCACTGGACGAGGAGACGGGTTCCACGAGTGTGCGTAGCAGCAGCACTGGCCGCGACAAGAGCGTCAAGGAAGTGGCACGGCGCGACCTGAACCTTGTTGTCATTCGTGCTACCGAAGAAGAACTCGCTGCGCACGACGCACTGGTCGAGAAAATCCAGAAATCGGTCTAAAATCGCCCGTTCGTTCACGTTGAGGACCACCTATGGCCCATACGACAGCTCAAGCGCTGCGTCAGAACTTCCTGGGGAATTCCCCGATCTGGTACAAGCAGACGATTGTCGCTTTCCTGATCCTGAACCCGATCCTGGTTATCTATAACCCGTTTGTTGCGGGGTGGGTTCTGGTCCTGCAGTTCATTTTCACGCTGGCGATGGCGCTGAAGTGCTACCCGCTGCAGCCTGGTGGCCTGCTGGCTGTCGAAGCGATCGTGCTCGGACTGGCGACGCCGGAAATGGTGTTCCACGAGGCCGAGGTGAATTTCCCGGTCATCATGCTGCTGATGTTCATGGTGGCGGGCATCTACTTCCTGCGCGAGATGCTGTTGTTCGTGTTCACCAAGATCCTGCTCGGCGTGCGCTCGAAGATTCTGCTGTCGCTGATGTTCTCGTTTGCGGCGGCGTTCCTGTCGGCGTTCCTCGACGCGCTGACAGTCACGGCGGTCATCATTACCGTGGCCGCGGGATTTTTCGGCATCTATCATAAAGTCGCGTCAGGCAAGAAGTTCGACCATGACCACGACCCGACGACCGACGACCAGGTCGTCGAAGTCTACCGCGAGGACCTGGAGAATTTCCGCGCCTTCCTGCGCAGCCTGATGATGCACGGTGCGGTCGGTACTGCTCTCGGCGGCGTGACGACGTTGGTCGGCGAACCGCAGAACCTGCTTATCGCGGAGATCATGGACTGGGAGTTTGTCGAGTTCTTCGTGCGCATGGCGCATATCTCGATGCCGGTGCTAATTGTCGGCCTGATCACCTGCGCCGTGCTGGAGAAGACGAAGTCATTCGGCTACGGCACCGAGCTGTCGCCGCGCGTTCGCACGATTCTCGAAGAGTTCGACAACGACATGGCACAGAAGCGCACGCAGTCTGAGAAGTCCATCATTGCCGTCCAGGCGATCGTCGCCGTCATCCTGATTCTCGGCCTCGGTTTTCATCTTGCCGAGCCGGGAGTGATCGGCCTGCTCGTCATCGTTCTGGCAACCGCGCTGAATGGCGTTACCGAAGAGCATCGTCTCGGGCACGCGTTCGAAGAGGCGCTGCCGTTTACGGCGCTGCTCGTGGTGTTTTTTGCAATCGTCGCAGTCATCGACCACCAGGGACTGTTCTCGCCCATCATCGACTGGGTGCGGACGCACGAGGGGAAAACGCAGGAAGGGCTTTTCTACCTGGCCAACGGTTTTCTCTCGATGATCAGTGACAACGTGTTCGTGGCGACGGTTTACATCACCGAGGTCGAGGAACTGTTCCTGAATGGCGAGATCGACCGCGCGACGTTCGACGCACTGGCTGTGTCGATCAACACCGGCACGAACATCCCGAGTGTTGCGACGCCGAACGGCCAGGCGGCATTCCTGTTCCTGTTGACGTCGGCGCTGGCGCCGCTGATCCGGCTTTCATACGGCCGTATGGTCCTCATGGCGCTGCCGTACACGATCACGATGAGCATCACGGGTCTGCTGGCGCTGTGGTACCTGCACGATTTCGTGCCGGTGCATCCCGGATAGGCATGATAGGGGTCAGAGCCGCAGGCTCTGACCCCGTCACACTCGTTCACGCGACCCAGTACCAGTATTCGTCACTGACATGTGATACATAAGTGCGCCATGTCATTTGATATCAACAATCTGCGCATCGGCGTCGTCGGTCTCGGCTATGTCGGCCTGCCGCTTGCGGTGGAGTTCGGCAAGTTCTACAACACGGTCGGCTTCGACATCAATGCGGCGCGCGTCGCGGAACTCGAGTCGGGCACGGACTCCACGTTGGAGGCGAGTGCAGAGGAGCTTGCCGCTGCTGTCGAACTGCACTTTACGACCAACGCCCGGGACCTCGCCGACTGCAATTTCTATATCGTAACGGTGCCGACCCCGATCGGGGACAGCAACCGGCCGCTGCTGACGCCGCTCAAGCGCGCCAGCGAAACGCTGTCGTCGGTGATCTCGCATGGCGACATCGTCGTCTACGAGTCGACGGTTTACCCGGGTGCGACCGAAGAGTTTTGCGTGCCGATCCTCGAGGAGGGCTCGCACCTCAAGATGAACGAGCATTTCTTCGTCGGCTACAGCCCGGAGCGCATCAACCCTGGCGACAAGGAACATCGCCTGCCGTCGATCTTGAAGGTCACATCCGGTTCGACGCCCGCAGCGGCCGATTTCATCGACGAGGTGTACCAGTCGATCATCACGGCCGGTACGCACAAGGCGTCGAGCATCAAGGTCGCCGAGGCAGCCAAGGTCATCGAGAATACGCAGCGCGATGTGAATATTGCGCTCGTCAACGAGCTGGCCATGATCTTTGACAAGGTGGGTATCGATACCGAGGAGGTCCTCGATGCTGCCGGCACCAAGTGGAACTTCCTGCCGTTCCGGCCGGGCCTCGTCGGCGGGCACTGTATCGGCGTGGACCCGTACTACCTGACTTACAAGGCCGAGCAACTGGGCCACCACCCGCAGATGATCCTCGCGGGACGGCGCATCAACGACAACATGGCGCAGTACGTCTGTTCGCAGGTCATCAAGCGCATGCTGCATAAGAGCATACAACCGAACAAATCGCGGGCGCTCGTCATGGGGCTGACGTTCAAGGAAAACTGCCCGGATGTACGCAATACCAAGGTCGTCGATATTGTCTCCGAGATGAGTTCATACGGCGCCGACGTGGACGTATGGGACCCGTGGGTGAACCCGCAGCAAGCGAAGGAAGAGTACGGCATCGAGCTCGTCACCGCGCCCGAGAAAGGAGCGTATGATGTGGTGATAGTGGCTGTCGCTCACCAGCAGTTCATAGAGCTCGGCGAGGCGGGCATTCGCGAATTTGGCAAGGAGCCGGCTGTCCTCTACGACATTAAATACGTGTTGCCGCCCCATGCCGTGGATGATCGATTATGAAAATACTAGTCACAGGTGCCGCCGGCTTCATCGGCTTCGCAACGTCCAGGCAATTACTCGAGCGCGGCGACACGGTCGTCGGTCTCGATAATTTCAACGACTACTATGACGTGTCGCTCAAGGAGGCGCGGGCAGCTGTGCTCGAGCCTTACGAGAATTTCTCGATGGCGCGGATCGACCTTGCTGATCGTGCGGCGATGGAAGCCCTGTTTGCGCAGGAACAATTCGACAAGGTCATCCACCTGGCAGCACAGGCGGGCGTGCGCTACTCGATCGAGAACCCGCATTCCTATATCGACAGCAACATCGTCGGCACGCTGCACATTCTCGAAGGCTGCCGCCACCACGAGGTCGAGCACCTGACCTACGCGTCGTCGAGTTCGGTGTATGGCGCAAACACGACAATGCCGTTTTCGATTCACCAGAACGTGGACCATCCGCTGGCGCTCTATGGTGCGACCAAGAAAGCCAACGAGCTGATGGCGCACACGTATTCGAATCTCTACGGCCTGCCAACGACGGGGCTGCGCTTCTTTACCGTGTACGGCCCGTTCGGCCGGCCCGACATGGCGCTGTTCATGTTTACAAAGAACATCATCGAGGGTAAGCCGATCGATGTGTTCAACTATGGCAAGCACAAGCGTGATTTCACCTACATCGACGACATCGTCGAGGGCGTCATTCGCACCAGCGACCATACGGCGCAGCCGAACGAGGACTGGGACCCGGCAAAACCGGACCCGGGCACGAGCAGGGCGCCGTACCGCATTTACAATATCGGTAACCAGCAGCCGGTCGAATTGATGGACTACATAGGCGCGATCGAGAAGGCGCTGGGCAAGAAGGCAGAGATGAACATGCTGCCGCTGCAACCGGGCGATGTGCCCGACACCTGGGCCGACACGACTGACCTGGCGGCCGATGTCGATTACCAGCCGTCGACGCCGGTGGAACAGGGTGTGAAAAACTTCGTCGACTGGTATCTTGAGTTCTACAACGTCGAACTCAAGCAAAGTGCCTAAGAACTATACGAACCGAAAGCTTTCGTCCCGCTATCCGACTGACCTGAAGGCCTGGCAGGCCCTCAAGGCGCACTACGTGGATATGCGCCGGCGTGACCTCGCTCAGCTGTTTGCGCGCGACAAGTCACGCGCCGAGCGCTTCTCGCTCAAGGCCGGCAACCTGCTGCTGGATTACTCGAAGAATCACGTCAATGCGACGACGCGCAAGCTGTTTGCGCAGCTGGCGAAGCAGGCAGGCGTGCCCGAAGCGATCGAGGCCATGTTCGGTGGCGAAATCATCAACGAGACCGAGGGCAGGGCGGTGCTGCATGCGGCATTGCGCTCGAAGATCTCGGACCAGGTGGCGCTCGAGACACCCGGTGTTCGCGAGATCTGGGAAGTGCTGTCGAACATGGAGGAGTTCATCGAGGCCGTGCACTCGGGGTCGGTGACCGGCAGCACGGGCAGGCGCCTGACCGACATCGTTAATATCGGCATCGGCGGCTCGGACCTCGGCCCGGTCATGGCCAGCAAAGCGTTGCGGTCGTACTGGAAGATCGACATGCGATTTCATGCCGTGTCGAACGTCGACGGTACGCAACTCGATGACCTGATCGACACACTTGATCCCGAACGTACATTGGTTGTCGTCTGTTCGAAGACATTTACGACACTGGAAACGATGACCAATGCGCGGGCTGCGCGTGACTGGATCGTGGACAAGCTGGGTCACGACGCAGTCGAACACCATTTCGTGGCGGCATCGACCAATCACAAGGCGATGAACAGCTTTGGCATCAGTCCGAACTTCCGTTTCGGCTTCTGGGACTGGGTAGGCGGCCGCTATTCGCTTTGGTCGGCCGTTGGACTGTCGCTGGCACTCGTGATCGGCGTGGACAATTTCCGCCGTTTCCTCGCCGGCGGGCGCGTCATGGACCAGCACTTCCGGCAGGCGGCGCCTGACGAGAACATGCCTGTTGTGCTGGCGATGCTCGGCGCCTGGTACAACAATTTCTTTGGTGCCGAGTCACAGGTGATCCTGCCTTATGACAACCGGCTCGAGCGCTTCCCGGCCTATCTGCAGCAACTGCAGATGGAGTCGAGCGGCAAGAGCGTGCGTATGGACGGCAAGCCGGTGAAGTGCAAGACGGGCATGGTCATCTGGGGCGAGGCGGGCAACAACGCGCAGCACTCGTTCTACCAGTTGCTGCACCAGGGAACGCGCCTCGTGCCGGTCGATTTCCTGCTGCCGGTGAAGACATCGGGAAGGCGGCAGGCGCAACAGGACCTCGCGATCGCCAATTGCCTGGCGCAATCCGAGGCACTCATGGACGGCTTCGACGACGATGGCATTGAGCCGTACCGCGTGCATAAGGGCAATAACCCCAGTAATACCATCCTGTTCGAGGAACTCACGCCCGAGACCCTGGGCCAGCTGATTGCACTCTACGAGCACAAGGTGTTCGTCGAAGGGGTCGTCTGGGGCATCGACTCGTTCGACCAGTGGGGCGTAGAGCTGGGCAAAAAGGTCGCAAGTTCGCTGGCCGAGGTCGTGGCGGGCGAAAAGCG
>JARRLQ010000015.1:0-56454 GCA_037386905.1 Woeseiaceae bacterium
ATTGCGACACTGAAGGCCTGGCAGTCTGAAAAGTTCTGCCGCGACCGGCTCGGCCGCAACGAGCCGATGGGACCCATCGATCTGTCCCGGCTCAACGTCAAGGGCGGCAGCATCGCGATAGGCCACCCGTTCGCCGCAACCGGCGCGCGTATCGTCGCCACGATGGCGAAACTGCTGTCGGAAAAAGGCTCGGGCCGCGGCCTGATATCGGTGTGCACGGCTGGCGGCATGGGCGTAACGGCAATCATGGAGGCGGCCTGACTAATTGGGGTCAGAGCCCTTTTCGCGAAAAGGGCTCTGACCCCTGCGCATCTTTGCCATCGCCTCGTGAATCCTGTCACGCCCCTTGGCCGTGACGCCGCCGCGCTGGTATTCGTCGACGACAAAGGACTCGACCTTCGACACGATGTCATCCAGTTCGGCGTCGCCAAAATGTTCGTGTTCCGCGACCTCGGGCGGCGCATTGCGCATAGCACCAAACAGATTGATCCAGCGCTCGCTTTGCTTGCCCACATTTACGAGTGAATAGAACTCGGGTCCGGGTCGCCCGTCCTTTCTGTTGACCAGGCTGATGATGCCGGCGATCAGCGACGCCGGAACCAGTACAAAATCCCGAAGTCCGTCGACGATCAGTTTTACCTGCAGCACGGCTACGTCCCTGATCAGGATCCAGGTTGTTGCTTGCGGCGCCGCATTCGGCGAGAGTTGTTCCATGGCCTTCAACCGGTAACAATTGCTTATCTGACAAGGGATTATAGCCCTGCCCGGTGGCATGCGGAGGACCTTTGGTTTACTGTTACGGCGTCCGACGCCGTAGCAGGGCTTATGCCGAACTACCTGTCTATTCCACACTTCGAACACGGATTGCCCGAGTCGCTCGGAGTCCTGATCGTCAATCTGGGTACACCGGATGCGCCGACGACCTCTGCTGTGCGGCGATACCTGCGGCAGTTTCTCGCCGACCCGCGCGTCGTCGAGATTCCGCGCCCGATCTGGTGGCTGATACTCAACGCCTTCATTCTGCCGTTCCGTCCCGCCAGTTCGGCAAAGAACTACGCGAAGATCTGGACCGACGACGGTTCGCCATTGCTCGTTCATTCGCAGGACATCGCCGAATCTGTCGCGCAGCAACTTGCGGCACGGGTATCGGGTGTCGTCAATGTCGAGCTCGGCATGTCGTACGGTCAGCCGTCGATAGACAATGCCGTCGACAAGCTCATCAAAGAAGGCGCGCGCCGAATCGTTTGCCTGCCGCTGTATCCGCAGTACTCCGGCACGACGAGCGGATCGGTTTTTGATGATGTGACGCGATCACTCGGCCGCTATCGCTGGGTTCCGGAGTTTCGTTACATTGGCCAATACCATGACGCGCGCGGCTACATCGCAGCGCAGGCACAGAATATCCGTGAGTACTGGGAGCAGCATGGCCGGGGCGAGAAGCTGCTGTTCTCATTTCACGGTGTGCCGCGACAGACGCTCGATGACGGTGACCCTTATCACTGCCAGTGCCTCAAGAGCGCACGCCTGATCGCCGAGTCGCTGGAGATCGACGGCGACAGCTGGCAGGTAGCGTTCCAGTCTCGCCTTGGGCGCGCCGAGTGGCTCAAGCCGTATACCAGCGACGTGGTCACCGGGCTCGGCGAAGCAGGACTGGGCCGTATTGATGTCGTGTGCCCGGGCTTCGCGGCCGATTGCCTGGAGACGCTCGAGGAGATCGCCATGCAAAACGCCGGCTTCTTCAAAGACGCCGGCGGTGGGGAGCTTCATTACATACCGGCCCTGAACGCGCGTGACGACCACGTCGCTTTCCTGACCCGGCTGATCGAGAAACATATCGGTGGCTGGCAGGAATCGTCGCCGGACTGGAGCGCATCCGATGTGGCCCGCGAGCGCGAGAAGTCACGCGAGCGAGCACTCGCCGCGGGGGCCCCCGTATGAGCGGCCTGGGGCGATTCCTGGAATTGAGTGTCCATGCGCCGGACATTATCGAGTCACTGAGCTACTACAAGCTAATCGGTTTCAAGGAACTCGAGACCGGTGACGTCTGGACCCATAAGTACGCGGTAGTCAGTGACGGCATTCTCAATATCGGACTACATGACCGCGTGTTCGACGCGCCGGCCGTTTCGTTTGTGCAGCAGGATCTCGCGAAACACGCTATGTCGATGACCGATCATGGCTTCGATTTCAGCTTCCTGCGTCTCGACGAAGATGTGTTCAATGAGCTCGGACTGCCTGATCGCGACGGACACATGGTGACGATGCTCGAAGCGCGCACGTTTACACGCGCCGACGAACTGACAGACGACTCGATCTGCGGAACATGGTTCGAATTGTCGCTGCCGGCTCGCGATGCCGTTCGTTCTGCACGATTCTGGGCAGCGGTAGCGCCGAACCTGCTGCGCATGCGCGAGGAGCCAACGACGCACATGCGCTTCGAGGCAGGCGGCATCGCGCTAGGTCTGTCCGAGAGCATCGCGCTGAATGCGCCGTCGCTGTGCTTCCGCTGCCAGGACAAGGATGCGCTGATGGCCGCCATCAAGAAACACAATCTGCCGCATCAGAAATTTCCTGGCTACGAGGGAGCATTCGTCGTACTCAAGGCGCCCGAAGGTACGATGCTCTATGCATTCGAAGAAGATTTCCTGGGCGACCTGATCGAAGTGGAAGAGTCCGATGACCTCAGCGAGTTTCCAGACGAGGCTAAGTGAGCGCTCGCAGAAGTTCGACCGATCTGCCCAGGTATGATCGTCCAAACAGGTTCAGGTGGTTGAGGATGTGATAGAGCTGGTACAGCTTTAACCGCCGCTCATGCCCCGGCGCCATCGGCCACGTTGCCTCGTAGGCGTCGTAAAAAGCCTTGCCGAACCCCCCGAACACCATCGTCATCGCGATGTCGGTCTCGCGGTCACCGTAATATACGGCCGGATCGAACATGACGGGCTCGCCATCCGCCGCGCCCCAGTTCCCGCCCCAAAGGTCGCCGTGCAGCAGTGACGCAACAGGTTCATATCCGTCGAACAATTCGTCGAGCCTGCGCGCCAGGCGGCCGGCAAGTTCCGTGATCTCCCGGCCATGACCATTCGTAATCGCAAGATCGACCTGGAAACCGAGACGGTGGCTGCGAAAAAACTCGACCCAGTCGTCGCCAAGGTTGTTGTGCTGTGGTGTCAGTCCGATCGTGTTGTCGCGAAACCAGCCGAACTGCTCCTGTGTGTGACGATGCAATCGCGCGAGTTGCTCGCCGAACAGTTTTTCAATGTCGCGGCTCGTCGGTTCGAGGTCGAGGCGTTCGAGGTCGATATAGGCCTGACCGTTCAAAACGCCGCAATCGACAACCTCGGGAACGCGCACCTCGCCGGCCTCACGCAGTTCGGCCAGGCCGTCTGCCTCGGCTTCGAACATTTCGAAGGCTGATTCGGGCCCGGTCTTGCGAAAAGTGTTTCTCAATACGTGCTCAGGTCGGATATCCGTTCGGCCTGGCGCCGTAACGCGGTGCCGATATTAGCCTCGTCGAACAGTGCATTGATATCACCGAGCTTCGGTTTGCTGCGCTGCATCGCCGACTCGGCATCGTCGATCGGCGCGTCACAGGCGATGCCTGTCAGTCTGCGCGCGAGCATTGCAGCCTCGCGATGCGTATCGAGCTTTGCGCCGAGTGTCTTCGCGCCACGGCAATTGACTTCGTGCACCCGGTCGAGATTCTCGTAGATTTGCTCGAGACTGCCGAAGTGCTCGAGCAGCACGCTGGCAGTCTTCTTGCCGACCCCGGGCACGCCCTTGATGTTGTCGACTGCGTCGCCGGCGAGCGCGAGGAAGTCGGCGATTTGCTCGGGCCAGACACCGAACACTTCGGGGACCTGTTCGTAGCCGATCTTGCCCTTGCCGGCGAAGTCCCAGAACACGTCATCCTTGCCCATGAGCTGCGCCAGGTCCTTGTCGCGACTGACGATTGTCGACGGCCTGCTCATCGTTCGCCCGTGTTCAACCAGCGTACCGATCAGGTCGTCTGCCTCGTAACGCGGGCTGCCCCACTCGAGCAGCCCCAGCGCGCGCGTGAATCGCCGGCATTGACCGAACTGTCGCTTGAGCTCTTCGGGAGCCGGATCGCGATTGGCCTTGTACTCGGGATAGATCGCGGTGCGAAACGAGGTCGTCAGGCTTTCGTCGAACAGCACCGCGATATGCTCGGGATTGACCTGCTCGATGAAGTCACCGAGGAAGCGACAATAACCGTAAAGCGCGTTAACCGGGTTGCCGTCCGCATCCACGATATCATCGGGCATCGAATAGTAGGCCCGGAACACATAAACAGAGGCGTCGATCAAATATTGCATATCTGTTGAGTATAGTAGGAGCGCCGCTGGTAGTGCGACCGTAGCGCGACAACCCGGACCGTCGATCGGCCATTGTAGAGTTGAGATAGACTCCTGACTTTGACGAGGGGCAACGTAATTCAGTCAAAACGAAGAAAAGCAACGCTGCTGGTGCTTTGCGCAATTCTGTTACTTGCCGTCGCGTATTCAGTTAAATCATTTACGCCGCCTATGTTCGCAGAGAACTCGATTGCCGAGCTCAGGTCCCTAATAGTGAATGGTGATGAACAATTCCTGCTAATCAGGGGTACAGACAGGAACTTGCCCGTTGTTCTGTTTCTCCACGGTGGCCCAGGAATGCCTGCCATGTACCTGGCCCACGATTTCCAACGCGAACTGGAGAAGCATTTCGTCGTTGTCCATTGGGATCAAAGAGCGTCCGGGAAATCGTTCAAGGCCGATTCCGACCCGGGAAAGCTCAGTACAAGCGCTCTCCTGAGCGATACGGATGTCGTTGTCGATTTCCTTCTTGACCAGTTCGGGACTGACCGGCTATGGCTTGTCGGTCACTCCCATGGCGCTTATTTGGGTGTGCTGTACGCTCGTCGAAATGACGAAAAAGTGTGCGCATATGTCGGAATCGGCCAGGTCACCAACGATGGTTTGTCAGGACCTGTTACCGCGCTCCAAAGAAGGTTCCTCGAGGATCGGCGTGAGGAACTTGGGCTTGAGCCAGATACTGTCATAGACGACTCAAATCTGGAGAGTCTGTTATTCAGGAGCGGCAGCGAATTATACGGAGAGACCTCGTTCGCTCCGCTTTTATTGTCTGGCCTGATGGCGCCGGAGTATAGCTTGTTCGACATCCTGAACGTTGCAAAGGGGTCAGCGTTTTCATCACGAAACATGCGGTATGACCTGCCTCGCGATTTGTTGACACATGAGTGGCAGTTCAACATACCGGTCGCCCTGGTTATGGGTCGTCATGACATGGTCACGCCAACGGAGCTCGCCAGAGAATACTTCGATCGGCTCGAGGCACCATTGAAAGCCTGGTATCAAATCGAAGAAGCCGCGCACTTCCCGCATTTTGAGAAACCAAAAAGATTCGCTGCCACGATGTCAGAGCTGAAAGAAGCGTGGGGCGATTGTCCGCGAATGGTAACCGGCAAACTTTGACCGGTGCTCGCAGGAGCCGAGCGGCGGCTCCTATTCGTGGAAATGGACGTCCACGATCTCGTTGCCATCGGCCAGGTGATCCGACAATCGCGCATGCAACGGACTTGACCGGGGGATGTGGGCGAGCAGGTACTTCATCTGGTCGGCGAGAACCCGGCGACCCTTCAAATAGATGTACTCCGCGTAAGTCGGCGTGAACGGTACTGCGATCAATTCCATCGATGCCTGTTCGGGTGTGCGCCCGCCCTTGAAGTTGTTGCAGCGCCGGCACGCGGTTGCGACATTGTTCCAGTGGTCACCACCACCCTGGGAGATCGGCGTGATGTGGTCGCGCGTCAGGTCCCGCGTCGGGTAACGCATTGCACAGTAAAGGCACAGGTTGGCGTCGCGCTTGAACAACGTGCGATTGTTGAGAGGCGGGACATACTTGTCACGGTTGCGCGACAGCGATTGGCTGGTGCCGTGCGTCGCAATGATCGAGTTGACATCGATCTTGCTGCGCTCACCGTTGAAGCTGCTGTAGCCGCCGAAAACCGTGTAAAGGAGTGTGCCGCAGTCGTATGCCACCTGGTCGGCATGATACAGGCGCACGGCTTCCCGGTAGTCGATCCACTCGAGTGGCATACCGGCAACGTCCGTTCGCAGCACCTGCTGCGAGATATCACTAACGACTCCTGCAAGCATCAAAACACCTCGCCTCGTAGTTTGCCCAACATGCAACAAAAAGCAAATAATGTCGTGTGCTTAGACGATTCTTCTTGATAGCTATTCTCATTGCCGCAAGCCCGGCGAGTTCGGCTGATCGCGATGTATGGATCGAGTCGCGAGGTATCGAAATTCCGGCCACCCTGACAATGCCGGACGAGCCCGGGGGTGGGCGTGCAGCGCTCGTGGTTCTTGCGCACGGGCACGGCGGAACGCGGCACGAGAACGGCGGGTTCACCGACCTCGCCGCCATGCTTGGCGATGTCGGCATCGCGTCGATCAGGGTGGACTTCCCGGGTTGTGGTGACAGCACGGAAGCATTTACCCACAACAACATCACCAACATGCTGCAGGACCTCGAGGCGTCGCTGGAATTCGCGCTGGCGCAGCCCGACATCGACAAGGGCCGTGTCGGGATCGTCGGTTACAGCATGGGCGGGCGGCTGGCCATGCTCGTGCTTGGCGATGAGCCGGGGTACAGCGCTGCGGTCCTTTGGGCGCCAGTCGCGATCGACGGTCATAAGCCGCTATTCGGCGTGTTCGGCGGCGAAAAACGGTATGAGAAGCTTCGGCGGTATGCGCTGCACCATGGCAGCGTGCTGTTCAAAACGCCGTGGGGACAGGAGCAGCAGCTCGCTCTCAGGTTTTTTGACGAGAATGAACGCAGCATGCCGCTCAGCGCGATTGCGCGGTTCAGGGGACACCTGCTCGTCCTTCACGGCTCTGCGGACAAGGTTATCGACCAGGACAACGGCCGCATCGCAAGCCAGGCCGCGCTGTCAACGGAGAGCGCAGAGCTGCACATCATTTCCGGTGCCGGTCACGACCTCGGCTTTTATGCGCAAGACCCGGACACCCGTGCGCTCGTTCTCGAACGCACGGTTGCCTTTTTCCGCGACAAGCTCGCTGCGGACTAGAGCGCTTTCAACACCTCGTCGAGCGTCGCCTTGGCGTCGCCGAACAACATGCGCGTGTTATCGAGGAAGAACAGCGGGTTCTGCACGCCGGCATAACCTGTTGCCATGCTGCGCTTGAGCACGATAGACGTCTTGCCCTTCCAGCACTCGAGCACGGGCATGCCCGCGATCGGGCTGTCCGGGTCGGTCTGTGCCGACGGGTTGACGATATCGTTGGCGCCGATGACGACCGAGACGTCGACGTCCGGGAAGTCTTCGTTGATCTCGTCCATTTCGAACACGATGTCGTACGGCACTTTGGCCTCTGCCAGCAGTACGTTCATGTGGCCCGGCATGCGGCCCGCAACCGGGTGAATGCCGAAGCGAACGTTGACGCCTTTCTCGCGCAGCGTGCGCGTAATTTCAAAGACCGTGTGCTGCGCCTGGGCAACGGCCATACCGTATCCCGGGATGATCATGACTTCCTTGGCGCCAGCCAGCAGTGCCGCTGTTTCCTGCGGGTCGATCGGCGCAACTTCGCCCTGGTCTTCGCCGCCGCCCTTGGCCACGCCCCCGCCACCGGTGCCGAAGCCGCCCGCGATGACATTGAGAAACTTGCGGTTCATTGCGCGGCACATGATGTAACTGAGGATCGCGCCGCTCGAACCGACAAGCGCCCCGGTTACGATCAGCAGGTCGTTACCGAGCATGAAGCCGGTCGCCGAGGCCGCCCAGCCGGAATAGCTGTTGAGCATCGATACGACGACAGGCATGTCGGCGCCGCCGATAGCCATGACCATGTGAATACCGAAAATCAGCGCAATGACGGTCATAATGACGAGCGGCATCAGGCCGCCACCTGCTTCCGACTGCAGAACAAACTGGTAGCCGAACCAGATCGCGGCAAGCAACAGGCCGAGATTGAAAAGGTGGCGTCCCGGTAACGTAAGCGGCGACCCGCTGATACGCCCACTCAGCAGGAGGAATGCGATGACGGACCCGGAAAACGTAACCGCAACGATCTGGATGCCGAGGTAGGTCTCGATATCATGAATCGTGCGTTCGGCGGGCGTGAAGTCGCTGCCGTGGCCCATGAAGTTGGCGAAACCGACCGCAACCGCCGCAGCACCAACAAGGCTGTGCAGCACGGCCACGAGTTCCGGCATCTGCGTCATTTGCACGCGGCGCGCGAGCAGCAGGCCGACGCTGCCGCCGATGAGAAGCGCGACAATCAGCTTGTCGAAGTTGGCGGTTACATCAGGACCGAATACCGTCGCGAGCAACGCAATCGTCATGCCGATGATGCCGTACCAGTTGCCGCGCCTTGCCGTTTCCTGATTGGACAACCCGCCCAACGCAAGGATGAACAGGATGGTCGCGATGATGTACGAAATATTTACGATTCCTTCGTTAATCATGACAACCTCACTTCCTGAACATTTCGAGCATGCGGCGCGTGACCGCGAAACCGCCCGCGATATTGACGGCCGTAACGCCCGCGGTGGCGATAGCGATCCACATGATCACCTTGTCGGCCGAACTGATCTGCAACAGTGCGCCGATGATGATGATGCTGGAGATCGCGTTGGTCACACTCATTAGCGGTGTATGCAATGCCGGCGTCACGTTCCAGATCACCATGTAGCCGACAAAGCAGGCAAGCACGAAGACCGTGAAGTGCGCCATGAACGATGGCGGCGCAACTGCGCCCAGGCCCAGCAGCGCAAGGCCGCCGATGACCATGCCAATGATCGGGCCGGCCACTGATGGCGGTTTTTCTTCTGCCATGGGCGGCGGCGCCGCTTCTTCTGCCGGCTTGGGAGGCGCGGCCGAAAGTTTCGGCGCCGGTGGCGGATACGTCGTCTCGCCGCCCTTGCACACGGTAGCGCCACGCACGACTTCGTCTTCGAAGTCGACAACGAGCTGGCCGTCTTTTTCGGGCGTCATGTCGGTCAGCAGGTGGCGCAGGTTGGTTGCGTAAAGCTGGCTCGCCTGCGTCGCGAGGCGGCTGGGCAGGTCGGTGTAGCCAATGATCGTGACGCCGTCTCTGACGACGACTTCGCCCGGCTCGGTCAGTGCGCAGTTGCCGCCCGTCTCGGCAGCCAGGTCGACGACGACACTACCGTCCTTCATCAGCCCGACATGCTCTTCGGTGATCAGCAGCGGCGCGGGCTTTCCAGGGATCAGCGCCGTCGTAACAATAATGTCGACGTCCTTCGCCTGCTCGGCGAACAAGGCCATCTCGGCGGCGATGAATTCATCGCTCATGACCTTGGCGTAACCGCCCTCACCGGAACCGTCCTCGTCTTCGAAGTCGAGCATCAGGAATTCGGCATCCATGCTTTCAACCTGCTCCTTGACCTCCGGGCGAGTGTCGAACGAACGTACAATGGCGCCCATGCTCTTGGCCGCGCCAATTGCCGACAGGCCCGCGACACCGGCACCGATTACGAGAACCTTGGCCGGGGGAATGCGGCCGGCAGCGGTAATCTGACCGGTGAAAAAGCGTCCGAAGTGCTGCGATGCCTCGACGATTGCCCGGTAGCCCGCGATGTTCGCCATCGAACTCAGTGCGTCCATCTTCTGGGCGCGTGATATACGCGGCACCATGTCCATCGCAAGCGCCGTGCCGCCGCTCCCGGTCAGCGTTTCGAGCAGCTCCGGGTTCTGCCCCGGCGCCAGGAAGCTGATCAGCGTCTGGTCCGAACGGAGTTTTGATTCTTCACCCTGCTCGGGCGCGCGAACCTTGAGCACGATATCTGATGTCTTCCACACTTCCTCGGCGGAAGAAAGCACTTCGCAGCCAGCTTCTTCGTAGGAACTGTCGGAGAATTTGGCCGCCGCGCCGGCGCCTGATTCGATGGCGACGCTGTAGCCCAGTTTGATTAGCTGAGATGCCACGTCCGGGGTGGTCGCAACACGCTGCTCACCCGAGTGAATCTCTCTCGGTACACCGATTTTCATGGATTAGCCTCCCGTGGGACCGGCGTACTCTACCAATAACGGTATACGGGGGCTATGGGGGGCTTTTACGTATAGCTCAGTCCCGCCTCGGCGGTCGAACCTGTTGCCGATCGGTCGCGCGATCTCGCAGCCGCTGACGCTGCTCAGGCGTCAGGCTGCGGAATCGGTCGCGCAAGGCCTGGCGCTGCTCGGCAGACATTCCCTGGTAGCGGCGGAAATTCTTGCGCACCCGGTCCTGCTCCTCGGGCGACATGTCGCGGAACTGGCGATAGCGATTCCGGATCTGGTCCTTCCTGTCCGGTGACAGGTCGCGCCACTGCTGGAAGCGGTGCTGTGCAGCATCGCGTTTGTCAGGAGACATGCTGATCCAGCGGTCCGCACCCATCGACAGGCGCGCCTGTCGCTCCGCATCGAGCTGGTCCCAGTTCTCAGCAAAACGACTCAGCACGTTCTGCTGTTCCTCATTGAGATCCTCCCATGCAACACCCGTATCGTCCGCCGCCGCCAGCGCGGTGAACATCAGTGCCGAGAGTGCCAGCAAAATCTTAGCTTTCATCTGTCTTCTCCGTCGATTCCTCGTCTTCCGTTTCAGAATCGCTCCTGTCCTCTCTTTCAGCCGATACCGGCTCGTCGAAAATGATCCAGTCTTCATCCGACTCCTCCCACATTCCCAGGTACTCCAGGAATTCCGGGTCCGGCATGTCTTCATCAGCCGCCAGCGCGAGACTGCACCCAAGCAGCAGGGCGCTGACTATGGCGGTCCTCCTAACCGACATTGCCATTCGTTTCTGCGTCAACAGCGTCGAGCAGGCTGAAAAACTCGAGGTCTTCCAGCATCTCCAGGCTGTCGGCTTCAATCAGCATTTCAAAGTCCGTGGCCGTCACCGGCCCGGCAGCAACGTCGACAACCGGCTGCCCGTTCATAATGACGACCGCGACCGTTGCCGCCGCCGCAACACCGAGCGCGGGCGCCCAGCGGCCCCAGCGCACGATGGCCGGCTTCTGCAGCTCCGCGAGTGCCTTGTGGCGACCCTGGTTCAGGCGCGACAGCGTCGCCCCGTCCAGTTGCTCCACACTGTCGTTGAACAACTCGCTGGCCCTGCTTTCAAATGTCGTTCCTGGCTCTTTACTCACCAGTGATCTCCCAGCTTCTCCCGCAGCGTATGCACCGCCCGGGAATAATGTGTCTTGACGCTGCCCTCGGAACACCCCATCGCAACGGCGGTCCCTGCAACATCAAGTCCCTCAAATGTGCGCAGCATGAATGCCTCACGCTGTCTTGCCGGCAACTCGTAGATCGAGTCCTCGAGCCGCTGAATGGCCTCGCTCGCCTGTAACTCATCCTCCGGCGCCCGCCCTGCCGGGTCCGGTGCCTGGGCGGTCACGTCATATTCATCGTCGGCCCCGGCGCCGCGCCCGAACCACACCATGACACGGTTCCGCACCTTCTGGCGACGATGCCAGTCACGCACCCCGTTCTGCAGGATGCGATAGAACAGCGGCGCCCACTCACTCTCCGGCCGCTCGGCGTAATTCCGGGCGAGCTTGATCATGGCGTCCTGCACGAGGTCAAGCGCTTCATCGCGATCACGTACCGCGATCTCGGCGATGCGCAGCGCCCGCCGTTCTACCTCGGCGAGGAAGCGGTTGAGTTGCCCTTCCCGTTGCAGCGCCCTTGCTCCCGTCGAATGCTCGCGGGTGCAAGATACCGCAAAAACACCGGCCCTGGTGCTCATGTGGTATGACTCCTTGTCGTTATTCCACCAAGATCCATCTTTACCTGTCCTCTTGACTCAGCCACGAGGTGATCTACCGTGTCACACTGTTATAACGCCCTGCCGGGCGCCGGGTTGACACCGAATTTCACTTGATTATGTCAAACACGAAGCTGTGAACAGCTCGCGAATACTCAATGTCGCCGTCAGCGTGCCGTTGTCTCGCGAGTTCGACTACCTGCCGCCCAGGGACGGTCCCGAAGCCGTCACCGGCAGCCGGGTACGAGTACCTTTTGGCCGCCGCCAGCAGGTCGGCGTCGTTATCGGCGAAGCAACACGCAGCGCACTCCCGGCTGACAAGATCCGCAACTGCATCGAGACGCTCGATGACGAACCGCTGTTGTCCGATGATGATCTCTGGCTCATCAGGTTTACGAGTGACTACTACCATCATCCGATAGGCGAGGTTGTTGCAGCCGCCTTGCCGGCAATGCTGCGCCAGGGAAAGCCGCTACACCCGATACAAGCTTTCGTGGCCGTAACCGATGCCGGCGCCACGGCTGACCGGGACACGCTGGCAAAACGTGCGCCAAAGCAGGCTGAGCTCCTCGAGCACCTGCTCGATGCCGGCGGCGACGGCATCGATGAAGAAACCCTCACCGAGCAACTGCCCAACTGGCGGCGCGCTGCCAGGGGGCTGTTCGAAAAAGGCTATGCAATGCGCTTCGAGGCAAGGCCCGAAGAGCCGGACGACCTGGCCCTCAGCGAAGTAAAGCCCGGACCCGAGCTTAACCCCGACCAGCAGAACGCACTGGACCGGGTTCGGGGGTCTCACGGTTTTTCGGCCTGGCTGCTCGACGGCGTAACCGGCAGCGGCAAGACCGAGGTTTACCTGCACCTGATTCGCGATGTCATCGATGCTGGACAGCAGGTACTCGTTCTCGTGCCCGAGATCGGGCTCACGCCGCAACTCGTCAACCGGCTGTCGACACGACTCGGCATTGCCCCCGCCGTCATGCACTCGGGCCTTGGCGATTCCGCCCGACTGCAGGCGTGGCGCCTTGCCCGCAGCGGTGCCGCAAAACTCGTCGTTGGCACTCGCTCTGCCGTGTTCACGCCTATGCCGAATCTCGGCCTGATCGTGATCGACGAGGAACACGATCACTCCTTCAAACAACAGGAAGGACTGCGTTACTCGGCTCGTGACCTCGCGATAGCGAGAGCGAAGCGTCACGATATTCGCGTCGTCCTCGGCTCAGCCACACCAACACTCGAGGTTTTGCAACATTGCCGAGCCGGCAACTTCACACGCCTCGAACTGCCGGCAAGGGCTGGCGGCGCCAGGCCCCCCAACGTGCGTCTCATCGATCTCGTGCGTGCGTCCGCCGACGACGGCCTCAGCGCGCCACTGCTGTCGGCTATCCGCTCGCACCTCGAGAACGGTGGCCAGGCGCTGATCTTCCTCAACCGTCGCGGTTTCGCACCCACCCTGATCTGCGCCAATTGCGGACACGTTGCCGAGTGCGCACGCTGCGACTCCCGCATGACCGTTCATGCGCGCGCCGGCGCGCTGCGTTGTCATCACTGTGGCGCGAGCCGCGCCCTCACCGAAAGTTGTGAAGAATGCGGCGCCGACGTGCGGCCGCTGGGCGAGGGCACGGAGAGGCTCGAGGAAGTGCTGCGCAAGCAGTTTCCGGACAAGCGTATTGAACGCATCGACAGTGACAGCATGCAGCGCCGTGGCGCCATCGACGAGGTGCTGGAGTTGGCCGCGCAAGGCGACGCCGATATTCTTGTCGGCACGCAGATGCTGTCGAAGGGCCATCACTTCCCGCAGCTGACGCTTGTCGGCATCGTCAATGCGGACCAGGGGCTGTTCGGTACCGACTTTCGTTCCGCCGAGCGCATGGCGCAATCGATCATCCAGGTTGCCGGGCGGGCCGGGCGCGAAGAACGCCAGGGCGAAGTGTTGATTCAGACGGCCTTCCCGGATAACCCATTCTGGCAAAACCTGATCGAGGGTGGCTACGAGAAGATTGCCGGTGACGCACTTGCAGAACGCGAGCAGACGCGCTGGCCGCCGTTTACCTGGCTTGCCCTGATTCGCGCTGCCGCGCATCGCCGGGCCGACGCGCATGCGTTTCTCGAAGTTGCGCGGGACCGAATCACGGCTGCACAACCTGATTACCTGAGAGTGCTCGGCCCAGTCGATGCGCCCATGGCGCGCCGCGCTGGTCGCTACCGGGCGCAATTGCTGCTGCAGAGTTCGGACCGCAAGAGTCTGCACACAATCCTCCGGTCGCTGCGGCCCATCCTCGAAGAGGAACCTGCGGCGCGCAAGGTTCGCTGGTCGATCGACGTCGATCCGATAGAACTCTTCTAGTAGAATCACGCGCCCCATGAAACAGATCGTTGCCGACATTCTCGATGCCGCCCTGGCAAGCCTGCCGGAGCTGGCCGAGCACACTGCTGACCTGCCTGCCGTCAGCACGCTCGAGCGCACCCGTGATGCGGCGCACGGCGACTTTGCCAGCAATATTGCGATGCGCCTGGCCAAGCCCGCCAGGATGAGCCCGCGTGACATCGCCGTGAAGATAGTCGAGCAGATCGGTGAAAACGAGCAGCTCGAAAAGGTCGAGATTGCCGGTCCGGGTTTCATCAACTTCCACCTGAGCGCCTCGGCGTACCACGCGGAACTGGCAACAATCATCGAGCAAGGCGTCTGCTACGGCAGGCAGGAAGAGCGCGAACATCCGCGCATCCTGGTCGAGTTCGTATCCGCGAATCCGACGGGCCCGCTACATGTCGGCCATGGTCGAGGCGCTGCCTTCGGCGCAACTGTCGGCAACCTGCTTGAAGCCGCTGGCTATCCCGTTGCGCGCGAATACTACGTCAACGATGCTGGCCGGCAGATGGACATTCTGGGCGTCAGCGTTTACCTGAGGTGGTGCGAAGCGCAGGGCGTCGAAATCTCGTTCCCGGAGGGTGGCTATCGCGGCGACTACATTCGCGACATTGTCGCGGACATCGATACGTCTGGTCTCAAAGCTGTCGACGGACTGTGCGATGACCTGCCGGATGGCGATAACGACGAGATCGTCGACGCGCTGATCAGCCGTGTAAAGGAAGCGATCGGCGAAGAGGCCTTCGGGCATGTTCGACAGCAATCGCTGGAGTCGATTCGCGCCGACATCGAACAGGACCTCGCCGAGTTCGGTGTTACGTTCGATCGCTGGTACTCGGAACAGAGCCTGACGACCGAAGGCCGTATCGACGCGGCACTGGCCGAACTGGAGAAAAGCGGCAAGGTCTACGAAAAAGACGGCGCCAAGTGGTTCCGTGCAACCGATTTCGGTGACGAGAAAGACCGCGTTGTTGAGCGCGCCAATGGCGCACGCACCTACTTTGCTTCCGATATCGCTTATCACTATGACAAGCGCCAGCGCGGCTTCGACCTGCTCATCGATGTTCTCGGTGCTGATCACCACGGCTATGTTGCGCGCGTGGGCGGAGGACTGAGCGCCATGGGCTACGCGGCGGAAGATCTCGAAGTGCCACTCATTCAGTTTGTTGCCCTGTACGAGGGCGGCGAGAAGATCGCCATGACGACGCGTGGCGGCAAGTTTGTCACGTTGCGTCAGTTGCGAGAGGAAGTTGGCAATGATGCGGCGCGATTCTTCTACGTGTCGACGGGCAACAACCAGCATCTCGATTTCGACCTCGATGTTGCAAGGTCAAAGTCGAACGACAACCCGGTCTATTACGTCCAGTACGCGCACGCGCGAATCGCCAGCGTATTCCGGCAGCTCGAGGAACGCTCACTGCAGCACGATGCCGCGAACGGCCGGGCGCATCTCGACCTGCTGACTGAACCGCAGGAAAAAGCGCTGATGACGAATCTGAGTCGCTATCCCGAGATTATCGAGCTGTCGGCCGAAAATCGCGCACCGCAACATCTCGTGCATTACCTGCGCGACCTGGCCAATGACTTTCACACTTATTACAACGCACACGCGTTCATCGTCGACGATGACAAGCTTCGCGATGCGCGCCTCGTGCTCATCACCGCGGCTCGCATCGTCATCGCCAATGGCCTCGGGATACTCGGCGTGTCGGCCCCGGAGAAAATGTAATGGCCCAGCGCAAGCGCCGCCGCAGCAGCCGCCGCAAGAAGCAGCAGGAGTACCCGGGCTGGCTGTGGATGCTGTTCGGCCTGGCCCTCGGCCTGTCGGTTGCATTCGCGATCTACGTCAAAGACCGCGGACCGGCGACCCTGGCCAGCGCACCCGTGCCGCAGCCGGCCAGCATGCAGAGCGCCCTGGACCATAACAACGAGGTCGTCGATCCCGAGGAGCCGCCTGCAGAACCAGGTGAGTCGCGTTTCACCTTCTATGACATGCTGCCCAACTTCGAGGTTGTCATTCCCGAGCAGGAACCGGACGTAACGGTCGACGCCGAACCGCGGGCCATCGTCGAGCCCGGCCTGTATGTTTTGCAGGCAGGTTCGTTTTCGCAGCATGCCGATGCCGATCGCCGCAAGGCGGAGCTGGCCATGCACGGTGTTGAGTCGTGGATCCAGCGCGTGACGATCGATGACAAGACCTACCACCGGGTACGCATCGGCCCGACCGATGATCTCGACGAACTCAACATGCTGCGCAGCCGCATACGTGCAGCCCAGATCGACGTTCTGCGCATCCGGCTCGGTGACTAGCGCCAGGTTTTCGATTGCCGCCCTGCTGCTGGCGATTCTCGCCGGCTGCGCCACGACGCCCGAACCGCCACCGCAGGAAGCGGCCGAGGCGGTCACTGCTCCCGAGCCCGAGCCGGTCGCGCCGCCGGAGCCACCGCCGCCGCCCGCGCCGGACATGAGCGAGTACAGGATCACGTTCGCAACGGTCGGCGACATGATGATCGGCACGGACTTTCCCGAAAATCACCTCCCCGATGACGACGGCGTCAGCTTTCTCGCGGCTGTGACGCCGGTGTTGTCGTCGGTCGACGTCGCCTTCGGCAACCTCGAGGGCGTGCTCGTTGACGGCGGAGAACCAGCGAAGAAATGCAGCAACCCGAGTGCCTGTTACCTGTTCCGCTCGCCGACCCGCTATGCGGCTCATTACCGCGACGCCGGGTTTGACGTACTGAGCCTCGCCAACAACCATGCGCGCGACTTCGGAGAGGAAGGGCGCACGTCGACGATGGAAGCGCTCGCTGCCGTGGGCATTCGCCACTCGGGACGCGAGGGAGACTTCGCCAGCTTCGAAGTCAACGGTCTGCGCGTTGCCGTGCTCGCCTATGCTGTCACGAAGGAGTCGAACATGCTGCTCGACTACGAGCTGGCCGAGTCGACCGTAATGGAATTCGCTGCGACTCACGACATCGTCATGGTGACCTTTCACGGCGGCGCGGAAGGGGTCGACGCAACGAACCTGCCGTTTGCAGAAGAAGAGTATTACGGCGAACCGCGTGGCGACGTCGTCATGTTTGCACGCATGGTTGTCGACGCCGGCGCTGACCTGGTCATCGGCCATGGGCCGCATGTCGTACGGGCAATGGAGGTTTACAACGGCAGGCTCATTGCCTACAGCCTCGGCAACTTCGCAACCTACTACGGCATCAGCGTGGCCGGCATCAAGGGCGTTGCGCCAATACTGTTAACGACGCTCGACGGCGAAGGACGCTTTGTCGAGGGCGAAATAGTGTCGACGGTGCAGCTTCGCCCGGCCGGCCCTTCGCTCGACCCGCAACAACGCGCGCTGAAGCTGATGCGTGGCCTGACGGCAGAGGATTTTGATACGCCGGGCATAAAGTTTCACGACGATGGCCGCATCACTCCAATGCCGGTCGACGTCTGGTCGGGCGCTAGTCCTCAGCCGTAACCGATTTGAAATCGACACCGAGCGAACGCAACTTGCGGTACAGGTGCGTGCGCTCCATGCCGACGCGCTTGGCCAGCTGGCCGACCTTGCCGTCGCACAACACAAGCTGCTGTTGCAGGTAGGCGCGTTCAAACTGCTCGCGAGCCTCGCGCAACGGCAACGACAGCAGGTCCTGCTTCACAAGTGGCTCGTCGACAGGCGCGCTCGTTGTGATTTCGTCTTCGACTTCCTCGAGCGAGATGTCGTCGTCCGAACCTGTAAGCAGCAAGCGCCGCACGAGGTTCTTCAGTTCGCGCACATTGTCGGGCCACGGATAGTTGCGCAGCCGGTTCTGCGCCGCAACACTGAAGCGCCGGAAAGTCAGGCCCTCGGCATCCACCAGCTTGTCGACGTAATAGGCAAGCAATTCGGGCACGTCCTCGGAGTAATCGCGTAACGGCGGCACCTTGAGACTCAGGACCGACAGGTGTGCGATGAGGTCGCGGCGCAGCTTGCCCTTTTCAACCAGCGCTTCGTAGTCGGTGCTGACTGTCGCCACGATGCGTGCTGCGAGTTTGACGGGCTCGTGGCCATTGACGCGCCGGAAGGCGTTGTCCTCGAAAGTTGCCAGCAGAATCGTCTGGGCAGTGTCATTGAGGTCCGAGAGATCGTCGATGACGAGCGTTCCCTTGGTTGCGCGCTCGAAAGCCCCGGCCTGCACCTGGCCGTCGGCCTCACGGCCACAGAGCTGTTCCTCGGCGTTTCCTTCTGTCAGCGAGGCAGCGGTTACACTAATCAATGGCTCGTCGGCGCGACCGCTGAGACCATGCAGGTAGCGGGCAAATGCGCCACGACCGCTGCCGGGCTCGCCGCTGATCAGGACAAACTGGTCGTGCTCGGCGTATTGCTGCACTTTCTCACGCAACGCATGAATCAGCTTGCTGCGCCCAACCGGTGTCAACAGGGGCGGCAACATGCGCCGTGAACCCGCCGCCTGCTTGCTGGCCGACTCCAGCGCAGCCTCGACCGTGCGCAACAGTTTGGCGAGCGAGAGCGGTTTCTCGACGAAGTCGAACGCGCCAAGCCGCGTCGCTTCGACGGCCGTGTCGACCGTGCCATGACCCGACATGATCACGACGGGACACTTGAGGTCGCCGCTGTCCGACCATTCCCTGAGCAACGTGATGCCGTCCGTATCGGGCATCCAGATGTCGAGAAGTATCAGGTCGAACTTTGTCTCGGCGCGCGCTTTACGCGCCTCCAGCGCGTCGGCAGCCACTGTAACTTCGTAGCCTTCGTCGGTCAGAATTTCCTGGATCAGGGCCCGGATATCGGCCTCGTCATCGACTACCAGTACATGAGAAACACTCATGCTCCCTCCCTCCTTTGTTCAGCGCGCCGCGGGGAGTTGGCGATAATCGCCTCGCGCGCTGCTTCGTTTAGCGGCAAGCGGATACTAATGACCGCGCCACCCTCTGCGTTGTTGTAGGCCCGGATCGAGCCGACGTGTTCCTCGACCAGCTTCTTGACGATCGCCAGCCCGAGGCCCGTACCCTTGGGTTTGGTGGTTACATATGGGTCGAAGACCTGGCTGACCGAGCCTTCCTTGAATCCCGGACCGTTGTCCTCGACGCGAATCTGCACGACGTCGGCACCGTCGATTTCCGCGAGGCTGACGTGCACATCGATGCGCCCATCGCGGGTATTCTCCAGCGCCTCGGTCGCGTTTCGAATCAGGTTGTGAAGGATTTGCCGCACGCGACCGATATCCGCTTCGATATTCGGCATCGTCGGGTCCGACGCCAGCACGATATCGATGCCGCTTTCCTGCGCGCGGTAAAGATCGACGACTTCGTGCACCAGCTTGTCCATGTCGAAGGTGCCGAGCTCGATGTCCGGCGCGCGAGCATAGTCACTGAACGCGTTGACCATCTCCTTCATCGCCTCGACCTGTTGCACGATCGTATGCGTTGCACGGTCGAGGATCTGCGAATCTTCTTCGCTCATCGACTCCAGGTACTTGCGGCGCATGCGTTCCGCTGACAGCTGAATCGGCGTCAGTGGATTCTTGATTTCATGCGCGAGTCGGCGTGCAACTTCGCCCCAGGCGGCATCGCGTTGCGCCTGCAGCAGCGCCGTGATGTCGTCGAACACGATGACATATCCGGCGGCATGGCTTTCGTCGCCCGGCAGTGTCGTGCACGCGCAGGTCAGCACGCGCCGCCCAACCTCGCCGCGCAGGACGATCTGTTCGCGCCATTCGGTTTCGCCGGCGCCGAGGTGTACCTGCGCCACGTCGACGAATTGCTCGAGCAGGGGGCTGTTCTTCGCGACATCGGCAAGCGCTTCGCCGACGCGGTGTTCGAGGTCGACGCCGAGGATCGCGCCCGATGCCTGGTTGGCCGTGCGGATGCGCAGGTCATGTTCGAGCGCCAGCACGCCGGTCGACAACCTTGCCAGGATGACCTCGAGGTTCGCGCGCTCTGCTTCGACGAGCGCCTGCGATAGACTGGCTTCGCGTCTCGCTGCAGCCAGTCGCTGCGTCATGTCGGTAAACGAACTGATCAGGAAGCCGATCTCATCCTTGGTCGGCGTCGGCAGCCGTGTGTCGAAATCACCCTCGGCGACCGCGCGCGTGCCGGCGACGAGATCCTGGATCGGCGCGACGAGCCGTCGCGACAGGATGAATGCACCGTAGATTGCACCGAGCAGGCTGAGCATCAGGACGACGGTCAATGTGAGCGAGAACGTGCTCTTCAGCGGCGCGCGCAGGAACACGAGCTCCTGGTACTCCGCGTAGGAGCGCTCGACACTTTTCGCCATGCGCGCGAGGCGCGCCGTCACCGGGAAGTGCGCCTGCAGTATGCCTACGGGGTCGTTACGTCCCGCCGGCGTAAACAGCACTGCCGTGCGAATTTCGAAGTCATCGGGGTCGAGCGAGACGTAAGGCCGGTCCTGCTGCATCTGCAGCAGCACTTCTTCGGCCAGCGGCCGTGGCATGCCGGCGGCGGAACTGTCCGAGCTCGTTGCAATAATGCGGTTGTTCGCGCCGTAGATCGTAATCTCGCTGGCGCCGCTTTCGCGCCGCAACATGCTGAGCTCGAAGATCAGTTGCCGCTCGCTGACGTCACCCAGGCGTTGTGAGATCTGCTGTGTAGAGTAAAGGTGCTGTCGCATCTGCATCTCGAGCGCAGCACGGCTTAGCGCCAGCGCATTCTCCAGGCCCTCCTCCACGTCGACGTTGAACCACGTATCGATACCGCGGTTGATGAACTGGATCGAGAAATAGAACACGACGAGCAATGGCAGCACGGCCAGGCCCACGAACATGCCGACCATGCGCGCCTTGAGTTTCGCGCCCGGCACGTGGTTGCGATACTCGCGCAGCAGGCGCGCAAGATTGCCGACCATGAACGCGAACAGGACGACAACGCCCGCGATGTTGATTGCCAGGATGACGTTGTGCAGGCGGTCGAAGTCGTCCGAGTTCTGTGCAGTACGGCTAAGCAGGAACAACGCAACGAGCACCAGGCCAACGCCGGTGGCGGCCAGGACTGCGATTGATGTCCTCTTTAGCGCTCTAAGAACCATTCATACCATTCGCTTTGTAATTGCCACTCGCTGCGCCAGAAGAACAACAGCCGGATCGGCGCGGGGTACTGCTGTGTTTGCAACAACGCACGCAGGCGGACCCGGTAGTCATCCCCGGGTTCGAGTAATGCGTCGTCGATCACAGGCAGTCCCTGCACCCGGCCGAGGTTGTTTAGCGCGGAGTACAGCGTTGCGAAGGAATCCTGGTCACCACTGTTTGTGTTCCTGACTATGTAGCGCTGGCTGAGCGGGCGATACTCGAGCTCGTAGCGAACAGCAAGTTGCGCCTCGGCATCGTCCCACCAGAAGCGGCGCTCGCGAATCAGCTCGAGCTGCAGTTCGATCACGAGCGGCACACCGCTCGACAGCGCATCCAGCGCCTCGCTCGAAAGCACGAGTTGCAAACGCGCATCCAGCGCGTGAACACCCTCAACCTGCCGCGTCGACGCCGAGCGAACCTCGAAGTAGCCGGCTCGCTCGATGTCGTCCTGCGCATGGCCCGGCTGCAGCAGCAAGGCAGCGAACGCGGCAAAACCGATACCAAGGACGGCTAGCTTGCGTGGCTTGTAGGCGGGTGCGCGTGACATGGTTTTCTCAGGAGACCTTCTTGAGTCCTGCGTAATAAAAACCGTCCAACCCTGCCGTTCCGGGCAGGATCTGGCGACCGCAGGCCTTGTCACGCATTAGATCGCGGATGTTGTTATTTTGCAACACGTCCTCTTCCCGGGCATCCGGGGTGTTGTCGATGAACCGCGCTACCACGCCATCGTTCTCAGCAGACAGCACCGAGCAGGTCACGTACAGCAACCTGCCGCCCGGCTTCAGCAGCGGCCACAACGCCTCGAGCATGCGGGCTTGCTGCTCGGCAAGTTCACCGATGTCAGAGGCACGACGCAGGTGCTTGATGTCCGGATGGCGCCGAATCACGCCGGAGGCCGAGCACGGTGCGTCGAGCAGAATGGCGTCAAACGGTTCTCCGTCCCACCATTCATCTGGTTTCGATGCATCGGCGGCAATAAGGGTTGCATTGGCGCCAATGCGCCGGAGGTTGTCGGCCACCTGCTGCAGGCGTTTTTCGTCGCTGTCGATCGCCGTCAGTGCGATTCGGTCCGCGCCCGTTTCCAGCAGGTGGCAACTCTTGCCGCCGGGCGCAGCGCACGCGTCGAGGACCCGGCCACTGACGCCATCGAGCAGCCAGGGTGCGGCCAGCTGCGCCGCCGCATCCTGCACGGAGACGTGCCCTTCGGCGAATCCGGGCAACGCGTCGACCGGCTGCGGCTCGGCAAGCCGCACGGCCTGGTCCAGCCCGGCCAACAGTTCGCTGTCGCGGCCCGCAGCCTTGAGCCGCTCCTGATAGTCGGCGGCCGAACCGCATGTCGCGTTTGCTCGTAACCACATTGGCGCCCTGGCGTTATTGGCTTTCACGATTTCCTGCCAGTCCTCTGGCCAGTCGGACCTCAGCGCATCGAGCAACCATTGCGGATGATCGTGCACGGCATTCTCGTTAGACGGGTCGTTCTCGAAAATCCGGTCGCGCAGCGCTCGCCGCAGGATTGCGTTCACCAGCGGTGCCAGCTTCGGCCGGCGCAGCGTGCGCACCGCCTCGACCGTCTGCGACACAACGGCATGGTCGGGTATGCGTGTATCGTTGAGCTGGTAAAGGCCAATCGCGAGCAGCTGCCTGATAACACTGTCACGCGCCTTGAGCGGGCGGTCGAGCAGCTCGCCGACCCAGTACATCAGGCGCCAGTGATGGCGCAGAACGCCGTAGCTCAGGAGGCGCAGCAAAGCGCGATCATCGGCCGCGACACGATCTTCGCGATCGCCGAGCGCTGCATCGAGTGACCGCCCGTGCCTGACGACGTCGTCAACAACCTCGGCTGCCGCTGCTCGCAGCCTTGCCCCCTGTTTGCCTGCGCTCATAGCTGGCGGCCGGTCAGGTCAACCTGGGAGCAAAATTCAGCCGCCGATACCGGCCGCTTGCCCGGCCGCTGCAGCGACTCGAGACGCAGAACGCCGTCGCCGCAGGCGATGTCGATGCCGTCCCCGCCTGCCGCCACCACGGTGCCCGGCGCCGCATCCACGGCCGCGCCTGTCTGCGCCCGCCAGCATTTCACGCGTTCATCGCCGAGCATGAACCAGGATCCGGGAACCGGGTTGTAGGCCCGCACCTTGCGGTCCAGATCGATCGCCGGCTGTCGCCAGTCGAGTTCGGCATCGGCCGTGCGGATCTTCGGGGCGTAGCTGGCCTGCTCGTCATCCTGCGGCGTAGCCGTCAGTTTGCCGCCGATGATGTCGTCGAGGTGCCGAACCAGCAGTGACCCGCCTGCCGCGGCGATGCGATCGTGCAATTCCCCGGCCGTCTCTGCCGCGCCTACAGGCAGTTCGTCGCAGGCATACACCGGGCCGGTATCGAGCCCGGCTTCCATCGCCATCAGGCACACGCCGCTCGTCTCGTCGCCTGCCAGGATGGCGGCCTGTATCGGCGCCGCGCCCCGCCAGCGGGGCAATATCGAGGCATGCACATTCAGGCAGCCGGCGCTGGGAATATCGAGCACCTGCTGCGGCAGGATCAGTCCATATGCCGCGACAATCATGATGTCCGGCTCCAGCGCCGCAATTTCACTGACAGCCGTTGGGTCGCGGAGCGACGCCGGCTGCAGCACGGGCAGCTCGTGTTCGAGTGCGAGTTTCTTCACCGGGCTTTCTGTGAGCTTCTTGCCACGACCGGCTGGCCGGTCAGGCTGCGTCAGCACCGCGCACGGCCGATAGCCGCGCTCGAGCAGCGCGGCAAGCGCCGCGGCAGCGAGCTCCGGCGTGCCGGCGAAGATGATGCGTGGAGAAGTCACTTGCTGCTACAGGGCGACGGCCTCTGCACTGCGATGGCGCTGCTCCTTGACCAGCTTCTTGCGAATACGCATGCGCTTGGCCTCGGACAGGTAATCGACGAACAGCTTGCCGTCGAGATGGTCCATTTCGTGCTGGATGCACACGGCCAGCAGGCCCTCGGCCTCCATCTCTGCCTGGTCACCATTGCGATCGAGGAAGCGCACGCGAATATGCTCGGCGCGCTTGACCTCCTCGTAGTAGCCCGGCACCGACAGGCAACCTTCCTCGGTCGTGGTGACGCCATCTTTTTCGATGATCTCCGGATTGATCAGCACGTGAGGCTCGCTCTTGTCCGCTGTAATGTCCGTCACGAGCAGGCGCTGGTGTACATCGACCTGCGTCGCGGCCAGGCCAATGCCGGGCGCGTCATACATCGTCTCGAACATATCGTCGATCAGGGACCGCAGTTCGTCGTCCACCTTTTCGACCGGTTTGGCCTTTGTGCGGAGCCTGGGGTCCGGAAACTCCAAAATTGTCAGTTTTGCCATAATTTACCTGGGTTAAATCCGCTGTATATTCGTGTAAATTGCCTGAAAAGCGACCTAAATGTTTGACTTTATTGAATAAGATGACAGACAATGCCGCCAGCAAAAACGCCTTTTTACGGGTGTCTGGCGCCGGAAATGTGACGTAATTAGCAGTCTCAGAGGCACCGGAACGACATATTATAGCAACGCCAAAAAGCCACAGGTCCTGGACCTTGACTGGAGCACGAGGAAATCATGTCCCTCAGCAAATATCGCCTGAATAACCGCCTCCGGATGATTGCCGTTGCGTTCATCGCATCGCTCACTCTGGGTTCGCTCGCTGCGTTCTCGCAGGGTAGTGCACGTCTCGCCGAAGACGCCCCCGATGAATATGTCGTCCAGGTAGGCGATACACTCTGGGACATCGCCGCCACATTCCTCCGAGACCCCTGGTATTGGCCCGAAATCTGGTATGTCAATCCCCAGGTCGAGAATCCACACCTGATTTATCCGGGTGACGTGCTCTCGCTCGTTTACATGGACGGCGCCCCGCGTGTCACCGTTACGACCGGCTCGAGCTATCGGCTGTCGCCGCAGGCTCGCTCCACGCCGTTGACCGAAGCCATCACCAGCGTCTCGTACGAATCCATTTCAGCATTCCTGAGCCGCGGCGTCGTTATCGAGCGCAGCGAAGTCGATTCGCTGCCATATATCGTTGCCAGCAAGGGCGACCATCTCGTCGCGGCGGCCGGTAACACGGTCTATGTGCGTGGCACCGAGGCACAGCCCGGCGAGCGCTTCAATCTCGTCAAGATCGGCGACAAGTTGATTGATCCGGAAACGAACGACCTTATCGGTTACCAGGGCATCGAGATAGGCGAAGGTACGATTCACCGCAGCGGTGACCCGGCGTCGATGATGCTCAATAGCAGCAAGCAGGAAGCCAAGCAGGGCGATCGCCTGATTCCGACGGCGGTCGAGATCCCGCTGAATTTCTTCCCGAAGGCGCCGTCGACAGACATCAATGGCCAGATTCTCGCCGTCGTTGGTGGCCTGACACAGATCGGCCAGTACCATGTCGTTGTCATCAATCGCGGCTCGGGCCATGGTATGGGTGTCGGCGACGTGCTGACCGTATGGCAGCGTGGCGGCACGGCTCGCGATCATGTCAAAGGTGGCAGCGTACGGCTTCCGGACGAAGAGGCTGGCACGGTCATGGTCTTCAAGGTCTACGATCGCATCAGTTACGGGCTCGTCATGGAAGCAACGACGGCATTGCATACGCACGACTACGTTCGCAACCCGACGTAAATCCGGAAAAACCTGGGGACAGTCGCTTAATATTTCAAATATTAAGCGACTGTCCCCAATTTTTTCGGCGCTTTCGGGCGCCGTTTTTCTTAGACTGGGCGCATGGATAAGGAGTGGCGCCAGCAAGACGGCAACCACATCGTCGAGCGCGGCGATGATGACTACCCCGAGCTGCTCGAGAGAATTGCGTCGCCGCCCGATCAACTGCACATCAAGGGTGACCCCGGGCTGCTGCTGATGCCGTCACTTGCCATTGTCGGCAGCCGTAACCCGACCGAGTCCGGGCGGCGCAATGCCTATGAGTTTGCGCACCACCTCGGCGCGGCGGGGTTCTGCATTGTCAGCGGGCTGGCCGAGGGCATCGATACTGCCGCACATCGCGGTGCGCTGGACGCGGGCGCAGCAACCGTCGCGTTTCTCGGCCACGGCATCGATCGCGTCTATCCGGCGTCCAATCTCGATCTCGCCCATGAAATTGCTGAACACGGCGCGCTGGCAAGCGAGTTCCCACTCGGTACGCACCCGCACAAGTCACTGTTCCCGCAGCGCAACCGGCTCATCAGCGGCATAAGCCTCGGCACGCTCGTCGTCGAGGCCGCAAGACGCAGTGGCTCACTCATCACGGCGCGCTGTGCGGGCGAACAGGGACGCGAAGTTTTCGCGCTACCCGGTTCTATCCATAATCCGCTTGCACGCGGTTGTCATAAGCTGATCCGGCAGGGTGCGAAGCTCGTGGAAACGGCAGATGACATCGTCGCCGAACTGGCGCCCCTGTCCGCACACCTGGCGCAAAATTCTTTGGAATCAACGACACACAAAGCGCCGCCCGAGATCGACGATGACGAGTACCGGCACCTGAAAAAACACCTCGGTCACGACCCGGTCAGCATCGATGAACTTGCCAGAAACTCGGGTTTGACGATCGACCAGGTTTCCTCCATGCTTCTGATCCTGGAGCTGCAGGGAGAAGTCGAATCACTTTCCGGTGGACGATACTCACTGTTGGGCCGCTGAATACTTCAGGCAACACACTGGACAGGGAACAAAGGGAGCCGCTCCAGGAATGAAGGAAAATGTACTCGACGTGCTCATGTACCTGTTTGAGACCTACGTCGACACGGAAGACGAACCCGAAGCCGACCAGAACGAACTGCGCGACGAGTTGTCGCGCGCGGGCTTTGGCGACCCGGAAATCGATCGCGCACTCGACTGGCTGGACGGCCTGACCGACCATCAGGAAAGCCTCGCGTTTCACGCGCAGACCTCCCGCGGTTCGCGAGTCTATAATGATTTCGAGCAGGAGCGCCTCGATACGGAGTGTCGCGGCTACATCTCCTATCTCGAACAAATAGGCATCCTGTCGCCGCAGCAACGCGAGATTCTCGTCGACCGTCTGCTCGCGCTCGAGTCTGCGGATATCGACGTCGAACAGATCAAGTGGGTCGTCCTCATGGTGTTGTTCAGCCAGCCCGGCCAAGAGCTTGCGTACGCGAGGATGGAAGACCTCGTATTCGAGGAAAGCACGGGCTCCATTCACTGAATTTCTTGACAGGGCGGCGTCCGTCATTGTATTCAACCGCGGCACTGTCCGCGGTTGTCTGTTTTTGAGCACCCTTATATATGTCCAAAAATCTCGTCATCGTTGAGTCGCCGGCGAAAGCCAAGACCATCAGCAAGTACCTCGGCAAGGACTTCGATGTCCTGGCCTCGTACGGGCATGTGCGCGACCTGGTGCCTAAAGTCGGGGCTGTCGACCCGGACAACCACTTCGCGATGAAGTACCAGGTTATCGAGAGAAACGAGAAACACGTCAACTCGATCATCAAGGCGCTGAAAAAGGCTGACGCCCTCTATCTCGCAACTGACCCTGACCGCGAAGGCGAAGCAATCTCCTGGCACCTGATCGAATTGCTCAAGGAAAAGAACGCGCTGAACGGCAAATCTGTACACCGCGTCGTTTTCCACGAAATTACCAAGGCCGCCGTACAGGAAGCCATCGACAACCCGCGTGACCTGTCAGCCGACCTGGTTGGTGCGCAACAGGCACGTCGCGCGCTCGACTACCTCGTCGGTTTCAACCTGTCACCGCTGCTATGGAAGAAAGTGCAGCGCGGCCTGTCAGCCGGCCGCGTACAGAGCCCCGCGCTGCGCATGATTGTCGAACGCGAGCAGGAGATCGAAGCGTTCAAGGCGCGCGAATACTGGACGATCGAAGCCGACGTCAGCAAGGATGAGCAGCCGTTCGCCTCCCGCCTTGTGTCCTACAAGGGCGACAAAGTTGAACAGTTCAGCTTCGAAAACGAGGAAGCGGCCCGCGACGTCGAGAAGACACTGCTGCATGCGGCGAACGGCAAGCTGACCACGGTCACGGTGACCAAGCGCCAGCGGCGCAGGAACCCGGCCGCACCGTTCACGACCTCGACACTGCAACAGGAATCGTCTCGCAAGCTGGGCTTCAACACCCAGTGGACGATGCGCGTTGCACAAAAGCTTTATGAAGGCATCGAGCTCCCCGGCGAAGGCCAGGTCGGCCTGATCTCCTATATGCGTACCGACTCGGTCACGCTGGCAAGCGTCGCCGTCGATGAAATTCGCGAGGTCATCGCGGAGCGCTACGGCGCCGAGAACGTTCCCGAGTCACCGCGCGAATTCAAGAACAAGTCGAAAAACGCCCAGGAAGCTCACGAGGCCATTCGCCCGACATCGGTTGCCCGCACTCCCGAGTCAATCAAGGATGCGCTCGATGAAGAGCAGTTCAAACTCTACTCCTTAATCTGGAAGCGCACGATGGCCTGCCAGATGGTGCCTGCCGTGTTCGACACGGTCGCCATTGACCTGGCAGCCGGCCCGGTCGAAGACGGTCATACGTTCCGTGCTAACGGCTCCATCCTCGTTGAGCCGGGCTTCATCGCTGTATACAAGGAAAGCCAGGACGACAACAAGGATGATGACGGCGATCGCCTGTTGCCCGAAATTGCCGAAGGCGACGTCATCAGCCTCGACGAACTGCGGCCCGAACAGCACTTCACCGAGCCGCCACCGCGCTTCACGGAAGCAAGCCTTGTCAAGACTCTCGAGGAGTATGGCATCGGCAGGCCTTCAACCTATGCGAGCATCATCGCTACGCTCAAGAATCGCGAATATGTCGAGATGGATGCGAAGCGCTTCATCCCGACCGACATTGGACGTATCGTCAACGGTTTCCTGACCGATCACTTCACGCAATATGTCGACTATGACTTCACTGCAAAGCTCGAGGACGACCTCGATGCCGTGTCGCTGGGCGAAAAAGAATGGGTGCCGTTGCTCGACAACTTCTGGAAGCCGTTCAAGGACCTGTGCGATGACAAGGAAGAGTCGGTTACGCGCGAGCAGGTCGCCAAAGCGAGAGAGCTTGGCACAGACCCGAAGAGCGGCAAGCCCGTCACTGTGCGCATGGGCCGTTATGGACCGTTCGTCCAGATCGGCACCAAGGATGATGAGGAGAAGCCGAAATTTGCCGGCCTGCGCCCGGGCCAGAAGATGAACGAGATCGAGCTCGATGAAGCGCTCGAACTGTTCAAGCTGCCGCGCAAGCTCGGCGAAACGCCGGAAGGCGAACCTGTGTCTGCAAGCGTTGGCCGCTTCGGGCCATACGTGCGCTACGGCGACAAGTACGTGTCGATGAAAGAGGACGACCCGTACACAGTCGAGCTACCGCGCGCGCTCGAGCTCATCGCGGAAAAGAAGAAGGCGGACGCCGAGCGCCTGATCCTGGACTTCGAGGAAGAAGGCATCCAGGTCCTGAACGGTCGCTATGGCCCGTACATCACGAACAAGAAAAAGAACGCGCGGGTGCCTAAAGACAGGGAGCCCAAGTCACTGACGCTCGAGGAGTGCAAGGAACTGCTCGAGGCTGCGCCGGAGCGCGGCCGTCGTGGCAAAAAGAAGGTGGCCAAGAAAGCCGCGAAGAAAACCGCGAAGAAGAAGACAAAAAAGAAAACCAAGAAAAAAGCCAAGAAGAAGTGAGCCGCCGCGATGAAACTTTCTATCGCGAAATCGGCGGACACTTTGCTCAGAGGCGGCGTGATTGCCTACCCTACAGAGGGTGTCTTTGGCCTGGGCTGCATGCCTGACGATGATGCGGCCCTGGCAAGACTCCTGATACTGAAGCAGCGCGACCCTGACAAGGGTTTGATCCTGATCGCGTCGGCAAAAGAGCAGCTCGAAGACTGGGTTGCCGGCGGTGGCGGCAACATTCCGGATCCTGACCCTGAGAATCCGACAACCTGGATCGCACCGGCGCAGCAACACGTGTCGCCGCTGGTTCGCGGCAAACATGCGGGTGTCGCCGTGCGGTTGACGACGAACCCGACAGCGGCGGCTATTTGCGATGCCATCGGCGGACCAATTACTTCAACGAGCGCGAACTTCTCCGGCCGGCCCGTCGCGCGCAACCGCCACGTGCTGCGTCGGCAATTTGCAGCGCACGTCGACTACATCGTACCCGGCGACTGCGGCCCGGCGGCCGGCCCGTCAGAGATTCGCGACCTGCAATCCGGCAAGGTTCTGCGGCCTCGAAGCTCATGAACGAACTCGAACAGGTCAAGGAATACTTGCAGTCGCTGCAAAGCCGCATTATTGCGGAACTCGAGCAGCTTGACGGCAAGCAGACTTTTACCAGCGACAAGTGGCAACGCCCGGGCGGCGGTGGCGGGCTGAGTTGCGTACTCTCGGGTGGCGCCGTGTTTGAAAAGGCCGGCGTCGGCTTTTCCCACGTTTTTGGCGATACGCTGCCGCCATCGGCGACGAAGAGTCGGCCCGATCTTGCGGGCAGCGGCTTCCAGGCGGTCGGTGTGTCACTCGTTATTCATCCGCTCAACCCTTACGTACCGACAACGCACGCCAACTTTCGCTTTTTCACGGCGGGTGAAGACGACCCGGTCTGGTGGTTCGGCGGTGGCTTCGACCTGACCCCTTACTATCCGTTTGAGGATGACGTCATTCACTGGCACCAGGTGGCGAAAGCGGCCTGTGATCCGTTCGGTGACGATGTGTATGCGCGTTACAAGAAGTGCTGCGATGAATACTTCTTCCTCACGCATCGCAACGAAACGCGTGGCGTGGGCGGTCTGTTCTTCGATGATGTCAATGATGCAGGGTTCGAACGCAGCTTCGAATTCCTGCAATCGACGGGTGACAGCTTCATCCCTGCATACCGGCCAATCGTGCGCAAGCGCAAGGACCATCGTTATGGTGAGCGCCAGCGACAATTCCAACTGTACCGCCGCGGTCGTTACGTCGAATTCAACCTGATCTATGACCGCGGCACGATTTTCGGGCTGCAGTCGGGCGGCAGGGCTGAATCGATTTTGATGTCACTGCCACCACTGGTGCGCTGGGAATATGACTGGCAGCCCGAGCCGGGTTCCCCCGAGGCCCTGCTATACACCGATTTCCTGCGCCCGCGCGACTGGCTCGCTCAGGACTGACAGCAAAATATTTTGGGGAAAAACGCAACTTTTTGCAGTTCTGACCCATCTATAAGGGTAAATGACAAAAACTCGCCGGATGCTTTTAACCGCCAGCCGGGAGAGGGGCCATGAACCTTCGTACAGTTACTCAACTTGCTGTCGCACTGGCAGCATTCGCTGCTGTGTCGCCAGCTGTCGCACAGAACTACGACACCAGGATCTACAACGTTTCCGTCGGCGCCGAGCCAATCGAACAAGCGACCCCTTCGTTCCCGTCGGGCCTGCGCATTGGCCAGGAAGGCTGGGTCAGCATCAACTACGTGATCACGGCCGACGGCCAGGCGATCGACCCGGTCATCCTCGACTCGGTCGGTGGCATCGGCTTTGAGCAGTCGGCCCGCGAGGCCCTGCTCGAATGGCGTTTCGAGGCCCCGGGCGATTCATGCGACGCTACCGCAGCATTCTCCAGCACCTGCATTACGAGGAGAATGCCGATGCCCGCAAGTCGGTAATCTCGACGCTGGAGCGCGGCGGCTGGAACCTGTATGAATCCACGATGCTGTGGCTCATGGTCGGACGCGTCGCCGGCGCCGAGGGCGATAACGCCGCGAAACTCGAGCACTACCGCAGGGCACTCGGCGTCAGTAATCGCAACTCGCTCGACGACGAGGATCTCCGCGACCTGCTGGCCAAGATGTTCACGCTTGAAATGGAGCTGTCCCAGTACGCCGCCGCGAAACGCACGCTGGACCGGCTGATGCTGCAGCCTGGAGCCGCCGAGTCCGTGGCGGGCCTGCGCGAGCTGATGGCGAAACTCGATGCGGAGCTGGCCAGCGACAGCCCGATCGCCGCGGAAGCGACATTGTTCAGGCCCTGCCAGACCGAGGATGGTGAACCGATCTGGGCTTATTCGCCGGTGCGCCAGTCGTTCTCTTTTGCCCGCCTGAATGGTAACGTCGAACGATTCGAAGTGCGGTGCGAGAGGAATCGTCTCGAAGGCCCGGTCAAGTCCGGCAAAACCTGGTCTCTGCCTGAAGCAGCGCAGAAATGCCAGGTAATCGTGTTTGGTGACGACGGCGCGAGCTTCCAGTTCGTCGAACACAACGAGACTGAGTCCTCTGAAGCAACCGCCGAGGCAGCGGTGGCAAGGAGCGATGTCCTGGATTGACGAAGTCGACGTTGACGACGCAGAGGGAGAACTCGCGGCGATTTATGGCGAGCTGATCGCAAAGCGCGGCAAGGTTTCGAACATCCTCAAGGTCCACAGCCTGAATCCCGGGGCCATGGCCGATCACCTCGATCTCTACATGACCCTCATGTTTGGTGACTCCGGGCTGAGCCGCGCCGAGCGCGAGGCCGTCGGCGTTGTCGTTTCTGCGGCCAACGATTGTACCTACTGCGTCAACCACCACGCCGAGGCGCTGCGCCGTTACATCAAGGACGATGAAACGCTCGAGATGCTGATGTCGGCAGATGGTCTCGAAACACTCGAACCGCGGCTCAGCAATATCGTGAGGCATGCCGACAAGTTGACATCGGCGCCGTCGGCCATGACCGAAAGCGACCTCGGTGAGCTACGTGCCGTGGGGCTGTCCGACAAGGACATCCTGGACCTGTCCCTTGTCGTGGCCTATTTCAATTTCGTCAATCGTATAGCCCTCGGCCTCGGCGTCGATTTCAATGCCGGCGAAATGACCGGCTACAAGGACGAGTAAACACGATGTTGCGGCGCCTGCTCCTGCTTGCCTTGCTCTTGCCCGTTGCGGCGGCGGCGCAATATGAGTCCGAGTTGCGTGACGCCGGCAGCCTCGGCGCAATTCGTCTTGCTGGCAGCGAGGACCCGAATGCCCGCAAGGTTTACATCGTGCAGCTGGCGATGCCGTCGGCGGCGCAATATCACGCTCAAATGCTGGCCGCCGCCGCGCCGCCTGACACGATGGTTTCGAAGCGCGTGCGACTCGACAAGAACAGCAGCGCCATCCAGGCTTACAAAAGCCGTCTGGCGGAGGCACAGGATAAGGTGATCGCCCGCGCCGGCAGCGGGACCGAGCTCATCTACCGTTACAGCTTCGGCCTGAATGGCTTTGCTGCACGCATGCACCCGGCGCAGGCGCACAAACTCGAAAGCCTGCCGGAGGTCCTGCACGTATGGGAAGACGAAATCCGGCCGCTTGCGACAAACTACAGTGTTGAGTTCCTCGGTCTATTCGACCGTGATCGCGGCCTGCGCGGCGCGCCCGGCCTCGATGGTGAGGACGTTGTCATCGGCGTCATTGACAGCGGCATCTCGCCCAAACACCCGGCATTGCAGGACACGAAACCGGCCTATCGTCCGCGGGCGTGCCGCAGCGACTGGGCCGAAAACTCGCTGCTCGGTCGCTGGCTTTGCGGTCGTTTCGATGACAAGGAAGACATCGTGTTGTTCGAGCCGCCCGAAAACTGGAACGGCATCTGTGAGGCCGGGGAAGAATTCGAAGAGACGGATTGCAACAACAAGCTGATCGGCGCGCGCTGGTTCGTCGGTGGCGCGGAGGCCAGCGGGCCGATCGACGAGGGTGAGATCCGTTCCGCACGTGATGTCGATGGCCATGGCACACATACCGCGACAACCGCAGCCGGTAACAAGGTCAAGGCGTCGATCTACGGCACCTACATAGATCGTGTCGAAGGCGTCGCGCCGCGGGCCCGAATTGCCGTATACAAGGCTTGCTGGTTGCGACCGGGAGACCAGCGCGCCAGCTGCAATACATCCGACCTTGCCAACGCCATCGATGCTGCCGTCGCCGACGGTGTAGACATCATCAATTACTCGGTTGGCAGTTCCATGCTGAGCATCACAGCTCCTGACGACCTCGCCCTGATGGCCGCCAACAAAGCCGGCGTGATTGCCGTCGTGGCGGCCGGTAACGAGGGGCCGAACCTGGCGACCATCGGCTCGCCCGCCGGTGGGCCCTGGGTGATTACCGCCGCTGCATCGACCCGGGATGGCAAATCGTCGGAAGAGGCCATCGAGATCACGGCGCCACTGTCGATAGCAGGCCCTATCGCCGCCCGTGAAGCAAACTTCACGCCACCACTTGCCGGGCAGGGCGCCATCAGCGGTGACCTTGCGCTCGTTGATGACGAGGATGACACCCTGGACGGTGGTGGTGCGGGCACGACAAGTGATGCCTGCGAACCGCTTGCGAATGACGCCGAAGTGTCAGGGAAGATCGCTTTGATACAACGCGGCGGTTGTGACTTCGATGTCAAAGTGCAGCACGCCGATGACGCCGGTGCGATTGCTGCGCTGGTCTATAACATAGCCGGTGACCCCATCGTCATGAACGGCGAGGCGGGTTCGTCGGATATCCCGGCGCTGATGATCGGGCAGGCTGACGGCAACCTGATCCTGGCCGAGATCGATGCTGGCAACGTCGTGTCCGTGCGGCTCGAAAAGGGACAGCTGCTGACCGAGTCCGAGACCGGCAATCGAATGGCCGTGTTCTCTGCGCGTGGCCCTGGTCCGATCAATGACATTCTCAAGCCCGACGTTACGGCCCCTGGCGTCAACATACTCGCCGGCTTCACACCCGACGCCGTGAATGCGACGCCAAATGAAGACTTTGCCTACCTTTCGGGTACCTCGATGTCGACTCCACACATCGCCGGTGTTGCCGCCTTGCTGCTGCAGGCGCATCCCGACTGGTCGCCGTCAGCGATCAAGTCCGCGCTGATGACGACCGCGCGACAGGATCTCACTATTGATGATGGCGAGACCCCGGCTCACCCGTTCGATTTCGGCGCCGGACATATCGTGCCGAACGATGCCGTCGACCCGGGCATCGTCTACGACGTCACTGACGATGAATACGATGCCTTTGCCTGCGGCACCGGTTCACCGGCGCTGGACCAGCAGCGTTGCGATGACCTTGCGGCTGCGGGTTTTTCCTTCGCGGCCACCGATCTCAACCAGCCTTCGATCGCAATCGGTCGCCTTGCAAATGAGCGCACCGTAACGCGGCGCGTGACAAACGTCAGTGATGAATCCGCGACCTATGTCGCCAGCATCTCCCCGCCTGCCGGCATTGACGTTACCGTTACGCCACAGTCTGTAACGCTGGCACCGGGAGCCTCCGCAGAGTTCGATGTGACTTTCACGCTGTTGTCGGGCCCGCTCGACCTGTGGCGCTTCGGCTCGCTGACCTGGAACAGCGGCACTCATTCGGCTTATAGCGCGCTCGCCGTGCGCCCGATTACGATTACCGCACCCTCGCAGGTCACTGACTTCGGCGCGAGCGGGACACTGGCCTTCCCGGTCGAGTTCGGCTACACCGGTGCGTATACGCCAAGCGTACACGGCCTGCGGCTGCCGCTGGTCATCAATGGCTTTGTCGACGATGATCCGACGAAGACATTTACATTCCGCACAACCAATGGCGTAACCGCGCACCTTATCGATGTGCCGGCCGACCAGGCGTACCTGCGGTTCGCCCTGTTCGACACCCTGACCGACGGTGACGATGACCTCGACCTGTACATCTATCACTGCCCCGACAACGTCAATTGCTTCCGCGTCGGCGAGAGCGGCGGGCCGACAGCCAATGAAGAAGTGAATTTCCTGGTTCCGGCATCCGGCCGTTACGCAGCTCTCGTTCACGGTTTCGCCACCGACAATGTCTCCGGCGGCCCGGGCGCCAACTACCAGTTGCTGGCCTGGTCGTTCGGGCTCATCGATGACCAGGGCAACATGACAGCTTCAGGCCCGGCATTCGTCAACGCGGGTACAACAGACAACGTGACCGTCAACTGGGCCGGTTTACAGTCGAATACGATCTACCTGGGTGGCGTGGGGCACAACACGCCGACGGGGCTGTCGGCGATAACGGTGATCCGGATCGGTAACTGACGTCAGTTCAGCCAGCCATTCTCTTTGCAGCTGCGCGAATAGATCAGCAACAGAACCGCAACCACAAACACCAGTGACGGCAGGATCACGCTATTGATTCCGAGGATGCCGAATGCGTCGCGCAGGATAAATGCATCGACGTTCTGCACGATGACCGACAACAGCGACACGACGAACAACGGCACGGCCCAGGCTTTTCGCAACAACAGGAGCAGGCTGCCAACGACACCTGAAGTGACCGCGAGGGCAAATGCGCCTGTCGCCCAGGCCGGTGTCGAAGTGTAGAACTGCTGCGCGTCCTCGGTCATTTTCGCGAGCGCCTCCGGGGGCATCATCACCGTGCTGATATAGGCCACGAGACCTATCAGGTTCCAGACCAGCGCAGCGCCGCCGAATATCCAGAATGAGGTAGGTGGTTTGTCGTCGAACACAAGGTCAGACATCGCAAGCCCCTTGTCTTTTCGTTGTTAGCGGGATCGCCCGATGATCCGCCGGCTAACCGTTTTTTGCAAGCTGCCTGCAGGGCTTATAACGAAAACATCCGAGGACATGATCATTGACGAGACCCGTTGCCTGCATGTGCGCATACACGATCGTGCTGCCAACAAATTTGAAGCCGCGCTTCTTCAGGTCTTTGCTCAAGGCATCCGACTCGGGCGACGTTGCCGGGATGTCCGAGTCCTTCCTGAATGAATTCTGTATCGGCTCGCCACCGACGAAGTCCCAGATGTAGTCGCTGAAGCTGCCGAACTCTTTCTGCACGGCAAGGAATGCCTTCGCATTGCCGACCGCAGACTGCACTTTCAGGCGATTGCGAACGATGCCGGGGTCCTGCAACAATTTCTCGACACGCTTGTTGGTGAAGCGCGCGACTTTTTCGGGGTCGAAGTCGGCGAACGCCTTGCGATAGCCCTCTCGCTTGTTGAGGATTGTCGACCAGCTCAGGCCAGCCTGTGCACCTTCGAGGATAAGAAACTCGAATTGCACGCGATCATCATGGACCGGCACGCCCCATTCCCTGTCGTGATACTCGATGTACTCGAGGCTCACGCCCTCGGCCCACCTGCATCGTTTGACCGGCTTTGTCATGTGGCTAGTTAAGCACAAAAAAGCCCGCGCGTTGCGCGGGCTTTGTCTGGATTGTGTGCAATTAAACGGCTGTGATCAGACAGAACCGCCACACGATCCTTCGCCACAAGAACCTTCAGCATCCTTGTCCTCACCACATGCGCCTTCAGCATCCTTGTCCTCGCCACATGCGCCTTCGGCATCCTTGTCCTCGCCACATGCGCCTTCACCGTCTTTGTGCTCGCCGCATGCCCCTTCGCCTTCTTTTTCCTCGCCCTTGCCTTCCTTGTCACCACCGCACGAGCCTTCGCCCGTACCCAGCATGTAACCAGCTGACAGCGTCGACATTGCGAACGGGCTCTCCAGCGTGTCGGCACTGGCTACAGTGCTCGTCAACGCCATCGAACCGGCAAGGGCGGCGCCCACAGCTAAAGCAACAGGTTTTACAACTTTTTTCTCAGACATTTCTCTCTCTCCTACTCGGGTTTTAGGTGCTCCAGGACACCGAATCTAAAATCTTCCTTTCTATGTTATCGAGCGCTTCCTCTCGCTCGCCAAAAATCGCAATGCTGCCATCACCGACCGGCAGGATGACGCCACGTACGCTTTCACCCTCGACCGTTTCCGGGCCTGATATCTTTTCGTCAGGCATGAGGATGATCGTTACGGGACCGCGCTCACCCTGCATCACGAGATGCGGAACAGTCTTGCCATTGACGGGACACGTGCGCGCATACGTAAACAGCCCCGTGTTCTGGTCAAGGCGCGCAATGCTCGTCGGGACGACCTGTGCGAGCAGGTCATCCGAAACGGGTACGTCGGTGACGACCAGCGCCCCGCGCTCGTGGTCAATGTGCGCAAGCAGCTCCTCACCAAGCGATCCGTACTCGCCGCCCGTGTCGATCATGCGAAATCCGACGAAGGCCGCCAGCACGACTGTTGCGGCCAGCGCGAGGAACGTCAGCGCCGGCCGGCGGCGTTTCGGCAGCGTGGTGACGTTATCGATATCTGGTAATTCCGGCAGCACGAGTTCGGGCACGTCGAGAGACAGTGCCCGGCCGATCGACCGGTCGAGCTCCTGCATCTCCTTGCGGTATGCCTGGCACCCGGCGCACTCGCTCAGGTGCGCGGCACCGCCGTCAAATGACGGCTCCGCGGCAATCGCTTTTCTGTACTCTTCGCAATTCATCGTTGTGCCATTTTTTCCCTGAGCCTGGCCCGCGCCCGGTGGAGTCGCGTCAGCACTGCACCCTGCTTGAGGCCCATCTGCTCCGCGATTTCGTTCGTGCTGTAGCCCATCAGGACCTGTAACACGAGCGGTTCGCGATAATCGTCGTCGAGCTCGTAGATGGCCTGTCGCATATCGTCGAGCTCACGGTCTTCCTCGACCGCCAGCAAAGCCGCCTGTGATGCCGTGAGGTTGTCGATGTCGACGGTCTCGAGCCGCTTGCGTTCGAAATAACGTGCGTTCTCGCGGCGTACGATCGTCAGCAACCACTGCTTCGCGGACGAGTCGTCACGCAGCGCATCCAGCGACTTCCAGGCCCGTAACAGCGCCTCCTGCACGACATCTTCGGCAACAGCCTTGTCCCGGCTCAGCCACGCGGCGTAGCGATACATGTCCTGGTGGTATATACCCACGAACTGATCAAACCTCTGGCGCCTCGTTGTGGCGGCGTTACTGCTTTGCATACGAGATGACCCGGCCCTCATGGGATTTATTACCGATTCGGCGAAAAATTGCGCCCAAGGCGTGGAAACACTACCTAAATACAGGGAAAATAAAAAATTATTGTGTTTATATCGCTAAATTATGAGTACCTCGATGGCTGGTCAGTTCCCTCAAATTCGCATGCGGCGCAGCCGCAGGACGGCAAATTTGCGCCGCCTCGTGGCCGAAACGGGTCTTGGCCCGGGTGATTTTATCTATCCCGTGTTCGTGCTCGACGGCGAAGGCCGTACCGAAGCCGTGCCGTCGATGCCGGGTATCGAACGCAAGAGCGTGGATGTCCTGCTCGGGGAGCTGGGCGAGGCGGTCGCGCTCGGCATTCCGGCCGTTGCGCTGTTCCCGGTTATCGACATGGACAAGAAGAGCCTCGACGGCGCCGAATGCGCCAATGCCAACGGCCTCGTCCAGACCACGATCCGGGCCATCAAGTCGGAGTACCCGGACCTCGTTGTCATCACCGACGTCGCACTCGACCCCTACACGACACATGGCCAGGACGGCATCATCGATGATTCGGGTTACGTACTGAACGACGAGACTGTCGCCATGCTCGTAAGGCAGGCGGTATCACATGCCGAGGCCGGTGCCGACGTCGTTGCGCCATCCGACATGATGGACGGCCGCATTGGCAGGATCCGCTCTGCACTCGAATCCGACGGCCATATCCATACGCTGATTCTCGCCTACGCCGCCAAGTACGCCTCCTCGTTCTATGGCCCGTTCCGCGATGCCGTCGGCTCGGCGGAGAATCTCGGTGGCGGCGACAAGTCGACCTACCAGATGGCGCCCGCGAACAGCGACGAGGCGCTGCGTGAAATCGCCCTCGATCTCGATGAAGGCGCCGACATCGTCATGGTCAAGCCTGCGCTGCCGTATCTCGACATCATTCGTCGCGTGCGCGAAAGCTATGGTGTGCCGACATTCGCCTACCAGGTCAGTGGCGAATACGCGATGCTCAAGGCGGCGTCGCAAAATGGCTGGCTCGACGAACGGTCAACGGTCCTCGAGGCCCTGCTCTCCATCAAGCGTGCCGGCGCCAGCGCGATCCTGTCTTACTACTCGATCGTCGCGGCTCGCTGGCTGAGCGAATGACGGAGTCGACGACGACTATCGATCGCTACGGCGTCATGGGCTATCCCGTGTCACACAGCCGTTCACCCGTCATCCACCGGCTGTTCGCCCTGCAAACGGGGCAGGAGATGCAGTACGAACTGTTGCAGGTCGCCCCGGAAAAGCTCGAGACAGCGGTACGCCAGTTCCAGCGCACGGGCGGCAAGGGGCTCAACGTGACGGTGCCGCACAAGAGAGCCGTCGTAAAACTCGTCGACCAGATCTCCGAACGCGCCAGTACCGCCGGCGCGGTCAACACGCTTGCCTTCAGGGGTGGCGAGATTCACGGCGACAACACCGACGGCATAGGCCTGTTGCGCGACCTCGGTGTCAATCTGGGGGTTCCATTGCAGGGCTCCAACATCCTGATCCTCGGTGCGGGCGGCGCAACCCGCGGAATCGTCGGGCCGTTGCTGGAAATGCAGCCCGCATCACTACGCATCGCCAATCGCACGGTCGACAAGGCGCAGGTCATTGCCGAACACTTCGCGCGGCAAGGACCCATTTCGGCATGCCCGTTCAACATGGTGCCGGTCGACGAGCCTTATGATCTCGTCATCAATGCCACGTCTGCCGGGCTAAGCGGCAAAACCCCGCCTTACCCGGAAGCGGCGGTCGGCGACACGACCTTTTGCTACGACCTGTCCTATGGCCTGACCCCGACACCGTTCAGCGTCTGGGCGCGCGAACAGGGCGCTGCGCAGTCGGTTATGGGCTGGGGCATGCTCGTTGAACAGGCGGCAGAGTCGTTCGAGATCTGGCGCGGCGTGCGTCCTGACACCGCACCCGTGCTCAAACAGATGCACATCAACGCATAGTTACAAATTCTTCGGCGTTAGTCGGATGGATCGCAACCGTATCGTCGAAGTCGCGTTTCGTCGCGCCCATACGAATTGCCACTGCAAACCCCTGCAGCATCTCGTCGGCGCCGTCGCCAATGACGTGGCAGCCCACGATCTTTTCGTCGTCGCCCACCGTGATCAGTTTCATCAGTGAGTGCTGCTTGTCCTCGCACAGTGCGTAGTACATCGGGATGAATCCTGACGTGTAGACCTTGATGGCATCGCCATACTTTTCGCGCGCCTCGCGCTCGCTGAGGCCCACAGTGCCGATCGGTGGGTGGCTGAAGATGACGGTCGGGATCAGCTCGTACTCGAGGTGCCGGCCTTCCATACCGCCATACAGCCGATCAGCGAGGCGCCGTCCTGCGGCGATGGCAACCGGTGTCAGCGCGGCGCGGCCCGTCACATCACCCAGCGCGAAGATGTGTTCGACGTTCGTCTGCTGGAATTTGTCGGTCGGGATGAAGCCATCGACGTCCTGTTCGACGCCGGCATTCTCCAGCCCCAGCCCCTGCGTATTCGGCGAGCGTCCGATTGCCCACAGCACTGTATCTACCGGGCCGAAAGTGCGGCCGTCCTCGGCATGCAGTACGAGGCCATCCGCCGTCTTCTCGACAGAGGCAGGGATTACCCGCGTTTCGAGCTCGACGCCACCGCGTTCCATTGCTTCCATGAGCTTTTCGCCCAGCATGCCGTCGAACTCGCGAATGATGCTGTCCTTGCGCACAACGAGCTGGACCTGGCTGCCGAGCCCGTTGAGGACGCCGGCCAGCTCCACGGCAATGTAGCCGCTGCCTGCCACCAGCACGCGCTGTGGGCGGTCGGTCAGCTCAAAAAAACCATCGGACGTAATGCCGAGTTCGGCACCCGGAATTTCCGGAAATTTGGGCTGGCCACCCGTGGCGATAACTATGCGCTTAGCGGTGTAGTGGTCATTGCCGACGGCCACCGTGTGTTCATCGACAAAACTGGCGGCGCCGAAAATTGCCGTCACACCGCTGGTATCGAGATTGCGCTCGTAGATGCCATTAAGCCGCCTCACATAGGCATCGCGGCGTTCCTTGAGCCGCGGCCAGTCATGCGCATTCAGGCTTACGTCAAAACCGTAGCCCTCCGACTGCTCGATGTGATGCCTGAGGCTCGCCGTGTACCACATGACCTTTTTCGGCACGCAGCCGACATTGACGCAAGTGCCTCCCAGGGGGCCGTACTCGATGACCGCCGCATTGGCGCCATACTCCGCCGCCCGGCGTGCGTGGGCGATGCCGCCGCTGCCGCCGCCGATGACGATAAGATCGAATTCGTTTGCCAAGCCTTCCTCCAGTTGGGGTCAGAGCCCTGGGGCTCTGACCCCGGTGCAAAATTGCAGGCTAATATGCCGCGCGTATGACCAACCCTCTCCTCGATACTTCGTCGCTGCCGCGATTCGATGAGCTTGCGCCTGACCAGGTGGTCCCGGCGCTCAGCGAGCTTATCGCAGCGCACCGGCAAAATCTTGAGGCGCTGCTGGACAGCAACCCCGAGCCCGATTTCGACACACTGGTCGCACCACTCGAGGAGATGGAGCACGAGTTGGCGCGCGTCTGGTCGCCCGTCAGTCACCTCAACGGGGTTCTCGAATCGCAGGAGTGGCGCGAAGCATACAACGCTGCGCTGCCCATACTGACCGAGCACGGCACCGAATTATCACAAAACTCCCGCCTGCAGCGCGCTTACGCCACCGTCGCAAGCCAGCTGCCCGACGAGTCGAGCGCGGCCCGAAAGAGTGTTGTCGACCAGGCGCTGCGCGACTTCCGGCTCGCGGGCGTCGATCTGCCTGAGGACGAAAAGGCGCGCTTCAAGGAGATCATGCAGCAACTCGCGGCAACCCAGGCCGCGTTTGCGCACAACGTCCAGGACAGCGAGGACGCCTGGACCCTGACCGTTGCCGACGAGTCGAAACTCGCGGGCATATCGCCGCAGGCCATCGCACGTGCGGCTGCCGAGGCGCGCAAGCGCGACCGCCAGGGGTGGCTGCTGACGCTCGATTACCCGACTTATGATGCCGTTATGCGCCACGCGGATAACCGCAGCCTGCGCGAAAGCTTCTACAAGGCGTGGGTGACGCGCGCGTCCGACAAGGGGGACAACGCCGATTGGGACAACAGCGACAACATAGAGACGATTCTCGCACTGCGCTTCGAAGCGGCGCGCCTGGTCGGCTTTGGAAATTATGCCGAGTATTCGCTGGCAACCAAGATGGCCGCATCGACGGACGAGGTAATTTCCTTCCTGCGTGAACTCGCGACACACTCCCGCGACGCCGCCAGGCAGGAACTGGCCGAGCTCAGCGAATTCGCCGGCATGCGGCTCGAGCCCTGGGACGCCCCCTATTGGCTGGAGAAGCTGAAGCAGGAGAAATACTCGATCTCGGTTGACGTGCTACGGCAGTATTTCCCGGTCGAGAAAGTTGTCAACGGCCTCTTCGACCTTGCGGAGCGGCTCTATGGCATCACGCTCCAGCAGCAGGAGAACGTGACAACCTGGCACGACGACGTCCGTTATTTCTCGGTGCAGAACGAAGGTGGCGCACTGATCGGAGGGTTTTACACCGACCTGTTCGCGCGCAGCGGCAAGCGCAGTGGCGCCTGGATCGACGAATGCATCGTTCGCAAGAATCTCGACGGGCACGCGACATTGCCCGTCGGCTATCTCGTCTGCAACTTCCCGCCGCCGGACGCCAGTCATCCGTCATTGCTGTCGCACGAGGACGTCGTCACCCTGTTCCACGAGTTCGGCCACATGCTGCATCACCTGTTGACGCGTATCGACTATCCGAGCATCGCCGGCATCAATGGCGTGCCCTGGGATGCCGTCGAGTTACCCAGCCAGTTCATGGAGAACTTCGCCTGGAACTTCGAGGTGCTGGGGCGCTGCTCGTCGCACATCGAAACCGGTGAACCGCTGCCTCGTGAGCTGTTTGATCGCCTCGACGACAGCCGACATGCGGGTGCGGCGATGGCGATGCTGCGGCAAATCGAGTTCGCACTTTTCGACTTTCGCCTGCACACCGAGTACGAACCGGGCAGCAGCGGCTTTGCGCTGCAGGTGCTCGACGAGGTTCGTGACGAAGTCGCCCTGCTCGAAAGCCCCGCGTACAACCGCCAGCCACACAGCTTTTCGCATATCTTTGCTGGCGGCTATGCGGCCGGCTACTACAGCTACAAGTGGGCCGAGGTCCTGGCCGCGGATGCCTACGAAGCGTTCGAAGAGGCCGGAATCTTCGACGCAGGCACGGCGCAACGCTTCCGCAGCGAAATTCTCGAGGTAGGTGGCAGCTGCGACATCATGGACGCCTACGTTGCGTTTCGAGGCCGCAAGCCCAACATAGAGGCGCTGCTTCGTCAGAGCGGAATCCTCCGTTAATGAAGATCGCAACCTGGAACGTCAACTCTATGAACGTGCGCCAGCCGCATGTCGTCGAGTGGCTCGACGCGAACAAACCTGACGTCCTCGTATTGCAGGAAATTAAGCAGGTCACCGAGAAATTCCCGGCCGAGTCGCTGGCCGAACTCGGTTACAGGTCTGTCGCCAACGGCCAGAAGACCTACAACGGCGTGGCGATTGTCAGCCGTGCCGAGGCCGAGGACGCCGTGTTCGAGCTTCCCGGGTTGGACGATCCGCAGCGCCGCGTGCTGGCGACGACGATCGATGGCGTGCGCGTCGTCAATCTCTATATCCCGAACGGCTCCGAAGTCGGTTCCGAGAAATACGACTACAAGTTGCGATGGCTTGCCACCCTGCGTGATTTTCTCGAAGACGAGCTAACGCGCCACAACAACCTGGTCGTGCTTGGCGATTTCAACATCGCACCGGCCGACGAGGATGTTTACGACGCCGAAAAATGGGGTGACGCGATTCTCTGCAGCCCGAAGGAACGCGAGGCGCTCGGCAAGCTCATTGACCTCGGACTGACCGACGTGTTTCGCAAGTTCGAGCAACCTGAAAAGACATTCAGCTGGTGGGACTACAGGGCTGCCGGATTTCGCCGTAACGCGGGCCTCAGGATCGACCTGATCCTGACCAGCGACGCCATGACCGAGCGCTGCGCAGCCAGTTACGTGGACAAGGAGCCGCGTGCCTGGGAACGGCCCTCCGATCACGCGCCCGTCGTCGCGGAATTTGAAAACTGACAAGTTTTCCGACGCCTGTGATCGACAGCAAGTACATGACATATTTCAGGATTTTGAGCAGATCGCAGCGCATCCGACGTGTATCATCTGGGCAAATAATAATGACGCGTGGAGAGTGCCGATGACGGATCATGGGCCTGGCGCTCCCGCCCAGAAGAAGCGCATCATGTCCCAGGATCGACGGAACGATTACGACGTCACGAACACTGTGCAGGTGAGCGACCCCGTGTCGGTTCGCAACGCAGTCTACGAGCATTACAGCGACACTTTCCCCGGCGCATCGTTCGACAAGCTCTGGCTGGCTTTTTACGACTTCGAACGCCTGTTCACTGGCCGCTATCCCGGCTACAAGGGATGCGACACGACCTACCATGATTTGCAGCACTCGCTGGACATGACGCTTGCCGTGGCGCGTCTTATCGCCGGGTATGAACGCAGCGTCGAGCCCAAGGACCGACTCGGGGCGCACCGTGCGCAGATGGCCATTATCACGGCGCTGTTTCACGACGCCGGCTACATTCGGCACGAAGAACGCGACGCAGAATTTTCGAATGGCGCCGAATTCACGCTCTACCATGTATCACGAAGCGCCGATTTCCTGCGCCGTTACCTGCCCGAGCATGGCATGGCCAAGGACGTCGCCGTCAGCAGCATGATCGTGCATTTCACGGGCTATGAACTCGACCTGGACATGATCGAGCTCGACGACCCGCGTGACATCATCTGCGGCCACCTGATCGGTACCGCAGACCTCCTGGCGCAGATGGCAGACCGCTGCTATCTCGAGAAATGCCGCGACCGCCTGTACCAGGAATTTGTCGTGGGCGGCGTCGCCGTCGAGAACGCCAAGCCCGGTGAGTACATCATGCGCTACCGGTCAGGACTCGACCTGTTGCAGAAAACACCGGTGTTCTACCAGCAGGTGATGCGCGACCGTCTGCACCGCAAGTTCAACCGCGTGTATCGCTATATCGAGGTCCTGTACGACGGCCAGAACCCGTACATCGACGCCATTGCCCACAACATTGCGCACCTCGTGCGCGTCATCGAATCCGGTGACTGGACCTTGTTGCGCCGCAGGCCACCTTTTTTCCTCGGCATTGCCGACGCCGCCAGCGAGCTCGAAATCCTCGTCAAACGCCAGCTCGCATCGCTGTCAGGCAAAGCGGTCGAAGCGGAAGCGTTGTTGATGCCTGTCTGACGCTGCTTCGTTTTCATCGCCACATACCCCGGTTGCGCTATGACGCGCCGCGGAGCTCAATCCTGTCCGGCATGCTGCCCCTCCCGCCACCTGCGTAATGCGCTGTACTCACTTCGGGAAAGCCGCCGGTTTGCATAATAGGAAGCAACCGCTGCGCCGAACAGCGCATAAATGACGTCCGTTGCCCAGACTTTTTCGGCAAGAAATACCGGCCAAGTCATCGTCGTCACGCCGCGCAGGACATCAAACGTCGAAACGCCGAGGTCCTCTGCCGAGAATGCTGCGCCAACGACAACCGTACTGACAGCCGACCCCAGTAGCGTCAACAACACGGCAAGCGCCGGAAAGCGCCAGCCGAGCCCCTTGCCTGCGCGGCGAATGACAAGCCCGATCAGCACGCCGAGAAGGATCGTCAGTAACGGTATTGCTTTGCCAATCAAGGTCGACAACATTGCCAGCAGCACACTGAACAGGATGATGACGATCAATCCGGCACCAACGGCATCGCGAAACGACTGCGCCGCAATCAGTTGCTGCACATCGACCTGGTCGACCAGGTGAGCAGCCCCGCGATGTTTTTTCGGCATCCGGGCGATGCTTTGGAGCGGCTTGGTAGTCACGGGCGCATTCTGTCAAACTGCGCCGGTCGAAGCGAATAATCGGGCGGCATATGGAACAAAGCAGGATCGACTGGCCGAGTTTTGGCACATGCGCCGCGATCATCATCGTCGCTGTCTTATTCCTGCTTTTGTCAGCCGACGACGCCCAGGCGATGTTGCAATCGCTGTATGACTACATCGCAATCGAATTCGGCATCTTCTACCTGCTGGCAAGCGTTGCCGCGATTTCGTTCCTCGTCTGGTTGGCGGCAAGCCGTTTCGGCAATGTCCGGCTTGGTGACGCCGACACCGAGCCCGAGTTCGCGACGCTGAGTTGGGTGGCCATGCTGTTCTGTGCCGGCGTCGGCGCCGGGCTGATGTACTGGTGTGCCACGGAGTGGGCCTTCTATTACGAGTCGCCGCCGTTCGCTGCGGAGTCGCGCAGCGCCGAGGCGGCCGAGTGGGCATCGACCTATGGCCTGTTTCACTGGGGTTTCACAGCATGGGCGTTTTACTGCCTGCCGGCTATCGCCATTGCCTATCCTTACTACGTGGGCAAGAAGGACACCCTGCGTTTCAGCATGAGCTGCAACTGGTTCCTGCGCAACAACGAGCACGGCGTCATAGCCCGCTTCATCGATTTCCTGTTCATGATTGCCCTGATTGGAGGCGCTTCGACAGGGCTCGGATTTTCGGCGCCGATGATCGCCGCCTGTCTCGCGTGGCTGCTCGGCATACAAACGAGCTTCGAGCTCGAGGTTGCGGTGATGGCCGTTTGTGTCAGCCTGTTCGTAGTCAGCGTGTGGCTCGGCCTGAAGCGCGGCATCAAGCGGCTCAGCGACATCAACATGTACCTTGCGCTCGGCCTGTTGTTGTTCATCCTCACCGTCGGCCCGACCGTGTTCCTCCTCAAGACCAGTCTGAACGGCGTCGGCATGATGACGCAGAACTTCCTGCGCATGAGTTTCTGGACTGACCCGTTCACGAGCTCGGGCTTCGTCGAGAACTGGACGATCTTCTACTGGGCATGGTGGATCGCCTTCGCGCCATACGTCGGCCTGTTCATCACGCGCATCTCCCGAGGCCGCACAATTCGCCAGGTTGTCTCCGGCATGCTGCTGTTCGGCTCGCTCGGCAGCTGGATCTTCTACATGATCATCGGTAACTACGCACTGTTCCTGCAGCTCGACAACCAGCTCGACTTTGTCCACGTCATGAATTCGGTCAGCGGCAACGCTGCTATCGTCGCGACCCTCGAAACCTTGCCGTTAGCACCCCTGGTCATTGGCGCCTTCGCCATCGTCTCGATCGTTTTTGCTGCGACGACCTACGACTCGGCGTCGTATTCGCTGGCGTCGAGCGCCACTTTGCACCTCAAGGCGGGCGATGATCCGGCACGCTGGCACCGCGTGTTCTGGGCATTCGCGCTGGCCATCCTGCCGATCACGCTGCTGTTCATTGGCGGCCTGAAAACATTGCAGGTGACACTGCTGATAGTATCGCTGCCAATCCTCGTGGTCGGCATCGCGATGTCCGTGTCACTCGTCAAGTCGCTCAAGGCGCACAATTAGCAGGCCGCAATGCGCTATTTCCTCCTGTTCGTACTGCTCGCACTTGCCGCCTGCGATAACTCGCCACAGCTGGTCGTCAACGGTGAACTGCTCACGGGAAAACGGGTGGATGACGGCGCCGTGTTTCTCGGGATTCCGTTTGCGGAACCCCCTGTCGGGGCTCTGCGCTGGCGCGCTCCCCAACCTCTCCGAACGCGGCTTGCGGAGAGAGGCGCCACCGCCTTCGCGCCAGCGTGCATGCAGACCATGCGCATCCTCGACTGGTACCGTTCCATGGCCGAGACCTTCGGGGCATCCGGTGATTACTACGACGATCTCGAGGTCAGTGAGGACTGCCTGTACCTCAACCTGTGGACGCCGACCTTTAACACGGACGCCCAGCTGCCCGTGATGGTGTGGGTACACGGCGGCAGCAACAAGAGTGGCTGGTCGTATGAGCCGAATTACCGCGGCGACGTGCTCGCGCCACAGGGCGTTGTCGTTGTGACGGTTGCCTATCGGCTGGGTGCATTCGGGTTCCTGTCGCACCCCGACCTCGCGGGTGAAAGCGCCGTCGCCAACTTCGGCCTCCTCGATATCCTGGCCGCGCTGCAATGGGTACAGGACAACATCCAGAAGTTTGGTGGCGACCCGGACCGTATAACGGTGTTCGGCGAGTCCAGCGGTGCCGAGAATGTCCTGGCGCTGATGTTTGCCGAGCAGGCGCAAGGCCTGATGCATCGCGGCATTTTGCAGAGCACGGCCGGCTATGGTCTGTCGATGCCATCGCTGGACGATGAGATGCATCGTGGCGAGGGGCTTGGTGAGTTGCTGGAGGCTGGATCGATAACCGAGCTGCGCTCGGTCCCGGCCGATGAAGTGCTGCGCGTTTACACCGAAAACTTCGAACACCACTACCACTCGCCCGCGATCGATGGCCAGCTCATCGTGGAATCAACCTGGGACAGCATTCGCGCAGGCCGCAACGCTGACCTTGCAATGATCATTGGCGCCAATGCCGACGAGTACCGGGACAGGAACGCGACCGCCAAGCATTATGTGTGCCCCTCGCAGATGGTCGCCGCCACGAGAAACTCGGCCGGCGCCGACGCCTGGATGTACTACTTCACACGGGTGCGGCAGGACGGCGGCGGCGCCGAAGTCGGCGCTTATCACGGTGCGGAGTACCCATATATCTTCGGCACTCACGACAGCTACATGGCAACGACGGAGCACGACGACAGGCTCAGTGCGCTGATGCAAAGCTACTGGATCAACTTTGCCCGGACTGGAAATCCCAACGATGAGGGGCTGCCGGAGTGGCCCCTGCTTCATGCGCCCGGCGCAGGGTTGCTGGAGTTCGGTGACGAGGTACGTGCGATTCCCGGGGTCGACGTGGAGCTCTGTGACACATTTCAAGGGCGGTATCTGCAATGAATACAGTGAATCTTTTCGACGAACTCGACCGTGTTGACGAATACTGGTCGCCGCGTGTCGTCGGCCAGGTCAACGATCAGTATGTGAAAGTCGCCAAACTGAAGGGTTCGTTGACGTGGCACAAACACGATAACGAGGACGAGCTGTTCTACGTTCTCAAGGGTGAGTTGGTCATCGAATACGAAAATGATCGGGTTGTGCTCGGTGAAGGCGACTTCCACGTTGTTCCCAGGGGGACGATGCACAACCCGGTTGCCGAAGAAGAGTGCTGGATCACGCTGATAGAGACCGTTTCAACCAGGCACACTGGTGACATTGTCACGGACCAGACGAAATCGATAGAGGAACAACTCGGAGCAACATAGTCAGGCCGATTCTGACGGCCGAAGGGTGCCCTCGTAGGCGGCAATCAATCCGAGCAACGGCGCTTCAATGCGCACGTTGAATGCAAACGACGCGTCGCGAACGCATTCGAACGAGTCTCCTTTGGGCAGCAGCGCATTCGGCAGCGGAAGCCTTCCCATTCTCCAGCGGCGCGGCACGAACCAGAGCCGTCCGTCTTCCAGGCCGATCTCCATTACAACGGTGATAATCCCGAATCGTTCGCACATCAGCCCTGCGTCGCGGCCGGTGCCGAGTGACAGGTGGCTGCGAAACCTTCTGCCGCCAAGCGCTCGCGTCCAGGCTTCACCTTCCCGTGTTACTTCGATAGTGCCGCGCTCTCCACGGTGCAGTTCCTGCAGTGCTGGCGGCAGCTCGTGAAATCGAGCGCCAAGTAAAGCCGGGAAGATCGCCTCGCTCATTTCACCGCAAAATCCGCATTTGGCATCCATTACGGTGAAGTGTTGCGGGGCATCGAAGCGCGGCACTGCCGGGTCGTCGCGGAACGAGAAGCGTATTGCCATTGCTCAACGGTACTCGCGTAGATATCGAAAGTCGCCCCTCTCGAATCCGGCCTCGCCGGTGATCCGCGGTAGAATGAACGCTGTGGAACCAGCATCGCTATATTCGCTTCTCGAATCTGCAAGCAGCAAGCCTCGCCCGTTTTCGGTCTATACGGCCAGCGAACTCTGGACAGACGAGCATACGTCCGCGCAGATGCTCGCCTTTCACCTGGATGGAGAGATCGACGTATCTTCCCGGCGTACGGACTTCATCGATGGCTCGGTGCGCTGGATGACCGACCATTTCGGGCTGACCGGGGACAGTCGTATTATCGACTTTGGCTGCGGCCCCGGTTTGTACACCTCGCGCTTTGCGTGTCTTGGCGCGACCGTGTTCGGCGTCGACTTTTCCTCGCGTTCGATCGAGTATGCAAAGGCACATGCCCTGCGGGAAGACCTCGCGGTTACCTACGTAGAGGCTGACTACCTCGACTTTCAGCCTGCGCGCTCCTTCGACCTCGTGACCATGATCATGTGCGATTTCTGCGCTTTGTCGCCGGCGCAGCGCGGCACGATGCTCGCGAAGTTCGGTGAGCTCCTGTCGGAGCATGGCCGCATCGTCCTGGACGTCTACTCAATGCAGTCATTTGCCGATAAGCAGGAAGGAGTTACCTGCGAGAAGAACCAGCTCAACGGTTTCTGGTCACCGCATCCTTACTTCGGACTGGTTGCGAGTTTCAGGTACGACGATGAAAAAGTCGGTCTCGACAAGTACACGATCGTGGAGGAGACGCGGCTGCGGGAAATATACAACTGGCTGCAGTACTTCTCGCCCGAGTCGCTCGAGCGCGAGGTCCACGATGCCGGACTTCGCGTGGACGAATTGTATGGTGACGTATCAGGCAGCCCTTACGATCCTGAAGGCGCCGAGTTTGCCGTCGTCATGACAAAGCCTTGACACGGTAGCGGCTTGGCAACGGCGGACTAACTAGCGCGTAAGGTGTGCCAGGTGGTCGGCGTCGAAAACCTTGTCGCAGTTCGATGACACGGTGTCGACCTTGGTAATGACGCCGGACATGTCATAGCGCGCCTCGGCAATACAGGTGTAGAAACGTGTCCCGGCGCTCGCGCCAGCCGAGTGGCCGGACGTGTTGTTTGTCGTGCGCCAGCGCGCGAGCCCGTCGCGCTGCTCCGATGCTTCGACATGCAGATTCGTAGGCTTGCCCCAGCGCGTCAGCATTTCCTCGATGGGTGCGCCTACCCAGGAAACAGCGGCCTTGTGAAATGCCGTTTCGTCGTCTTCAGCTTCATAACCTGTAGCGGCGCACCCGCCCAGCACGAGCGCTATCCACAGATACCTGTACATCGGCTTCCCCTGTTTTTTGTTGTCGTCAAGCCGTGACTTTCCTGGCGACGTCTCCCTGTTTGATGTCGCCGGACCTGATCACCTTCGCATTGATGCCACGGAAGTTCAATGTCTTGCCCATTCCGGAATTGACGAACACCATCGCATCCTTGCCAAAACGCGCTGCGAACTTCTTGCAGCCCGTGTGCGGTGGTTCGGTCACCTCGATAATGGCATCGCCGAGCTCCAGCTGCGTGCCGGGCGGCAGGTTGTCGTAGCTAAGGTCCATGTCGAGATACAGCTGGTCGCCGGCGAGGGCGCGACGATCCGGGTCCACGGCGACCAGTGCAACGACCCTCGAGTTCATGATGTTGAGCTGCATTTCCGGGTCCGCTGTTCCATCGGCCGTGTGCCGGCTGCCGCGCTCGAGCCAGCTGTCACCGACGAGCCCCTGCCCGGTGTCGAGGTGTCCGGCAGCCAGCACTTCGCGCTCGTCGACGGCCGGGCGTCGCACGATGAGCTCGAGTGAGCCGGCGTTCCTCGGCGATTGCAGGATGTCGTCGAGCCCTTTCTCGAGTTCGTCTTTGCTCAGCTGTGCAACTTGAGTCATCGCCCCGATAAATCCTTCTCGAACCAGTTCACATCCCAGAACCTGTCGAACTTGAAGCCCACTTCATGGTAAGAGCCCACGTGCTTGAATCCAAGCCGTTGATGTAACGCCACCGACGCGTCGTTGGGCAGGGCCACGCCACCATAGGCGCGGTGCGCCGACTCCTCGGCAACGAGCTGCTCGAGCAGCTCCCCGTAGAGCTGCGATCCAACGCCCTGGCCGGTGTGCTTCGGGTCGAGGTAGACCGTTGTTTCGACCGAGGTGTTATAGGCCGCTCGAGGCTTGAACAGTGTGCTCGAAGCGTAGCCGAGAATCTTTTCCCCTTCTTCGGCGACCAGCAGCCGGTAGCGCCCTTCCCGCGCGAACTGGTTGAACCACTGGATGCGCTGTGCGACCGCGAATGGCTCCGTATCGAACGTAACGTGTGTTTCGACAACATAGTGATTGTAGATCTCGACCAGGCGGTTGAGATCATCGGACTCCGCGAAACGAACCTGCGCCGGCAACTAGTAATCCCCGGGACGCCAAACGGCGCTGCGCGCGTCGCTTGCGTCGTTGATAACCGGCACATCGTAGGAGCCGTCGGCGGCAATACAGCGAATGTCGTAGAGCTGTCCTTCGGCATCCTGCGCAGAAGTGACGAGCAGGGCGCTGCGGTCAGGAGACCAGTTCGCGTAGTAGTGACGGCCTTCGTCAGGTGTCAGTTTGCGGCTGAAGCCATCGTCCAGGGATAGCTGGTAGATGTTCACATGACCATCCTGCTCGACGTAATAATCGACCGTGCCTGCAGCCGGGTTTGTAGACGCAACTCCCGGGAACATGTTCTCGAGTGCCAGCAGGGCAGTCTCCTGGCCCGACTGCAGGTCGAGTGAGTAGATACCCTGCTTCCCTTTGCCGAATCGCGCGTAGAACAGGAATCTCGAATCCGGCGACCAGGCAATCATCGACGGCGAAAAAAACGCGTCGGTCTGTATGCGGCCGACAACCGAGCCCTGCACGCGCATGACGTACAGATGTCCGCCGATAGCGCCTTCGCCTCCCCATGGCACGCTGCGAGATGAGTAATAGACGATGTAGTTGTTGTTTGGCGACCATGTGGGAACGAGATCCTGTTCCTCGTTTTGCGACAGGTTGACCGGCTCGCCATCAGGCAACACCTTGACGTAGATCTCGCGATTGCCGTCGCGCAGGGACTGGAACGCCAGCATGCGGCCGTCCCGGGACCAGGTCGCCCAGTGCTCCTGTGTCTCGGTATCGGTAAGTTTGACGATTGACGCTGTGCGTGCCTGGTACAGGTAAATATCGCTGTCGCCGTCGGCCTGCGACGAGAACGCGAAGTCGGTGGTCAAGAGCGGGGTGCAGACTGCCAGCGCCTCCGCATTTAGTGTCGGCATTGCGCTGGGCGGGCCCGTATCGGGCGTGGTCGCGCACCCCGAAAGCACCACGAGGATGAGCATAAGTGATTGTAATTTATTGGTTTTACCCAACACACCACACCTTATGTTACGAGCCATTAAGCTTGAATAAGTCGAAGCTCGGTATATATACTGCGTGCAGCTTGAATGTACGCCAACTATTTATGTTTTTCGTGCCGATGTTCCTAGTCCTAGGTCGTCCTGTTTCTCATAAGTATTAGCAGCACTTTCAGCACATGTGCCCGTGGGGGGCAATACTTGAACTATGTTTGTCAGGAGACTCTGATGTCGAAAGTTACAGGAACCGTAAAGTGGTTCAATGATTCGAAGGGATTCGGCTTTATCGAGCAGGAAGACGGTCCGGACGTATTCGTGCATTTCAGCGCGATCGTCGCAGAAGGTTTTAAAACGCTCTCTGAAGGCCAGAAGGTAGAATTCAAAGTTACCGATGGCCAGAAAGGACCCCAGGCCGAGGAAGTTGTCCCGGTCTAGGCTCAGATCTGCAGAATCAGGAAAAGCGCGCCCCCGGGCGCGCTTTTTCGTTTGGGGAGACGGTCCGGCAGAAACTTTTAACAGGCACTCATCTGCTCGGTGAGCGCCTTGAGGCGCTCCAGGTAGTATTCTTTTTGCTCGGGCGAATAGCTGTTGCTGATCTCGAGATCGATGGCATCGATCGCATCGCGATACTGCTGCTTGCACGCTTCGACCTCAGCGCGCCTCTGGTTATCTTCCTCGATCGAGGCGACTTCGTCCTCGAGGCTCTCACCACGCTCCAGCCTGCGTCGCTGATGCTGCTCTGCCGGCGCAGCGTCGCCGGCTGCCCCTGCCATCTCGGCGGGCGCCTCGGATTCCTCTGCTCTGGGCTCCGGGCACGGCGTCTCCTGGTAGACAATGCCTCCCTCGGGATCCGCGCATTTGTAAATATCGGCGTTCGCATCCATGCTGCCCAACAGCGGCGCGATTGCCACAAATCCGTATAGAAACATACGCATAACGATGCCACTCTACAGGGCCCGGGCGCGCTGGGCTAGAATCCCCGTCACATGTTGGAGGACCATTCATGAACAAACTCGTTTCTTCGTTCGCCACTGTAGACCCGTTTGACGGGATGACGGGCAGCTCGCCCGCGAAGGCGCAAAACCTCGTCGGCGGCCAGTGGGTCTCTGACGCCAAAACGCTGACCGTACCCGACCCGCTGAACGGCGAGCCGTTTATCGAGATGCCCGACACTCAGGACGTCGCACCGTTTGTCGCCGGGCTGCGCAGCTGCCCGAAAACGGGGCTGCACAACCCACTCAAGAACGTCGAGCGTTATGTCGATCTCGGTCGCGTGTGTGCAAAAGCGTCGGCGTTACTGGCCGAACCAGAGGTCGAGGACTTCTTTACCAGGCTCATCCAGCGTGTCATGCCGAAGAGCTGGAACCAGTGCAGGGCCGAGGTCATCGTTACACGGACCTTCCTGCAGAACTTCGCTGGCGACGGCGTGCGCTTCCTGGCGCGCGGTTTTTCGAACCCGGGCGACCGTACCGGGCAACAGTCGAACGGATATCGCTGGCCATACGGCCCGGTCGTTATCGTTGCGCCGTTCAATTTCCCGCTCGAGATCCCGGCGCTGCAGGTGATGGGCGCCCTGTTCATGGGCAACCGCCCGCTGCTGAAATCCGCTACGACGGTCGACATCGTCATCGAACAATTCGTTCGCTTCCTGCTTCACTGCGGGCTGAACCCCAACGATCTCGACTTCATCCACTGCGGCGGCCGCACGATGGGTCGCCTGATTGAAGAGGCAAAAGACACGATACGGTGCTGGGTCCCGACTTCGACCCGGACTGGGTGGACTACATTGCCTGGCAGTCCGACGAAGATGCCTACAACGCGGCCGGACAGAAGTGCTCTGCACAGAGCATCCTGTTCGCCCACGACAACTGGGCCGATGCGGTTCTGCCGAAGCTCGGCCCGCTCGCCGCCCGCCGCAAGCTCGACAACCTGACCAACGGCCCGGTACTGACCTGGAGCAACGACGACATCCAGGCGCACATCGACGCCTGCCTGGCCGTCCCGGGCGCGGAGTTGATGTTCGGCGGCAAGCCGCTCGAAGGGCACAGCATCCCCGATTGCTACGGCGCTTACGAGCCTACTGCAATCAAGGTGCCACTCGACGCGTTGCGTGGCGAACACTTCGAGCTGTTGACGACCGAGCTGTTCGGCCCGTTCCAGATTGTGACGACGTACGGCGACGACGACCTGCCCGATGTTCTCG
>JARRLQ010000016.1:0-29244 GCA_037386905.1 Woeseiaceae bacterium
GGTGTATTCCTGCGCGAATGGGCCGAGAAGCGCGGCGTGAAGTATCGCGAGGCGACAGTAACGGATGTCGTTATGCGCGACGATGGCTATATCGACTACCTGCAAACCGATACCGAGGATACGATCAAGGCCGATTTTTATGTCGACTCGACCGGTTTTCGCAGCCGCTTGCTGCAGGAAGCGCTTGGCGTACCGTTCGAGAGCTGCGAAGAAATGCTGTTCAACGATTCGGCCGTCGTGTTCCCGACCGAACCGGACGAGAACCCGGAGCCGCAGACGATCTCGACGGCGCTCAAGTACGGCTGGGCGTGGAAGATTCCACTGACCTCACGCTTCGGCAACGGCTACGTTTACAGCTCGAAGTATGTCGACGACGACGATGCCGAGATGGAACTCCGAGAGCATCTTGGCCTGGTAGATTCGGATGTCGAAGCTCGCCATCTCAATTTTAAAGTAGGGCGAGTTCGGGAGCATTGGCACAAGAACTGCCTCGCAGTGGGCCTGTCACAGGGCTTCATCGAACCCCTTGAGGCCACGGCGCTTGACATGGTGCAGGAAACGGTCGCCAGGTTCATCGAAGCGGCCAACAAGGGCAACCTGACGGATCAATATCGTGACGACTTCAACGAACGTATCAGCCGGCGCTTTGACGCTGTGCGCGACTACATCGTGTGTCACTATCGCATCAGCAGCCGTACGGATACTGATTACTGGCGAGACTGCGGAACAAACGAGAAGATCTCCAGGTCATTGCGCGAGATCCTGACTTCCTGGATCCAGGGCAAGAACATCACCGACGAACTTGAGCGACAGAACCTGGACGCGTACTTTCCCAACGTTTCCTGGAATTGCCTTTTGGCCGGTAAAGGGATCTACCCGACAGATGACCAGGTGCGCCCCGGAAATGAGTTGGCCCACAAGTATGATCTCGAGGACATTGCGAGATTCCGCAAAGGCTGTGCAATGAACTTCCCGTCGCACCAGGAGCAGCTGGCCGCGTTACGGCACTGACTCGCCGTTTCTCGCCTCGAGCAAACGGTACCAGTCTTCGCGACTGTAGTTCACGTCGAGCGCCTCATTCGCAGCCGCGATGCGTTCGGGCGTCGTCGAGCCGATGATGGGCGATATTCCGGCCGGGTGTTTCAGCAGCCAGGCCAGCACGACAATCCACGGTTCGACGCCGTACACCTGTGACTGCCGGTCCAGCTCCTGCCTGATTCGCGCCTCGTCGTCGTTGCTGAACGTGTTGCCCCATGCCTCGTAGGCGACGACGGCCAGCGGGCACCATGCCTGCGGCGTAACGCCAAGGCGCTGGCACTGGTCGAGCACGCCATTGTGGAGCGCATCGACGTTGTGCAGGTTGATCTCGACCTGGTTGGCAACGAGTGGCTTGTCGCACGCGGACTGCAGCAGTGCGAATTGCGTTGCCGAGAAATTGCTGACACCGAATTGCGCCACTTTCCCCGACGACTCGAGTGAAGCGAAGACTTCTGCAACCTCTTCGGCATTCATCAGGTAATCGGGGCGATGCAGTAACAGGTAATCGAGGCGCTCGGTGCCCAGCCGCTGCAAAATGCCTTCGACACTGGAAACGAGGTGATCACGCGAGAAGTCGTAGCGCTGTGGCGCGCCATCGCCTGCCAGCCTGATGCCGCATTTGCCCTGGATCAGGATCCTGTCACGCAGCCCCGGGGACTCGCGCAGGACTTCACCAAAGAGTTGTTCGCATTGGCCGCCACCATAGATGTCGGCGTGGTCGAACAGCGTGTAGCCGGCATCGACTGCCGCCAGGATCGCGCGTTTGCCCTTGTCCCGGTCATTTGCGATGCGCATGCAACCATAGGCCAGTCGCGACGCTGTGACGACACTCATTCTTTTTTCCGGAGAATAGCGATGACGCCGAGCGGCTCAATCGTCATGCGCAGCATGCCGTGTTCACCAACCTGGACCTCGCGGCCCGAAACCAGCTCAACGTAGTCACCGGGAATCATCATTGTTTGCGTCACGACATCGACCGGTTCTTCCGCCGTGTTGATCAGCGCGTGCCCCCGGTCACCGCGACCAATGCTCAGCACGCTATCGTCGATGACAGACCACGAGAAATCCGTTGCATCGAGCGTCGCCTCGCGGAACTTCAGCATCGCAATGGTCAGTTCGCGGCGGTGCTCGCAAACCCATGCCTGCCCACAGCCACCCTCATCATGCGGCGAAATGGCCGGCGGCCCGTCCTGGTCGGTCTCGAAAGCGTAACTCGACATGACGAGCGGATAGCCGTAGGGATGTGCAAGCATGAATGCCACTGCAAGTTCGTAGCGCCTGCCGTCCTTGTAATTGACCACCTCGTCGCCGAACGCGTGGCCACGCTGGATATCGTGGTTATCGACAAAGACCACGGCCTCGTTACCCGAAAGCCATCCGGGTTGCAGCCAGAATTGCTCCAGGACATCCAGGTTACCCTTCTCAAAGGCATCGAGAATGACAGCGGCATATTTGAATTCCGTGACACGCCCGTCGCGAACATAGTTCCTGGCGTTGATGGCTTCGCCACCGCGGTCGATGACTTCCTGGTAGACAAATGGATCGCCGTCGACCTGTTGCAGGATCGCATGCAGTTCGTCGTGATGGATGTGCTTCGCAGCGTCGATGCGGAAACCGGCGACACCGAGGCTCAGCAGGTCATCGAGGTAAGCCGCGATCCTGGCCTGTACTTCGGGCTTGCCTGTATCGAGGTCATCGAGTGTGCCGAGCTGGCAGGTCTGGGCTTCTTCGAGATTGCCATAGTCCGATATCCTGTCGTTTTCGTTAAAGCCGCAATGATGGAAGTCATCGTAGGCGTAGGGAACGGCCGGGTAGTCATACTCGCTGAAGGGCGACCCGGCGACACCGGTGCCTTCAGGAAACCCGGCCATATGATTGATGACAGCATCGGCGTAGATGCCGACACCGGCGGCATTGCAGCGCATGACCATGTCAGCAAACTCTTCGCGGGTGCCGCCGCGACTCTCGATCTTGTAACTGACTGGCTGGTAGCGCGTCCACCACGCCGGGCCTTCGATGTGTTCATTCGGCGGTGATACCTGTACGGCCGTGTAACCGGCCGGTCCGAGGCGCTGTTCGCACTCACGCGCGATATCGGGCCACGCCCATTCGAATAACTGGACGAAGGCGACCGGTACGGTTTCCGACATTGGCGGCGCCGGCACCTCGTCCGTGCCACAGGCCGCAAGCGCGGCCGCAGCCAGGAGTGAAAGCGCCCTAGTCTTCACGAACTCTCGTCCAGGCAATCGCCGACAATGCGAGCGCAACAGCAGAGATTGCGAAGATGATGCTCTTGTCGTCGGCGCGGCTGACGGCCAGGCCAATGCCGAGGCTGACAACAAGTTGCGGCAGCACGACGGACAGATTGAACAGCCCCATGAAGAGCCCCATCTCGTTCGCCTCGGCCTTTTGTGAAACGACTGCGAAGGGCAGGCTGATGATCGACGCCCAGCCGACACCGATCACGGCCATCAACATGTAGATGGCCAGGGGAGTGTCTCCGAGCAGGAACATCGCGACGTAGCCGGCCGTCATGACGGCGAGCGCCAGTGCATGCGTGCGGACCCGGCCGATCTTTTCCGCCAGCGGTGCGAGCGCGAGTACCGGCAACGCTGCACCGACCGCCTGCAGGACCAGGAAACTCATCGAACCGACACGGCCGACATCGATGGAACTCAGCTCAGTCAATACCGCGATCAGGTACACCGGCAGGAACACGAGCGTCGTGTGAATGCCGATCCAGCTGAACGAGTGCGCAGCAAGCACCTGGCGGAACCCGACCATGTGATCCGCTTTGCCGCCGCTCTTGCCCTCCCTTGCCAGAAGAGTTTTGGCGATCAGCACCAACGTAAGCACGCCGCAGGCAATTTCCGCATACCAGTGGTCGTGCTCGATACCCAGGATACGCAACGACATGGCGTAGATGTCATAAACGAGGAAGCCCCAAAGGGGCTGGATGTTCATCAGTATCTCGGTGAACGAGGTCTTCGGCGCGCGCGCCCCCGCGTCCTCGACTTCGAGCGTCCTGGGTTCCTCGATAAAGAACGGCGGGATGATCGAGAACAGGAACACGATTACGATGCCGACGTAAATGAGGACGTAGTTGTCCCAAATGGCTCCAATGGCCATCGCGATGACGCCGAAGGTGCCGGACACGGTCTGCATCCAGGCATACCCGCGGGTGCGGTAATCGCCTTCGGGCGTAACGTCGGCGATGATCGAGCGCGTCGGGTTGAAGCCGACGTTAATCGCAAAGTCGAGTGACAGGACAACAATGAGGGCGATGACGAGAATGCCGTCAATACCGAGCGCGCTCGAGACGACATCGATATTCGGCAGGGCGAGCAGGGTCATGGCCGCGATGGCGCCGCCGACAAGGATGAAGGGCCTGCGGCGGCCGTTCCAGAGCCACACCTTGTCGCTCCAGATGCCGATGATCACCTGTCCGAAGATGCCGGCAATCGGTCCGGCGGCCCACACAAGGCCGATATCATGCACCTCGAGTTTGTATTGTGTGGCCAATATCCAGCTCAGAGCTGAAATCTGCACCGACAGTGCGAAACCGACTGCCGACGCCGGCAGTGCGAGAATGGCGATAAATCACTAGCTCAGGTCTTTCTGCATCTTCAGCATGATTGTTATTCCTTGTTATCTGCCGGCCCGAGAAGGAACTTCAGCGGGATGTGCGCACGCTCCTGCCAGGCGCCCTCGTTGTGGCCGGCGCCCTCGAATTTTCGGGTTTGCCAGAGCGGCCCGGTTTCGTAACCGAGTTCGCGCATGACGTTGTCGACGGCCTGTTGGTGAGGCTCGTACTCGCTGTCGAGTTCGGCTGTGCCGAAATCGAAGTAGATCCTGTGCTCACCCGGTGCGGGAATCGATCCGCGCAGCCATTCGAGTATGGGTTCGTTTGCTTGCGGATTGTTACGCATCATCGATGATGGCCAGTGCGTCGATATACAGGCAGCGCCGCCGAATACGTCCGGGTATTCGATGATGCCATACAGCGAGATCATGCCACCGGCGCTGGAACCCATCAGGAAGGTGTCGTCGCGTCCGCGTCGTGTCCGGTAGTTGGCGTCGATGAAGGGTTTGAGTTCTTCGACCATGAATCGCAGGTAGTTACGCGAATTGGGCTCGGTCGTCATGTACTGGTTGGCGGTGTTGCGGTACTCGTCCGACGCCAGTTCGTAGAATTCGTGCGGCATGTAGTCGCTGATGCGGTCGCTCGTGCTCCAGATGCCGACAACGATCGTATCGTCGGCCTCGCCGTCATCGATCAGTTCCTGCAGCGTCGTGTCGATGTCCCAGTCGGTCTGCGTGTAGTACACCCATTCCGGGTTGAAAAGGTTTTGCCCATCGTGGAAGTAAAGGACTCTGTAGTCCTTGTCCGACGTTGCGTAATCGCGCGGCAACCAGACATCGATGTGTCGTGCGCCGACAAACTGCGACGCAAAGCTTGTGTGTCGCACGATGTCGGCATCTCCGATACGCCACACGGCCGACTCGAGCGGTTGCACGTCAATGTTTATGTAGCCCGAGCCGCCGTCGACGATGAGACGCACGGGGTCAGAGCCCTTGGGCTCTGACCCCGACAGCAAATCGTCGAGTACATAGCGGCCATCTGCGAGTTGCCAGGCGGAGATAAGTCCGGGCGGAATCTCGACCGTCGCCTGTTGCGCATTTTCACTGTCGAAATTCGACACCACGACTGTTTGCTCGTCGCCAGTCCAGCGCGCGAACGCAAACACCTTCGAGTTGCCTGCATCCAGCGCTGCATAATCACCACCGGCAAACACGTTGCCGGTACTCAGGTTGAGCAGCCGCTTGTAGAAGTCGCGAAGTTCGCGCTCGTCTGACGTCATGCGGCCACCGTCGTAATTACCATCGTTGGCCCAGCGTTGCAGGGCAGGAAGGCCGTGATAGTCATAAAGCGAATTGCGCATTGGCTCGTCGAAGCCCGGGTTGCCGCGCGCGTCCTCTCCAACCTCCTGGCCGAAATAAATCATCGTCGGGGAACGGCCTATGAGCGCGGAGACCACCATCGCGGGTTTGCCCAGCGCCGGGTCGCCTGCAAAGTTCGGCGACGCTATGCGTTCTTCATCGTGATTTTCGAGGAAGTGCAGCATGCGTTCCTCTATGTCGAGTACGTCCGCATGAACAGGGGCGATGGTCTCGGTTCCTGCTTCGCCCCTGATGACCGGCTTCAACGAATCGTATAGACCTACCTTGTCGTACAGGTAGTCCATGCGGCCGAGCTGCAGGTAGTCCCGGTAGAGGTCCGGGTTATAAACCTCGGCCAGCAGGAACGCGTCGGGATTGGCAGCCTTTATGGAAGAGTTCAGGAAACTCCAGAACTCGACCGGTACCATCTCGGCCATGTCGAAGCGAAAGCCGTCGACGCCTTTTGCTGTCCAGTACAGCACGATGTCGCGGAACTTGGTCCAGCTGTCGGGCACGTCCTTGTCTGCCCAGAACCTGGCATGCCGTTCCGTCGACCAGTTGCGCGCCTCCTCCGGCAGGCTGTCGAAAGCGTAGCTGCCGTCCGGGCGCACCCCGTGGTTGATCTTGACGGTTTCGTACCAGTCATCGTGCTTCGGCTGAGCCGCACGTGCGCCGTTGCCGGTCCACCTGGCGGGCGATTCTTCGAACTCGCCATCGCTGCGGGGGTGTTCCTCACCGCCGAGCGGTTCGTAGTAATCGGGGAACTCGGGTACTCGGAATTCCTCACCGACGACGTAATAGAAATTGTTGTCGCGCGCCCACTCGACAGAGGTGTCGTCATTGGCGCCGAAATCCTCGACGCCGTCGGGGCGCGAGACAGACTCGTAATTGCGCGCCACGTGGTTCGGCACGATATCGATGATGACTTTCATGCCGTGCGCGTGCGTGCGGGTAATCAGCTCCTCGAATTCCTCGAGCCGGCGGGCAGGGTCCGTCGCCAGGTCCGGGTCGACGTTGTAATAGTCCTTTACCGCGTAGGGCGAGCCGGCGCGACCCTTGACCACGTCCGGGTCATCATTGCTGATGCCGTACTCCGTGTAATCACGAATGACAGCGTGGTGCGGTACGCCCGTGTACCAGATGTGCGTCGTACCGAGTTCGCGAATGCCCTCGAGCGCCTCGTCAGTAAAGTCGGCAAACTTGCCGACGCCGTTTTCCTCGATCGTCCCCCACGGTTTGTTGGTCGTGTTGTCATTGCCGAACAGGCGTGTCATCACCTGGTAGACGACCGGTTTGCCGGCCGGCTCGGCACGGTTGATTTCGAATGTCGCGTCCGAGTGGTCCCAGTCGACACGCGCCGTCAGGGTATTGTCGCGCTGCTGGGACACGCGGATAGTGCGGCCATCGAAGCGCGCTGTCCTGACCGGGGCCGTCCAGTTATGGATGACGATTTCCATATCACGCACGTCAGGCCGGCCGTCGTAATCGCCACCGCTGCGCTCGAGTTCGATCGTCAGCGACTCGCCTTCCTGCCGAGCGCGGAATTTCAGCAGCTCGTAGCGCCCTTGCTCTAGACTCAGGCGACTGACGCCATCGTCTTCGTACATCTGTCCTGTGGCGCTGCGCACAGACTCGTCGGCGTAATAGTGCAGTGTCAGGTTTTCGCTCGAGTAGTCGTCCGTCGTCTCAATGTCATCGATCATCGGTACGAATGAGCCAGCCCGGACCAGCACCGGAATCGTTTCGAGGTCAACCGGAATCGAGGCCGTGGTGCCGCCTTCGTAACGGTGGCCGTTCCAGTAATCGAACCACGTGCCCGCCGGCAGGCTTACGTCGACAGAGGCAATACCCGCATCGGTAACCGGCGCGACGAGGAATGCGTCGCCCCAGAGGTAGGCATCCTTGTTGTCAATCAGCGAAAGGTCGTCCTGGTCATCGAAGAACAAAGGCCGCATCAGCGGCATGCCAGAGGTCGAGTTCTCGAACGCCAGCGTGTAGATATAGGGCAACAGGCGGTATCGCAGGTTGATGAACTCGCGCACGATATTGCGTGTTTTGCGGTCCTGGAACACGGGCTCGGGAGGCACGCCTTCCTGCGCATGCGGCCGGTACACGGGCTGGAACACGCCGTATTGCAGCCAGCGCACATAGAGTTCCTGTTCGAACGGCCTGAAGTGATCAGGCGGGACGCCGTGCGTGAAACCGCCGAGGTCGGAATGCGTATACGCAAGCCCTGTGAGGCCCATCGACAGGCTGAGTTCGACCTGCGGCTTCAGGCCGCCCCAGCTGCGACTGACATCGCCTGTCCAGGGGATAATCCCGTAACGCTGTGTCCCGGCGAAGCCCGAACGCATCATGATCATCGGGCGCATGTCCGGGTACTCGGCCACCTGCCGCTCATAGACCATGCGCGTCCATTCGTGCCCGAAGGCGTTGTGGACCTCATCGCCGCTCGCCTCGATGCCGGCGTCGCTCAGGAAATGCCGCGCGTCGCCGGGGTGCACCTCCGGTTCGCCGAGATCGCCCCAGGTTCCGGCGATGCCTTGCTCGAACAGCATCTTGTAGGGCTGCCAGAACCAGTCTTTTGCACTCTCATCGAACACATCGACGAGACCGGTATTGCCGAAGTAGAAGTCGAAACGGTACGGGCTACCGTCGGCGTCTTTCGCCAGGGCCCTGTTGTCGACCGCACTCTGCCAGCGTTTGGATGTGCTCAGGATGAATGGCTCGGTCACGACGATAGTCTTGATGCCATCGCGCTGCAGGTCGGCGATCATGTCCTCGGGCGTTGGCCAGGCGTCGCGGTCCCAGTCGAGGTTGCCCATGTGGCCCTGGATGTCGGGTCCGAACCAGTAAATGTCGATGACGACCGCATCCAGCGGTATGTCCTGGCGGCGGAAGCGACGCACGACATCACGCACTTCTTTCTCTGACCGATAGCCGAAGCGCGACGCGAAATTGCCGAACGCCCAGCGTGGCGGCATGGGTTGGCGTCCGGTTACGTCGGTGTAGTTGCGAACGAGGGCAGGGTAGTCGTCGCCCGCGATAACAATGTAGGAGGTGCGCCCGCCGACGGCCTCGAACTGCAGGATGTCGCCCTCGGTTTCGCCGATGTCGAGCCAGCCGTTCGCCGAGTTGTCGAACACGATCATGTAGCGGTCCGAGGACACGATAGCGGGAACGCCGTAGTACATCTGCCGGGACTCGGTCTCGTAACCGTAATGGGCGCGGTTGTACAGCGGCATGCGGTAGCCGCGGCGGTCCATGCCGAGTACGCGCTCGCCGCCACCCATGATCTTTTCGCCGTCGTCGAGCGCGAAGCGGAAGCCGACAGCCTCGTTGGTCGCAAAGTACCCTGAATCTTCTGACAGCAGGCTTTCGCCATTGCGGTAGAAATCGATTCGCACCGGCGACTTCTGCACGACGGCTGTCAGCCCGGGCGCGCTGAACTCGAGCGAAGTGTCGGTCTCGGTAAACTGCGAACGGACCTGCGTTGCAGCGGTTGTCAGGGCGAATGAAGGTAGTTGTTCGTGCCCTTCCTCGCGGTAGTGAACCTCGAACGCCGAATCGTCGATCGTCGTGATCTGCAACTCGCCGCGATCGGTCTCGATGACCAGCATCGAGAGATCGACGCGGTGGTTCACATAGTTACCGAATTCCGCCTGGGCGATACCTGCCCAGCAGATGCCGAGCAGCATCAGCAGACTACGTTTGGGAAATGTCATAACCACAGCAATGTTAGTCATTTCAAGGCCTTGCCGGGGATGAATACGTTTGCAGCGCGCCTTCGCGCAGCTGCCTGTTGCTACAATGCTGCGGATGCCGCATAACAAAAGCAAAATCGGGCAGCTGGCAGTCGCCGCGATATTCTGCACCATAATCTGCGCGCCATCCGCGGCGGCCGAGTCCGTGGTCTCACCTGACGGGCGGATCGAGTTCGACGTCAGTATCGACAGTCGCGGTGCGCCGGTCTACGCCGTGCGCTTCGATGACGAGGTGATCGTTGCGGACGCGCGTCTCGGACTGCGGTTCGCTGAGCACCCGGGCTTGGATACCGGCCTCGAAATTGCCGGCGCCAGTCGCAACCAGTCCGACGAAACATGGGAGCAGCCCTGGGGCGAGCGCCGGCTGGTTCGGGACCATTACAACGAGTTGATCGTATCCTTCGCGTCCTCGGGAGAGCCCAGGCGCTATCTCGATTTGCAGGTCCGCGTTCACGACGATGGTGTCGGTTTTCGCTACCTTGTACCCGAGCAGGAGCAGTACGACAGCGTGCGCATCGTCGACGAACTGACGGAATTTCGCCTGCCACTCGACGCCACGGCTTTCTGGGTGCCCGGTTTTGCCTGGAATCGCTACGAATTCATTTACCGGCAGACACCCATTGCCGAGGTGGCGCTGGCCGCCACGCCGATGACGGTAAGGCTGCCGAGCGGAACTCACGTCAGCCTGCATGAAGCCGCTCTCGTCGACTACGCGGGATACGTGCTGGACCAGAGACGGGATGGCGTTTTCAAGACAAACCTGACGCCGTGGTCGGATGGCGCCAGGGTGAAGACGCAAGTGCCTTTCAAGACGCCCTGGCGGACGTTGCAGATTGCCGACAGCGCGGCGGGCCTGCTGAATTCCAGCCTGGTACTGAATCTGAATGAACCCAACGTGCTAGGCGACGTGTCCTGGGTCGAGCCGGGCAAGTACGTCGGTATCTGGTGGGCGATGCATCTCGACAGGAAAACCTGGGGCTCGGGCGAAAGACACGGTGCGACGACCGAAGAGGCCAGGCGCTACATCGACTTCGCGGCGGAAAACGGATTCGATGGTGTGCTGATCGAGGGCTGGAACACGGGCTGGGATGGCGACTGGTTCTATAACGGCAGCATCTTCAGTTTCACCGAGTCGTACGATGACTTCGACATCGAGGTGGTGACCGGCTATGCGCGCGACAGGGGTGTGCGGCTCATAGGTCATCACGAGACCTCGGGGCATATCAGTAACTACGAGGCGCAGATGCAGGATGCCTACGACCTGTACGAGTCAGTCGGCGTTCGCCAGGTGAAGACCGGCTACGTCGCCGACGGCGGTGGCCTGCAGCGTGTCGATGAGCAGGGCATCACTCACAACGAATGGCATGACGGACAGTTTGCCGTGAACCACTTCGAACGTGTGCTCAGGGAGGCCGCGAAGCGCAAGCTCAGCATCAATACGCACGAGCCGGTAAAGGCGACCGGGCTGCGGCGAACCTATCCGAACTGGATCAGCCGCGAAGGTGCGCGAGGCCAGGAATACAATGCCGGGTGGTCGGCGCCGAATCCCCCCGATCACACGGTCATGCTCGCATTCACGCGCATGCTCGGCGGGCCGATGGACTATACGCCCGGCATTTTCGACCTGACGCACCATGGCGGCGACTCGGAGTTCCGCGTCCAGACGACGCTCATGCACCAGCTCGCGTTGTACGTCGTGCTTTACAGCCCCGTGCAAATGGCTGCAGACCTGCCCGAAAACTACAGCCGCTACCCTGATGCGTTCCGGTTCATACGCGATGTGCCGACGGACTGGGAGGAAAGTATCGCGCTTGCCGGGGAAGTGGGTGAATATGTGGTCTTCGCCAGGAAGGAGCGCGGCGGCGAAGACTGGTACCTCGGCGGAATCAGTGGCGAGGAGGCTCACTCGGTTCCGGTTGCGCTGGATTTCCTGGACAGGAACATCAGCTATGCTGCCACAGTTTATCGTGATGGCGCAGATGCAGACTGGGCGACCAACCCGTACGCTTACTCTGTTGAACAAGTACCAGTCGACAACACGCAATCGCTGACGCTGGATATGGCTGCGGGTGGTGGTGTCGCCATTCGATTCAGGCCAATTCCGAAGGAAAGCCAATGACAAGCAAACCGCAACTGGGCTTCTGGCAGATCTGGAACATGTGTTTCGGATTCCTCGGCATCCAGTTCGGCTTCGCACTGCAGAATGCCAACGTCAGCCGCATTTTCCAGACACTGGGCGCCGAAATTGACGACATTCCTATTCTCTGGATCGCTGCGCCGCTGACGGGGCTCATCGTGCAGCCGATCATTGGCTATATGTCGGACCGAACCTGGAACCGGTTGGGCCGTCGTCGCCCGTATTTCCTCGTCGGGGCCATCCTGGCGTCACTCGCCATTTTCGTCATGCCCAATTCGCCGGTGTTGTGGGTTGCGGCCGGCATGCTGTGGATCATGGACGCAAGCATCAATATCTCGATGGAGCCGTTCCGTGCATTCGTTGGCGACATGTTGCCCGAGAAGCAGCGCACCAACGGTTTCGCGATGCAGACATTTTTTATCGGCATCGGTGGCGTCGTTGCATCGGCGTTGCCTTACATGATGGCGAACTGGTTCGATATCAGTAACACGGCTGCGCCCGGTGTAGTGCCGGACTCCGTCAAGTGGTCGTTCTACCTGGGTGGCGCAGCGTTCCTGCTGGCAGTGTCATGGACCGTCTTTCGTACGCAGGAATACTCACCCGAAGAACTGGCTGCATTCGAGGCATCGAGGCCGACGGAGCATGTTGTTGACGATACGACGTTGCGTTCCGCACAGAAGTATCTCTATGGCGGCATCGCCTGGCTTGTGGTTGGGCTGGGTCTCACGGCAATCATTGTAAATGCCGGGCTCGACAAGCAATTGTATGTGCTGGCTGGCCTTTTCTGTGCGTTCGGCGCGCTGCAACTGGTTGCAAGTGCACTGCAAAGGAACGGCAGCACCGATAACGCGACGTATCACATCACGCACGACCTGTTTCACATGCCACGCGTCATGAAACAGCTGGCCGTCGTGCAGTTTTTCTCCTGGTTCGCAATGTTCGCAATGTGGATCTACGGGACGCCGGGCGTCACGAGCCATCATTACGGTACAACCGATGCGGCATCAGCCGCGTATAACGAGGGCGCCAACTGGGTTGGTGTGCTGTTCGGTGCAAAGTTCGGTGTTGCGGCCGTAGCGGCCATGGTGATCCCGATGATGGCGCGACGTCTCGGTTGCCGTATCAGCCACCTCATCAACATGAGCATCGGCGGCGCCGGCCTGATCAGTTTCCTGTTCATCAACGACCCGAGGTTGCTTGCCGTATCGATGGTCGGTGTCGGCATCGCGTGGGCGTCGATCCTGTCGCTCCCCTATGCGTTGTTGTCGAGCAATTTGCCCGCCAACAAGATGGGCATCTACATGGGCATCTTCAATTTCTTCATCGTGATCCCGCAGCTCGTTGCCGCAAGCGTGCTCGGCCTGGTGCTCAGGGAATTCTTTGATATGCAAAGCATCTACGGCCTCGTTATCGGCGGCGTGCTGATGATCGTCGCAGGACTGTCGTCCCTGCTGGTGGACAAGTCGGCCGAGCCTTCGTAGGAGCCTGCCCCAGCGGGCGACACGCATTGGTAACCCGACCACGCGAGTTGGGCGTCTATCGCCGCTCATGGCTCCTGCGCTTTACTTCGCTTGACAGGCGCCCATGCTCGCGGGTCTCGCGAACATCCGTGGAGCCGACAGGGCGGGCGCCTATTATGCTCCGCAGGATTGCCTGACGATCAGCTTCGGTGTCATTTGCACCGACTCGACTTCCTCGCCTTCGATCAGGCCGACGATTGTTTTGACCATGTACTCGCCACCCTCGCGGATGTTTTGCTGAATCGTTGTCAGTGGCGGGATTACGAACGCCGCACGTGGCAGGTCATCGAATCCGACCACGCTGACGTCGCCAGGTACATCACGTCCCGCATCTGCCAGCGCGCGCATGGCGCCGATTGCGAGAACATCTGTCACCGCGAACACGGCATCGAACTCGATGCCGGAGTCGAGGAATTCCTGCACGGCGGAATAGGCTTCTCCCTCGGTATTGTTGGCGAAGATGGCCAGCGAGTCATCGACGCCGAAACCGGCAGCATCGAGCGCGGTGGCGTAGCCGTCGCCCCGGGATGCGAATTCGGGGTGACGTCTCGACGTGTCGCCCAGGATGGCTATGCGTTTGCGGCCAAGGTCGAGCAAGTGTTTGGTAGCCATACTGCCGCCGGCAACGTTGTCGCAACCAACGGAAAGGCCCGGCTGGTCGGCTGCGTCGGCGCCATAGATAACGAATCGGGTATTGGCGGCGGCGAGGGCGTCGAGCTTCTCGCGGTAGCTGACGTAGTCACCATAGCCCAGCAGGATAAGCCCATCAGCACGATGACTGGCCTGGTACTCGATATGCCAGTCATCCGTCAGCTGCTGCAGCGATACGAGCACGTCGTATCCGAGGCTCGCCGCCGAGCGCGTGATGTAACCGAGCATCGACAGGAAGAACGGGTTGATCTGGGCATCGTCGCCGCCGGTCTCGTCGAACATCAGCAGGGCGATGGTATTGCTCTGGTGAGTACGCAGGCCGGCCGCGTTGCGATTGACGAAGTAATTGAGCTCGCGCGCGATTTGCTGGATGCGCTCACGCGTTTCCGGTCGCACGAGCGGGCTGTTTCGCAACGCACGGGAAACCGTCGCCTGCGAAACGCCGGCGATGTCCGCAATGTCGCGTGATGTCGGATTTTCGACCTTCATACTGGCATTGTAGGCAACACACACCTGAATACCGTATGTATTTAACACATTGCGGCCCGCGCGCGGGTGAAAAATCGTAACAAATTGTGTGACTTAGGCCGTGTCGGCAGCGCCGTCGCGGCGATCCTGCAACTCCCGTTCCATCCTCGCGATCAGTGACGAATCGATGCGATAGAACCAGATCGCAATGACACCAATCACAGCGAGAATTGCCGGGAAGACGCTGAACATGAAACGGATGCCTAGCATTGACGTCTCGGACTGGACTTCGTTAGCGACGAAGCCGAACCACGCGAGGATTATGCCGGCGAGTCCGGCGCCCACGGCCAGCCCGAGTTTGTGAGAGAACTGCACCGTCGAGAAGACGAGCGCCGTGGTCCGTCGGCCGGTCTTGTATTCGCCGTAGTCGGCCGTATCGGCGTACATCGACCAGACGAGGGCCGGTGTTGGTCCGACAACCAGCGTGCCGAGGCAGTTGATTACAACCATGAGCCAGTACTGGTCGGCTGGCGTTATATAAAACGCCGCCATCGATATCGCATTCAGCAGTGAGAGCACTATCATCAGCTTGCGTTTTTCGAAGCGTTGGCTTAGCGCCCTGGTCATTGATACACCGGCCAGGAAGGCAAGCGTTCCCAGTGACATGAACACGGCCGTCTTGTCGAAAATCAGGAATATCCGGGAGCCGTCGTCGCCGACGTAGTACTTGAAGTAATAAAGTAGCGTGCCGTTGCGCACGGCGACGTTCATCAAGGTGACTATCCCGGCGATGAACAGGACTCGCCAGGGTCCGTTTTTCAGCAGCGCCCTGAAGTCGGCTTTGAAGTCGGATTTTGCAGGCGGCGGCGTCACACGTTCATTTGTGGTCGCAAACGTAATCAAAAACAGGACGATTGAAACAGCGGCAAATATTGCCATCGTGTACTGGAAGCCAAGCGCCTCGTTGTCGCCACCGAGAATGGTCTTCAATGGTGTAACAAAGGTTGCGACCAGCCAGCCCGCAGAGCTTGCGCAGAAAAAGCGATAACTGGCGACCTTGGTGCGTTCGAGCGACGACGGCGAAATCACGCCCATCAACGCCGAGTAGGGGACATTGATCGCCGTGTAGGCGAGCATCATGAGCGAGTACGTGACGTAGGCGAATATAAGCTTGCCCATGTACGTCAGGTCGGGGTTGGCAAACATCGCGTACCCGCAAAGCCCGTACGGAACCGCCCCCCACAGCAGGTATGGCCTGAATTTGCCCCAACGTGAATTTGTACGATCTGCGATCAGGCCCATGACCGGGTCGCTGGCCGCATCGACGATTTTCGTGATCAGGAACATGGTGCCGACGGCGGCCGCCGACAGTCCGAAGATATCGGTGTAGTAATAGAGCAGGAAAATATTGAACGTCATGAAAAAGAAGTTCGACGCCGTGTCCCCCAGGCCGTAGCCCAGTTTCTCGCGAAATCGCAGTGGTGCGCTGTCAGTTGCCACGCCGTGCCTCCATTCTTGCTCTTGTTTTGTGCGGATTTTGCGCATCGTGTATCATATTGACAGCGCTGTCAAACGTTGCTACAAGCCCGCATGGGTTTATGGCCTGGCGCCGATGCTATCGGGCGAACGGGAATATCGGACGGTTTCTCGCGTGAAAATGACAATAAGAAACGCCGCACTCTGCGGCTTGTGGTGGATGATGACAATGAGTGTCACGACTGCGGATGCACAACAGCGGACCGGTGATATCGAGGAGCGCGTCGCCTCGTTGCTCGCACAGATGACGGTTGCCGAGAAGGTTGGCCAGATGACGCAACGCAATGCCAGCGGCGGGGACCCGGTCGAAGATCTGCGGGAGCGGTTGCGGGCGGGGCGCCTTGGGTCGGTGTTGAACATGGCCGACGTTGACGTTGCAAACGAACTGCAGCGCATCGCGGTCGAGGAAAGTCGACTCGGCATTCCATTGCTGGTCGGCCGTGACGTCATCCACGGCTTTGCCACGGTTATGCCGCTGCCGATCGGGCAGGCCGCCAGCTTCAATCCCGACATCGCCCACGACGCTGCACGAATCGCAGCCCTGGAGGCGGCCACCGCGGGCATCAACTGGACGTTCGCGCCGATGATCGATGTCTCGCGGGATCCGCGCTGGGGCCGTATTGCCGAAAGCTATGGCGAGGACCCTTTCCTGACGAGCGTGATGGGTGCCGCCACGATCGCTGGTTTCCAGGGCGATGATCTCGCTACTGTTGGCACGATTGCCGCATGTGCGAAACACTTCGCCGGTTATGGGGCGGCCGAGGCCGGCCGCGACTACGCAGCAACGTACATCCCGGAAATTGAATTACGCAACGTTTACCTGGCTCCATTCAAAGCGGCGGCGCATGCGGGTGTTGCGACGTTCATGACCTCGTTCAGTGATGTGAATGGCGTGCCTGCGACCGGCAACGAGTTCCTGCTGCGGCAGGTGCTGCGCGATGAGTGGAGGTACGAAGGGTTTGTCGTCAGCGACTGGGATTCCATTCGCCAGCTGCAGGTTCACGGCCTGACTGAAAACGACCGTGACTCGGCTTACGCGGCGATAACCGCGGGCGTTGACATGGAAATGGAAGGTGACGCCTACATCAGTAACCTCGAAGCGCTGCTCGACGATGGGAAAATCGATAGCGCGGCGATCGATGCCGCGGTCACCAACATTCTTCGCGTGAAATTCGAGCTCGGCCTGTTCGACAACCCGTACACCGATCCGGACGATTTGCCGGCCATCGGCAGTGACGAAGCCCTGGCCACGGCGAAGAGGGCAGCACTGCAAAGTGTCGTCATGCTGCAAAACAGGAACGGCGCACTGCCGCTCGATGCCGCTCAACTGGGGTCGCTCGCGGTAATCGGGCCCCTCGCAGATGAACCTTACGAGCAACTCGGCACCTGGATATTTGACGGAGATCCGGAGCTGAGCGTGACGCCGCTGGCCGCGCTTCAGGAATATTTGGGCGACGAAGTGACGGTCCGCTACGTCAAGGCAATGGATAACTCGCGCAGTTCTGCGGGGCCGGCATTTGACGAAGCCGTGGCTGCGGCAAGCGCCAGCGATGTGGCACTGCTGTTCCTCGGCGAAGAATCCATCCTTTCGGGCGAGGCTCACTCGCGTGCCGACATCAGCCTTCCCGGTGACCAGGCGGAACTGGTACGCCGCGTGCGTACGGCCGGCAAGCCAGTGATCGCCGTGATTCTTGCAGGCCGGCCACTGACTCTTACAAACATTGTCGACGAAGTTGATGCGATTCTGTTTGCCTGGCACCCGGGTACGATGGGCGGCCCGGCCATTGCCGACCTGCTGTTTGGTGTCGAATCACCGTCCGGCAAATTGCCCGCAACATTTCCACGAATGGTTGGGCAGGTGCCCATCTATTACGCGCAGCGCAATACCGGCAAACCAGCGGATCCCGAGCGCGCAATGCTGATTGACGACATCCCGGTGGGTGCGGCGCAGACTTCGGTGGGCAACGTGTCCTACCATCTCGACGCCGGTTACAAACCGTTGTTCGCGTTTGGCCACGGGTTGTCGTACACGGAGTTTCGCTACGACAACATCGCTGTCAGCGCGGACGAGATCAGTATGGGCGAGGCTGTCGTCGTCACTGCCGACCTGACCAATACCGGCGACGTTGCCGCCGAGGAAGTCGCGCAGCTCTATGTACGGGATCTTGCCGGCAGCATTACACGCCCGGTCCGCGAGCTGAAAGGATTCAGGCGAATTCGTCTCGAGCCTGGCGAGACGAGCAGCGTCCGGTTCGAATTGCACACCGATGACCTGGCGTTTTACGGCCGCGATATGAAATTCGCCGCGGAGCCAGGCGAGTTTCATGTCTGGGTCGGGGGCAGTTCCGAGGCTGCCCTGCAGGCGAGCTTCCGAATTATCGATGTAATGGGCGCTGAATAAATGAATGTCCGCTCCATACTCCTGACGGCCGTCCTTGTGACAATGGGACTGGCCGCATGCGGTGGAGGAGGTAGTGGCGGTGGCGGCAGTAATCCGCCGCCTCCACCACCACCGCCGCCCCCGACAGGGGACAACGTCAATATCAACAACCCGACGCTGGTGGCTGCAGACAATTCGGCGGTATCGCCCGGCGACACGCTGACACTGGTATGGAGCGACGAATTCGATGCCGCGCAGCTCGACCCGGAGACGTGGTTTTTCGAGGAGGGCGACGGTTCGCAGTACGGCATCCCGGGCTGGGGCAACAACGAGTTGCAGTGGTACTTGCCGAACAGCGCACAGCTGGAGAACGGCAACCTCGTGATTACGGCCCGGGACGAGGCTTCGAATGGCAGGAATTACACGTCGGCACGCCTGAACACGCGCGATCGATTCGCGCTTCGCTATGGCCGCATCGAGGCGCGTATTCGGCTGCCGGGCGGGCAGGGCATCTGGCCCGCGTTCTGGATGTTGCCGCAGGACAATGTCTATGGCGGCTGGGCGGCGTCGGGCGAGATCGACATCATGGAGGCCGTAAACCTCGGCGTGGCAGGCAACAACACCGTGCACGGTACGATTCATTACGGCGACGAGTGGCCCGGCAATGTCTTTTCGGGCGGTGACTACCTCGTGCCGACGGATGCAACAGCCGATTTCCACGTGTACGCGATGGAGTGGGACCCGACTGAAATTCGCTGGTACGTCGATGGTGCACTCTATTTGGTCAAGAACACCTGGTCCTCAACGGGCGCCCCGTTTCCGGCACCGTTCGACCAGCATTTTTACATCCTCTTCAACGTCGCGGTCGGTGGCAACTGGCCGGGATCGCCGGACGCATCGACGGCGTTCCCCGTGACGATGGAGGTCGATTACGTCCGGGTCTACTCGGGTGAGCCCTAGTCGAGAGAAGCCAACAATGAATGAATCCCCAACGAGGCGCATACGCCGACCATTGATCGCTGCCTGGCTCTGCCTGGTAGCCGTTGCCGGCCACGCCGAGCCCGTGCCGGTCGAGTTGCGACAGGTCGACGGCAACTGGCAGCTGTTGCGCGGTGGCGAGCCGTATCAGATCCGCGGGGCCGGGGGCAGCGGTCCGCTCGATCTGCTCGCGGCTGCCGGCGCAAACTCGGTGCGTACGTGGAAAGCTGACAATATCGGGCCACTCCTCGACGAGGCACACGCACTCGGCATGACAGTGACCGTCGGTATCTGGCTCGAACACGAGCGCCACGGGTTCGATTACAGCGACAAGCGCCAGGTGCAGGAGCAACTCGAGGAGGCTCGCGAAGCCGTGCTGCGTTACAAGGATCATCCGGCGTTGCTGCTGTGGGGCGTCGGCAACGAGATGGAAGAATATGCGTCCGGCGATGACCCGCGCATCTGGGCAGCCGTCAACGACGTTGCGGAGATGATCAAGGAGCTCGATCCGCACCATCCGACGATGACCGTAACCGCCGAGGTCGGCGGCGGGCGCATCGACATGGTGCACAATCACACGCCCGCCATCGATATTCACGGCATCAATACGTACGGCGGTGCTGCGTCCCTGGCACAGCGGATGCGCGAGGGTGGCGCTTCCAAGCCGTACGTGATCACCGAGTTCGGTCCGGCCGGTCCCTGGGAAATGCCGAAGACTGACTGGGGTGCGCCATACGAGCAGACAAGTACCGAGAAGGGCGATTATTACCGGCAGGCCTACCAGAAGGCCGTACTCGACAACCCCGGCATGGCGCTCGGCGCCTACGCGTTCCTTTGGGGTAACAAGATGGAGGGCACCGCGACCTGGTTCGGCATGTTCCTGGACGATGGTTCCAGGCTTGCGCCATACGATGTCATGTCAGAGCTATGGTCAGGTGAGCCTCCCGACGACCTGGCTCCGACGATCGGGCGCGTGACGGTCGAAGGCGCAACCGCCGTCGATCCCGGCACCGAAATCGTGGCGACGACATCGGTTGCCGATCCCGAAGGCGAGCCGGTATCCCTGCGCTGGGTGCTGCGTCCCGAGTCCGGCGACTATTTCACGGGTGGCGACTTCCGGCCGGCAATGAGAGACATCGAAGGCGCCGTGCTCGAGGCGGCAGGCGGCACTGCGAGGGTGCGACTGCCTGAAAACCCGGGCGCTTACCGCCTGTTTGCCTATGCCAGCGACCCGGCAGGGAACGCCGCAACCGCCAACATCCCGTTGCTCGTCAAGGGTGAGCCCGGGATTCAATTCCCGATCTCGGTATACGAAGAGCGGTTCGCGGGCATGCCGTGGACTCCGACCGGGGTCATGGGAAATTCCGGGTCCCTCACAATCGACGGTGACTCCACCGAGTCCGTGTTTGAAGGTGCGCGCGCGATACGTATGCACTATAGCGGGCGCCGCGGCTGGGCTGGTGTCGCGTGGCAGCACCCTGCCAACAACTGGGGTGACATGGACGGTGGATTCGACCTGACCGGTGCGTCAGCGCTCGAGTTCTGGGTGCGCGGTGAATCCGGCGGCGAGAAAGCCAGTTTCGGCGTCGGGTTGCTCGACAAGAAAACCGACTACCCCGACTCCGTTATCGTCAAGACACGGATGATCGAATTGGGCTCCGAGTGGAAGAAGTTCCGCATCGGATTCCAGGAGGGCGATGACCTGTCGAGCCTGAAGGTTGCATTCGTCGTTACCCTGGAAGGGCAGCGATCTCCCGTCACGATCTACCTGGACAGTATCCGCTTCGTGGAATAGGGCTCAGGAGTTTTCAGGCGCGGGCCCAGTCGACTCGCGTTTCATAATTTTGCCGGGCACGATCTCGAGCCCGGCTTCATGGGGACGCCCGCGCGAGCTGTCAATCAATGCGACGGATGCCGCCTCTGCCATGGCGCTCAGCGGCTGTTGAATTGTCGTCAGTGACGGGTAAATCTGCTGCGCCAACGCGATATCGTCGCAACCCGCAACCGACAACTCCTCGGGAATGCGGATGCCGTTGCGCAATGCGACACGAATGACGCCGGCCGCCATATCGTCATTGGCCGAAAATATTGCGGTCGGCGGCTGCTCGAGCTGCAGCAGTTGCTCCGCGCATCTTTCTCCCGAGCCAATCGAGTTGTCGCCTTCGACCACGAGCTCCGCCGTATGCGGCAGGCCGGACTGATTGAGCCCATCTATGTATCCGGAGTAACGGTTGCCAACCGCCCTGGCCGCCCGGTCGCCCTTGATGAATGCGATGCGCTTGTGTCCGAGCGATGCCAGGTAGCGCGTCATCTCGGCACTGATTTCACGATCGTTCGTCGCGACCTCGTACTGGTCGCCGTTCCCGGTGCCCGTCGCGACGCGTACATAGGGCGTGTTGGTCGCTTTCACGGCTTCGACGATCACGGGCATGTTCGACAGCGGCGGCGCGACGATAATACCGGACGGCCGCACCTGGCCGATTTGTTCCTGGAGGTTGGCACCGACCATGACGTCACGGTAGTTGCACGGGTGGATGAGCAATTCGAACCCTTCCTTGCGGCACGCACGCAGCGCGCCCTCCTGCAATCTTATGATGTAACCGGAACTCGGGGCCTCGTAGGCGCTCATGTCGTCGTACACGAGCACGATCAGGTGCGCGTGGTGACTGGCGAGGTTTCGAGCCGATGGGTTGGGCCGGTAATTGAGTTTCGCTACGGCGTCCTCGACCTTTTCCTGCGTCGAGGCGCGAACATTCGGCTCCCGGTTTACAACGCGCGAGACGGTCTTGATTGAGACGCCGGCCAGTGATGCGACATCCTCAATCGTCGCTCTGCGCTTCGTCATGCAGACTTCCTGTTGTCCAAATCCCCTGCGCGCAACATTATTGGCAGATGTCAGCGCTGTCAATTCGACTCATTGGCGGCCGCCGAACAGCATCGCCGCATCTACCGTCGCCGTTATCCTGCGGATTCGTCGATTGCGGGCAAAAAGGTCGGAACTCAGTTCGGCCGGCAGCGTCAGGTCGGGCTGTTGAATCTGACTGCCGTCGCCAAGTTCAATATCAAGACCTGCCGTCTGCGCATCTCCGAGGCGGTAGACAATGGGCACCTGGCACCAGGTGAATGCCAGGCTCGCCTCCGGCAATACGAGATCCTGCCAGTTGCCGTCGACATCGAGGTAGCAAAACGGCGTCGAATCGGCTCTGAACTCCTGGGCACGCAGCAATGCCGGAGTGAACGAGACGCAGCCATCGTGCACACGAATTCCGAGTTCGGCGAAACGCGTCAGCACCTCTTCCTTGACCTGGCCGGTCATGCCGGGTTGGCGCGCACCTGCGTGTTTCGGTGTGTGGGAGTACGGGTCACATGGAAACGCACCATACTCGGCCGGGTTCTTGTTGAAGCCGATGCCGGCACGGACCCGGTAGTACAGGTCCCCGAGTCGCCGCACCTGGTCCTTGCTGATGCCGCTGTCGAGAGCATCGTAGAAATTCTCGGCCAGGGCCAGCAATAACTTGGAGACCATGTGCCAGTAAATCGAACCCAGCCCTTCGAAACCGAACATCGTCCCGGAGCGACCCGTGAACTGACTGTGATGGAACGTGGCCTCGTACAGGTCGAGGATCGCGTCGCGATCCGCTGTAACGTCGCCGCCAAGCCTGTTCAGAGCTTCGACAACGTCGCGTGCGTTGCGGAAATCGGAATTGAATCGCAGGCAGCCCTCAACATCCCGAACGATGATTCTTTCGTCTCCACGTTGCAGCATGTCATCGAGTAACGGGATTGCGCGGACCGGGTCCTCGGGCAGCTGATTGCGCTCGAGGAAGCCTGGCAGATCACGATCCGGGTAGAGCATGAAGCTGTTCTGGTCAGCACGATAGATCGAACTGGCAAACAGCGCATCAACAACGTTTGCCGCCTCGTCCGGCGCGATCGTTCCTGCACTGAGCGCCGCAACCTGTCCCTCGAGCATCGGGTAAAGATTGCCAACCGATACGCCTTCGTCTTCAAAACTGGCGACGTTATAGGCGTGATACAGGCCATCGTCGCGCCTGTTGGCAGCAATGCTGTGGTCGATGATCGCCTGGGCATCAGCCAGCAAGTTGCGTGCGCTGTCGATTTCGCGCTCGCACGTTCCGCTCAACGACGTTTGCGAGTAAACGCGTTTCCTGAAATCGGCGGCGGCGGTCCCGAGCGCCCAGAGCGACCGAAAGCGCAGCGCATCGGGTTGGGACGCTCCCTCGAGTTCGGCGCGCAATCCGGCAAGTGCCGTTGCTGTATCGCCAAACCAGGCATCGACCTCTTCCGTCAGAGCGAACGCGCCCGCCTCGTGTTCGAGAAGGTCCGCCAGGAACCGGACGTAGCGGCGCATGTAATACAGCGTGACCATCGACAGTCCCTGGCCAACGAGCGCGTTGTTGGCATCGTTCCATTCGGGACGCTGGGTGTTGAGCCAGATGCCGCCATCGACGACCAGGTTGCCCAGCTTCGCGAGAAGCGGAACGAAAAGCTTCTCCAGCAGGTTGACCTGGTAGACCTTGCCTGCCGCATCCTGGACCAGCTTGCCGTCGGCACCCAGTGTTGCCACTCGCTCGTCAACCAGCTGCGCAGCCTTTTCATCGAACACCACGGTGTCCTTGGGGTCATCGAACAGCTTGTCGAGTGGCTTGATGCGATAAGGCACATTGGCATAACAGAACACCCGGTCGTGGAGCAGTTCATGCAGCTTCTGTGGATGAAATCTTCGCGACAACTCGAGAAGCTTGAGCAGATAAATAATCTGGTGGTCGCCCCAGTAGCCGATATGACTCCAGGGGTTATCGGCTTCCTCGATCTCCCAGTCGATGCCTTCCTTGGTGATGCGATACGGGTTGTAGCCATCGACGGTCGAAGCGTTGACGAACTTCGCGATCATGTTTTCGGCGAAATCCGGATAACTGAAGGCGAGCGCTTCCCAGTTCTGGAAAATGTCGCGCCAGTTACCCTGGTATGACAGCAGCGGCTTGCCGTGCTCGTCCTTGATCTTGATAGCGAACTCGTTCCAGGGGCGGCTCGGATCGCCATGGCGACGCCCGAACGTAATCGGCAGGTACTCCAGTGCGAGGCGCCAAAGCTGTTCGTCGCCACTGTCACGAGCTGCTTGCACGAGTTCGTCAGAACGCATCGTGTCAGGCAGCGAGCGCAGTAATTCGAGGTTACGGTCGTAAACCGGCTTGTTGAATCCCCGAATCGTGCGGCGGAAATCGCTGGCCGAGACGTTGTACTGATCGGCCACGATGCCGCCACGCAGCACGTTGAACAACACGTTGGCGTAATGGTGAACGGCAACATTTTCCTCTGCCGTTGCCTGGAAAGCATCGGCTGACGCCATGATGTTGGCCAGTTCAACCGAGCCGGCGGCGATCGACTGGGAAATGCGCTGGTCCAGCGCGTGGTCGCTTGTCAACGTTTGCCGCAACTTCACGACATCGCCCTGATCCTGCTGGCCATCAAGGACGATGCGCCAGGTACTCGCCCGGCCGCGCGCAAGCTTGTCGCTGTGCACGACAAGGAAAGCGCCACGCATGCCGCGTATGTGCCGCTCCTGGGTCACTTCCTGTCCATCCCGGAAAGCATCGAGCTGAAGTATCGAAAGGAGGTATGTCGGGTTGTCCAGCCCGAGGCAATAGGCCGATGTCGCTTTGAGGGACTCGCACGGTTCCGGTCGGTCCGTTATGCCCGAATACAACGTGAACATTGCCAGGCCGGATTGCTCGTCGAGTTCGGTCCATTTGTAGGCATCGACGAGATTGCTGGAGTTCGACTGGGTGTAACGCGGCGTACCTGCCGGCAGGATGTTCTGCAGGCCGTCAACGACATCGACGGCAACGTCCGCGGTGCTGATGTTCTGCAGTTCACAATCACGCACAAAGCCGTGCTCGGCACTCGTCGACCATGTGTAACTGAACACCAGGCCCAGGTCGTGATTCGTTTCTTCGAAACACAGTTTGTCGCCCAGGGCACTTTTGTAGAGATTTCGGCTGGTGGCATAAACGCCGCGGTGTTCGCGGTTGAACGGCTCCCAACAGCTGACAGTGTCCGCATGGTGCACGCGCACGATCGTGCGTGGTCCGGTATGTGGCAGGCTTTCGTGAATCCTGTCGACCGGTACATACGGGAACAGGGCGGTTTCGGGCGACACGCGACCAGCCGTCAGCCCGCCCGTCGACGATACGAACAGCCAGTGGTCGTCGGATGAAATGACGCTGATGAAGAAGGGCCGCATTTCATCGACGTTGCGAATGCGGTAATAGCGTTCGCCATTGTGGTCTACGAAATCGCCCGAGACAGCGCGTTCCGCGCCTGCGTCCGTGCGGGCCGGGCCGGCCGGCAGCACGCTACTCATCGATCACCCGCAGGCTGCCGAGCGTGTCAAATATCATTCCTGGTTCCCCCGATTTTGCTTGTTGTTGTGACAGGTCGCTGACCGGCAATACCTTCCCGGACGGCCGGTCAAATTGATTCCAGCGATTCTTGACAACGCTGTCAGCATGCTTTATAACCCCAGTTGACAACGCTGTCAAATAGCTCCGACCGACGTTATCACAACAAAGACAAGGGCCCGGACCTAAGCCACAAACCAGGAAACTGGCTGAGCAGCGAACGATTTAGTACTCAATTGCCCGGGGGAAATCAGGCATGCAAGATTCTTCTTTTACCAGGAAACCACTCGCTGTAGCTGTCGCTGTCGCGGCAGGCACAGTCCTCGCGTCGCCCGCGGTGTCGTTAGCGCAAGACGACGGCGAGGTTATCGAGGAAATCATCACCACGGGTATCCGCGGCAGCTTGACGCGTTCCATGGACATCAAGCGCACCTCGAGGGGCGTTGTCGACGCAATCTCTGCCGAAGATATCGGTAAGTTCCCCGACCAGAACCTTGCGGAATCCCTGCAGAGGATTACCGGTGTGTCGATCGACCGCGAGCGTGGCGAAGGCACCCAGGTAACGGTGCGAGGATTCGGTCCGGAATACAACCTCGTGACCATCAATGGCCGCCAGATGCCGACACACAACGGCGTCAACCGTTCATTTGACTTTGCCGACCTGGCGTCGGAAGGCGTTGCAGGTGTCAATGTCTACAAAACGGGCCGGGCTGATGTGCCGTCCGGCGGCGTCGGTTCCACGATCGACATTCGGACGCCCGAACCGCTCACGGCCGAACCCACGTTCAGCATCGCGGGCAAGGCGGTAGCGGATACGTCGACGCGTACCGGCGACGAGATTACGCCGGAGTTTTCCGGCATCTACCTCGGCCGTTTCGCTGACGATACGATTGGCGTCGCCATCACGGGAAGCCACCAGGTGCGGAATAACGGCGTGAACTCCGCCGTCACGAGCGGCTGGTTCACCCGACCCGGAACAGACCTGATTCCGGATGGTGAAGGTGGTCTCACCGAGAGCGTCATTGTTGTAAACGACGCCAACCAGATCAACCGGCCGCAGACCGCTGACCGTAGCTATTCGGTGCCACAAAACATCGCCTACAACATCTCGGAATATGAGACCACGCGCACCAACGGCCAGCTTGTACTGCAGTGGGCGCCGACGGAAGACGTTACCGCGACAGTCGACTACATCTACTCGGAGTTCGAACTGGAGCGCAGCTACAGTGACCTTTCTGCCTGGTTCTCCAACACTGGCGCCCTGGGCCAATCGAGCGAATGGAACGATGACCGGAATGCCAGCCCGATCTATTACACGGAGCAGGTTGGAAACGCCGACTTTGCAATGGGGACCGGCGCCGAAGGCCGACGCAACGAGAACGAGTCGATCGGCTTCAATCTCGAATGGTGGCTCAACGACCGCTTGTCGCTCGAATTCGACTACCACGACTCCTCGGCCGAAACAGGGGCGATCGGCCCCAACGGCACGAATTCACTGATTTCGATTGCCAGCTTCAACAAGGTTGGCCAGACATACATGCCGAGTTCCGAATTGCCGATCCTGGTCCTGGACCTGAATTCCGGTGGCGAAGAAAATCGCCCGCTTTACAAGAATGATATGCGCATAACAGGTAGCGTGTTCGGCAACGACGCGTCGCTGATGGAACTGGAACAGGCAAAGATTGCCGGCTCATTCGAATTTTCCGACGAGGCGAGTATTGATTTCGGCGTGCAGACGACGGAAGTTTCCAATCGCTCGCAGTCCGCCAGTATTCTGCTGGAGAACTGGGGCGGTATGACGGATCCCGGGGAGATCTCGGACATCCTCGTTCGCTCCACGATCAAGGACCAGTTCGACCAGCTCTCAGGTCATAATCACCCGGACTTGCAGAGAGAGTACTTCACGGCCAGCCTGGCCGATCTGCAGGCCGCCGCCGAGGCAGCTTACGTCACCAACCCCAATCTTGATTATGGCAATAATGTCGGAGACTGCGGTACCGGCTACTGTGGCTCGACTGACTGGACCAGCGATCTTCGCTCCCTCGAGGAGTCCACTGCAGTTTATCTCCAGTTCAACTGGAGTGGGGATTTCGGCAGTTTGCCGGTCAACTTCCACATGGGCGTGCGCCACGAACAGACAGACGTTACCTCGGCTGCCAGGGAGATCGTTTGGGCAGCATCCCGGTGGCAAAACGCGCGTAACGAGTTCACGATCGAGGCATTGCGCGACGAAAACAACGAAGTCGTTCAGGATTTCCTCGACGTAACCGGCGATTATGATTTTACGCTGCCGAATATCGATTTCGATATCGAGCCCTGGGAGGACATCGTACTGCGCGCGTCATTCAGCGAGACCATCACTCGCCCCAGTTATGAAGACATCAAGGGCGGCCTGTCACCCAGCGGCAGGATCTATCGGCCTGACCAGAGATTGCAGGCTGCCTCGGGTAACCCCGGTCTTGTTCCCATTCAGTCTGAAAATATTGATCTCTCTTTCGAGTGGTACTACGGCGAAGGCAGCTATTTCTCGATAGGCTATTTCGAGAAGAATGTAGAAAACTTTATCGGCAGCGAATTGAGCAGTGACACCTTGTTCGATATTCCCAATATCATTGGTGGCGAACTTTGGAACCAGGCTATCGCTGAAGGCGGATTTTCTGAAACCGACAATGAGGGGATAGGCCAGTACATCATTGACAATTTCCAGGATTCCCCGCTGGTAGACGGCAACGTCATCGTCAGCGGGCCCAATGATCCGCCCCTCATTTTCGATATCAGGCGGCCTATCAACGAAAAGACCGCAAACGTCGACGGCGTTGAGATCAACCTGCAGCATGCCTTTGGTGACTCGGGGTATGGTTTCATCGTTAACGCACCGTTTGTCGATGCCGATGTCGCCTATGACGACACCAGGTACTTCGAGAATCAGTTCGTGCTGAACGGTTTGAGCGATTCGGCAAACCTGATCGGCTTTTATGACGGTGAAGACTTGCAAATTCGTCTTGCCTACAACTGGCGCGACGACTTCATCGCCGGTGTTGGCCAGGCCGAGGGTACAAGGAGCAATCCTACCAACGTGAAGGCCTACGGGCAGTTGGACCTTGGCGTCACCTATTACTGGACCGACAATCTTACGATGTATTTCTCCGGGCTGAATATCACAGACGAAACACGAATCGTCTACGGCCTTACCGAGAAGCAGGTACTTCAGGCTGTTCAGACAGGTGCCCGGTGGGACCTCGGGATTCGCTACAACTTCGACATGTGACAGCAGACTTGGTCAGCCGCAACAAGACTCAATTTTCAGGGGGCGTAATACAAATGTTTAATTCAACCCACAGGCTACCTGGCAACCTTACCAGGCGCTTTGGCGCAGTCCTGGCCATGTCAGGCCTGCTTCTGCTGTCCG
>JARRLQ010000017.1:0-59077 GCA_037386905.1 Woeseiaceae bacterium
ACTCGATTGTGCCGACAATCGTGGACCACTGCGGCCGCCAGATAATGAGCGCCAGGCACGCAAACAACATTACGTAAAAGCCAAGACGCAGTCCTGGCGTGTTTTCGAGAAATGCGGCGCGAATGTTGATGCCGAACCCGTAGTCGAGGGACACGAACAGTGCGGTCGCGGCGTAGTAGACAGCTAAAATGTTTCTGGACATGAGTTTGGGGACAGTCGCTTAACTATTCGAGGGCCGGCGAACCTGTAAGCTAACGAATAATTAAGCGACTGTCCCCAAACTTGTGAAATAAAATTCCAATAAAATGGGTCTACTGGGTAATAACGCTCAAGACTGCCCCCGAGGAACGACATGCTTATCAGGAAGCCGTCGGATATTCGCCCATCCGAGATAACCAGCCAGCAGAACTACCTGCGACGACGCGATTTCATTCGAGCCGGCGCAATCGCTGGCGCCACGGTGCTTGCAGGCCCTGCTCTCGGTGCCGTGGTGCCTGAAGGTCGCAGGGCCCGACTGCCGGATATCGGCAAGAGCGAGTTTTCGACTTCGGAGGCGCCGAACAGTTACGAGGACATTACGACGTACAACAATTTCTACGAGTTCGGCACCGGCAAGGACGACCCTTACCGCAATGCGCAGGACTTCAGGGCACGGCCCTGGAAGATCACGATTGACGGGCACGCCGAGAAGACCGGCACGTTCGACTTTGACGAGTTCATCAAGCCATTCGATCTCGAAGAGCGCATCTATCGCATGCGCTGCGTCGAGGCCTGGTCGATGATCATTCCATGGGTCGGCATCTCACTTGCCGATGTCATCAAGCATTACAAGCCGACTTCGAACGCCAGGTACGTCGCATTCGAGACGTTGCACGACCCGGTGCGCATGCCAGGCCAACGGCGCCGCGTGCTCGACTGGCCCTACGTGGAAGGCCTGACGATCGCCGAAGCGACACACCCCCTGACGATTCTTGCTGTCGGCGTATATGGCGAATCACTGCCCAACCAGAACGGTGCACCGCTGCGGCTTGTTGTTCCCTGGAAATACGGGTTCAAGGGCATCAAGAGCATCGTGCGCATTCGCTTCACCGAGAAACAGCCGCCGGTCAGCTGGAACATTGCGGCTCCGCACGAATACGGCTTTTACGCCAATGTGAACCCCGAAGTCGATCACCCGCGCTGGAGCCAGGCGAGTGAGCGCGTGATCGGCGCCGGCCTGTTTGCCCCGCGCAAACCGACGCTGATGTTCAATGGCTATGGCGAGCAGGTTGCGCACCTGTACCAGGGCCTGGATCTGCGCAAGAACTACTAGAGCAGGTGAACACGCTGCAGAAAGTCCGGTTTGTCGGCAAGCCGATTGTCTTCTTGCTGTGTCTGCTGCCGTTTCTTCTTGCTGTCGGCGATACGCTGAACATTACCGGCCAGCTAAGCGCAAACCCGGTCGAGGACCTGTTGGACCGCTTCGGCAACTGGACGATTCGATTCATCATGATCACGCTTGCCGTTTCGCCGGCGCGAAAAATCACAGGCTGGAACTGGCTCATTCGTTTTCGCCGCATGCTGGGTCTGTTCACGTTTTTCTATGCAATTTTGCATTTTCTCGTGTGGCTGCTGCTCGACCGGGGGCTGGCGGCGGACCCCGGTTTTCACTGGGGCATGGTGCTCGAGGACCTGACCGAGCGGCCCTTCATCACGATTGGCTTTATTGCAGTGGTACTGCTGACCGCACTCGCGGCGACATCAACGAATGCGATCCGGCGGCGCATGGGGCGCGCCTGGGACAAGCTGCACTACAGCGTCTATGCCGTGGGCGTTCTCGGGGTCTGGCACTACTGGTGGCAGGTCAAGAAAGATACATCAGATGCGTGGATTTATGCCGTGATTCTCGCCGTGCTACTGGGGTTGAGAATGTATTGGCGGTGGCGCAAAACCCGTCGTGGTTTAAGCCGCTCCCACACGATCGCCCGCTAGGGCGGGCTCCAACAAAAAACCGGGGCGGCTCGCGGTCGCCCCGGTCGCTGTCACACTGGTCTTTAGCTGTTACGCGACTTTAACAGTGTGACGTTCCGCCGCCCGGACCTTCGGAAGAATAACGTTCAGGATGCCGTCTTTCAGCTCAGCCGTGATGTGTTCGACATCAATATCGACTGGCAGGGCAATCGTACGCCTCAGCTCTCCGTAGCCGAGCTCATGGCGATAGAACGTTTCTTTTGTTTCCTCTTCCTCAAACTCCCTCTCAGCCTCGATCGTCAGTCTGTCGCCTGCAATCGTGACTTCGACGTCGTCTTTCTCGACGCCAGGCAGTTCCGCTCGAACAATGAGCTCTTTTTCGCGGTCCAAAAGGTCGACACGGAAACTACGATCCATATCGATTCCTACTGGCCATTTCCAACCAAAAGGCTCAAGCGTCTCCATCCAGCGGCGTGGTGGGAAGTCCTCAAAGAACTCCTCCATGCTGTGGGTGAGAGGCGCCGTCCGTTTTACATCGATAACCCTCTTGCGGGGTTCGAACTTGTGTAGCATTGACATACACTCACCTCCTTCCCGGTCTTGCACTGGCAAACTCTCTGCCAGCTCAGTAGATATATTCTCTCCTGGCAACGAGGAACATCGGGGAAACTCCGGATTGAAATCTCCCCGAGCCCCGTGAGTAAATAGCTTCAGCTAACGGCGCGCAGTTCCTGATCCGTCCTGGGTCGCAGCACCGACCATCCGGAGCTGAAGCGCCGGTAGCGCATCGCCTCGTCAAGCCTTTCCCTGGCCATCGTAACCGCAGCGGCACGCGGCAGGATCCGCTCGTGCTTCATGCGCTCGATCACTTCCTCGGTGTTGGCGCGAACCTTTTCCTCGATGATCGGGAAAACTTGCGCCTCGGTGCCGCCGGAAACCTCGACTGCACCACAAATGACACCACCCGCGTTGGCGATGAAATCCGGCACGCAAAGCACGCCGCGGCGGTGCAGCATGGCCTCGGCCTGCTCGGTAACGCCGATGTTGGCGCCCGGCACGATCAGCTTCGCTTTCACGGTCGCCTGGTTGTCGGCGCGAATGACATCGGGCCTCGCGGCAGGCACCAGGATGTCGCAATCGACGCTGATGATGGCCTCGCGATGTAACCGCTCGCCTTTTTCATAGTCGGCGATGCGCCCGCCACCTTCGACGTGCTTCGCCAGTTCCTCGACATCGAGCCCCGCAGCATCATGGACAGCGCCACTGTAGTCAGCGGCCGCGACCAGGATGGCGCCTCGCTCGGCGAAGAACCTTGCTGCATGTTTGCCAACGGCGCCGAAGCCTTGCATGGCAACGCGCGCACCCTCGAACTTCATGCCAACTGCTTCCTTGGCAACGTCCGCACTCGCGACAACGCCCCAGGCCGTGGCGCCAATCTCGTCGAGCGGAATACCGCCCAGTACTTTCGGCAGGCCACAGCAACGTCCACCCTCGTCCTTGATCAGGGCCATGGCGGCTTCGTTGGTGCCCATGTCGGGTCCGGGGATGTAGTCGGTGAGCTGCTTGACACCCTGGGCAAAACCGCGAATCAGCTGCTCCTTGGCTGATGGCTCCATGGTCGGGTCGCCGAAGATCACCGCTTTGCCACCGCCGTGCGGCAGCCCTGCAGCGGCATTCTTGAGTGTCATGCCGCGCGCAAGGCGGAAACACTCTTCCAGTGATACATCCGGCGCCATGCGCACGCCGCCGATAGCGAGCCCGGCCGCGGTATTGTCGACAACAGCGATGGCCTTCAGGCCGATCGCCGGCTCATAAATATGCAAGATGGTCTTGGGACCAAGATCATCACAGAATCGAAATGCAGAATTTGTCATTGCACTGCTCCCATGGGTTGTGATGCTCTGTCGGATTGCTCGAGTTCCTCCGCGAGCCTCTCGCGCAGGATGAATTTCTGCACCTTTCCGGTGACCGTCATCGGGAATTCGTCCACGAATTTCACGTAGCGCGGAATCTTGTAGTGCGCCAGGTTGCCGCGACAGAAGTCGCGGATTTCTTCGACACTGGCCGTCTCGCCCTCGTGCAGGCGGATGCACGCGGCAATCTCCTCGCCAAACTTCTCGTCCGGTACACCGACGACCTCGACCTGGTCGATCTTCGGGTTGGTATAGAGAAAGTCCTCGATCTCTCTCGGGTAAACATTCTCCCCTCCGCGAATCAGCATGTCCTTGCTGCGGCCGACGATGCGTACATAACCGGCCTCGTCCATCGTCCCGATATCCCCGGTGTGCATCCAGCGGCCCTGGTCGCCATCACCCCAGTAGCCAAGCATGACGTTATAGCCGCGAACGCATAGCTCGCCCGGTTCATTGAGCGCGACTATCTGGTCGTTTTCGTCAACGACTTTCACCTCGGTGTACGGCAACACGCGGCCGACGGTGCCCACGCGCAGATCGATCGGGTCGTCGGGGGATGTTTGTGTGGCCAGCGGGCCCGTCTCGGTCATGCCATAGCCGATCGTGATCTCGCTCATATTCATGTCATTGATGACCTGGCGCATCAGTTCGATCGGGCATGGCGCGCCTGCCATGATTCCGGTGCGCAACGACCGCAGGTCATAGTTCCTGAAATCGGGATGATCGAGCATTGCAATGAACATTGTCGGCACGCCGTGCAATGCCGTGCAGCGCTCATCTTCGAGCGCTCGCAGCGTTGCTTCCGCCTCGAACGCGGCACCCGGGAACACGACGGTCGCGCCGCGCGTGGCGCACAGCAACGTGCCGAGCACCATGGCGAAGCAGTGATACATCGGCACCGGCACGCACAGGCGGTCGTTTTCCGTGATGCGCAAAATGTCTGCCGACAACAACGCATTGTTGATCATGTTGTGATGCGTCAGCGTCGCCGCCTTCGGTGCCCCGGTCGTGCCGCTGGTGAACTGGATATTGATCGGGTCATCGAAGTCGGCGCGCTGAGCGATGGCGTCGAGCGTCGCGAGCGACGAGTCGTCGGCGAGGCCCATGACGTCGTCGAGCCGCAACATGCCGGGCACGTCCTCGTCACCGAGATGAATCACGGTTTTCAGATCGGGGACGCGCTCCGGGTAGAGCGCCTGCACCATCCTGATGTAATCGCTGGTCTTGAATCGGGTTTCGGTGATCAGGCCGCGGCAGCCGACCTTGTTGAGGGCGTATTCGAGCTCGGACAGGCGGTATGCCGGGTTGATATTGACGAGGATGAGGCCGGCATAGGCGCTGCCGAACTGCGCCAGTAACCATTCCGCGCGGTTAGGCGCGAGCATTCCTATTCGATCGCCAGGTTCGAGGCCGACTGCAAGCAGCCCGGCGGCCAGCTTGCGGGCGCGATTGCGAAGCTCTTTCCAGCTCCAGCGAACACCCTGATCAACAACAACCAGCGCATCCTTGTCCGGCCAGTTGTCGGCGGCATGGTCGAGAACGCCACTTATAGTCAGGCCCAGAAGAGGTGGTCCACCACCTCCATGTGAGTAGCTCATTCCACGTTTCTTCCGGCTCCAGTTCACCGCACCGGAATAATGGCGGTATCGCCCCGGGAGTTAAATCGGTACAACTACAGACTTGCAGTTCGCGCGGCGAAACCGGGAATCCGACCACAAAAAAGCCCGGCCGAAGCCGGGCTTTTCGTCGCCCGCTGGGCGGGTTCCTGCCTAGAAGTCGGCCTGCAGGCGCACGTACCAGAAACCGCCATTCGTGCCCCACGGTGACGTGATTGCGCGATCAACGCCCAGCACTTGCAGGACTTCGTCGCCTTCCTTGCCCGGCTCCTCGTCGAGCAGGTTCTCTCCACCAACGCTGACGCTGTACCTTTCGGCAAATGTGAAAGTCGCTTCGAGATCGACGATCAGTGCGCCGCTGTAGCGCGTGAAGTCCGAGCAATCGCCCGGGCTGAACAGGCCGCCCGTCGAAGCCCAGCCATCGAAATTGTTCAACCGCAGGAAACCACCAAACATGCCATCTGTCTGGTAGTCGAGCGTCAGGACCGTACGGTTATCCGGCACCTGGTGCTCGAGGTCGCAGACGCGCGATGCATTGATCGTGTTCGGCGCAACGTTACTGACTTCCTGCTCGTTCCAGGTATGACGGAGATCCGCCCGCAGGTTACCGTTGCCAACCTCCCAGTCAGCGACGACTGACAGGTCGATGCCGTTGACGTCGGAATCGAAGGCATTGGCAAAGTAGCTCCCAAGGCTGCCTACAAGCAGTTGCGCATTTGCAACGCCCTGGGCTTCCATCGCGTCCGCCTGCGCCTGCGTGACCGTGTTTGGTCCGAGCAGTGCGAGGCGATCCTCGATGGAAATGTCGTAGTAGTCGAGTGTCACGCTGACATTGTCAGCCGGCTGCCAGACGGCACCCAGCGTGAAGCTCTGCGACTCCTCGGGATCCAGCGGACTGGAACCGAGTACCTGGGCTTCGATGCTGTTGACCGGGTAGACACCACTCGGAATCAGGTTGCCGGACTCATCCGCACTGGTCGTCGTGTTCAGCGTGTTGACCTGACCTGGCGTCGGCGCACGGAACCCGGTGCTGACGGTACCGCGCAGTGCGAACGAGTCCGAGATCTCTACACGACCTGACAGTTTCCAGTCGAACGTGCTGCCGAACTCGTCGTAGTCCTCGAAGCGCACCGCCGCGCCGCCCGTAAACCTATCCGTGAAGTCAGCTTCTATGTCGATGTAGCCAGCCAGGCTGTCGCTATCGAATGAACCAGCCGACGCCGTTGGGAAACCCTGGAAGCCGTCAGAGGCGACACCGAAGATGAACGCCGGACCCGCGCTGATCGAGGCATCATCGCCCGCCTTGATCTTGTACGTCTCCTGGCGCCATTCAGCGCCGAACGCGACGTTCAATGGTATTCCAGCATCGAACGGCATAACGAAATCGGCGTTCAGGCCCGTCTCTTCCTGGGTCAGCCTGCCCGGTTTGAAGCTCATGGGCGACAAGCGACCGAGGCTCGGATTGATTGTCTCGGATAACGTGTAGTCTGCCTCAGCTTCGGCAGTACGTGCCGACACATCCCAACTGGCACCGTCGCCGAACTCTCCGCGTACGCCAGCAACGACGGCCATATCGGAGATAGCCGCGCCGAAGTCCGGGTTATAGCCACCTGGGAACTCGGTGTAGATCGGGTTCAGCAACACCCAGCCGCTCGGGCTGCCGGCGTCAGGAGTCAGGTAGTCGGCTGGATCGCCGCCACCGGCGATGATGTCGGCCACAAGCTGTGCGTCAGCCGGGTCGGGCAGGCGGTCGCCATCCAGATCGACGATCAGTGTCGATCGTCCATCCACACCTGCGGCCGGATCCAGGACCGGTGTGCGGTAGAAAAAGTCGGAAATCGTATCGTTATCGGAATAACTGACGGTGGCGTAAAACTCGGTCGTGTCATTGATGTCAGCACCGAGGTTCACGAATGCTTTCAGCGTTTCGACATCGGGGTCGCCCCAGCGCTGGCAAAGACCATCGAGCGGTACGGTATCCTCGCCAACTTCGGCAATGACACCGGCGCAGGCGATATGCGGAACGCCGCGCGAAGTAGTATCAGCAGTCGAGTATTCAACCGTGGCATTAACGAAGCCGCTGCCCCCCAGGCTGAAACCACCATTCGCCGCAATCGTGTTACGCGCACCGTCACCCTCGAAGTACTCGCCGGTCTGTGCCGAGACCGTGAAGCCATGATTATCGTCCTTGAGGATGACGTTGATTACACCGGCAATGGCATCCGAGCCATACTGGGCCGACGCGCCGTCACGCAGCACTTCCAGGCGCTGTACCGCCAGCGACGGGATCGTCGAATAGTCGACCGCCTGCGCACCCTGGTTGACCGTTCCCAACGGCGCAAACTGCAGGTTGACCAGCGGCGAACGATGCCGTCGCTTGCCGTTGACGAGCACCAATGTCTGGTCGGGCGACAGGTTGCGCAGCGTGACCGGACGAATGAACGCGGTGCCATCCGCGATCGGGTAGCGCTGCGTATTGATGGCCGGAGACACCTTGGTCAGGCCATCCGTCATGTCGAACGTCGCCTGGTTGCTCAGCGAGGTTCCGGCAAGCACATCGACCGGAGACATCGTTTCGGTCGGCGACAGGCCTTCTTTGCGGGTGCCGGTCGTGATGACTTCCTCGAGAAGCTCATCCTCGGTTTCCTGTGACATGGCGACCGGGCTTCCAATCGCCAAAGTGACTGCAACGGCCGCGCAGATATACGACGGCCGGAAACGATATGTTCCTTTCATGATTCCCCCTCAATTGTGAAACGCCAGAAAGCGTTACCCTGAGTATAGTCGGACCACAATCATTTGGAATCGTTTTAAATAAGAAAGGCCCGCCGAGGCGGGCCTTTCTGTCGCCCGCTGCCGCGGGCTCCTACGGTTGTTGCGCGAGGGCCTACATCATGCCGCCCATGCCACCCATGCCGCCCATATCCGGCATCGGTGCAGCAGCCTCGTCCTTCGGCGCTTCAGCGACCATCGCTTCGGTCGTCAGCAGCAGGCCCGACACCGACGCTGCATTCTGCAGCGCGTAGCGCGTGACCTTGGTCGGATCGAGGATACCCTCGGCAATCATGTCGCCATATTCGCCACTGGCAGCGTTGTAGCCATAGTTGCCCTTGCCCTCGGCGACAGCATTCAGGACAACACTCGGATCGCCGCCGGCATTCTTGACGATCTGGCGCAGCGGCTCTTCGACCGCGCGCTTGAGGATCGCGATGCCGACGTTCTGGTCGTCGTTGTCGCCCTTCACCTTGATTCCTGCGACGGCGCGAATCAGTGCAACACCGCCGCCGGGTACGACGCCTTCTTCCACGGCAGCGCGGGTAGCGTGCAGCGCGTCTTCAACGCGCGCCTTCTTTTCCTTCATCTCGACTTCGGTCGCTGCGCCAACTTTGATCACAGCAACACCGCCGGACAGTTTGGCAACACGCTCCTGCAGCTTCTCGCGATCATAGTCCGACGAGGAGTCTTCGATTTCGCGATTGATCTGCTCGACACGACCCTGGATATCTTCGGCACGGCCAGCACCGTCGATGACCGTCGTGTTCTCTTTCGAGATCTGGATCTTCTTGGCCTCGCCGAGGTCATCCAGCGTTGCCTTTTCGAGCGACAGGCCAACCTCTTCCGAGATCACCTGGCCGCCGGTCAGGATCGCGATGTCCTGCAGCATGGCCTTGCGGCGGTCGCCGAAGCCAGGTGCCTTGACGGCAGCAACCTTGACGATACCGCGGATGTTGTTGACAACAAGCGTTGCCAGCGCCTCGCCCTCGACGTCCTCGGCGACGATGACCAGTGGACGGCCGGACTTGGCGACAGCTTCGAGCACCGGCAGCAGATCGCGAATGTTCGAGATCTTCTTGTCGTGCAACAGAATGAACGGATTCTCGTGTTCAACCTGCTGACTGTTCCCATCATTGATGAAATAAGGCGACAGGTAACCGCGGTCAAACTGCATACCCTCGACGACGTCGAGTTCGTTTGCCAGGCCGGAGCCTTCCTCAACCGTGATGACACCTTCCTTGCCGACCTTTTGCATGGCTTCCGAGATGATCTCGCCGATCTCCGCGTCGGAGTTCGCCGAAATAGAGCCAACCTGCGCAATCGCCTTCTCGTCTTCGCACGGTTGCGAGAGCTTCTTCAGCTCTTCAACGATGGCAGCCGACGCCTTGTCTATGCCGCGCTTGAGGTCCATCGGGTTCATGCCGGCAGCAACCGACTTCAGGCCTTCACGCAGAACTGCCTGCGCGAGAACCGTAGCCGTCGTAGTGCCGTCACCGGCGACATCAGACGTCTGGGAAGCAACTTCCTTGACCATCTGTGCGCCCATGTTTTCGAACTTGTCTTCAAGCTCGATTTCCTTCGCGACTGAAACGCCGTCCTTGGTTACCGTCGGGGCACCAAAGCTCTTGTCGAGTACGACGTTGCGGCCTTTCGGCCCCAAGGTCACCTTCACGGCGTTTGCCAGGACGTTCACGCCTGCGAACATCTTCTGGCGCGCATCGTCTGAAAAACGTACTTCTTTAGCAGCCATTTGCTTTTTTCCTCTACTTGAATTCGTGAATGCAGGTTCGGGGGCTTAGCCTTCGATCACTGCCATGATGTCGTCTTCTTTCATCACCAGCAGCTCTTCGCCTTCGACCTTGACTTCGGTGCCGGCGTACTTGCCGAACAGCACCTTGTCGCCAGCCTTGACGTCGAGGGCGCGAAGTTCGCCTGAATCCAGAACCTTGCCGTTACCGACGGCAATCACCTCGCCTTTGATCGGCTTTTCGGTTGCGGCATCCGGAATGACGATTCCGCCTGGGGATGTGCGCTCTTCTTCCATGCGCTTTACGATGACTCGATCATGAAGCGGACGAATCTTCATGGGGCATATCTCCTGTAAACTATTGATTATTAACCGACTTCTGGCGGTTTTCCGGGCTCGCGCAATTAGCACTCGCCCGCAAGGAGTGCTAATAATAGGCATCGAAATCCAAATTTCAAGCGCAATTCGGGTGATTTTGAGAGCAAAACCCGACGTGGTTCGATGACATCCCCGGCGGGCGCCGGTATCCTGCGCCGAAATCCCGCTTAAAACCGTAACAATCGCGGCCAGGAAGCGGTCTCAGTTCGCACAAGTGCCGGAATTTCAATGCTGAATCTCACTCGAAAATGGATCCTGCCTGGGATCATCGCTCTCGCCTCGACGGCATTCGCACAGGACGAGGAGCCGCAGCGCCCCGAGGACGTCTATCGCTACGCGGTGTTCGACACCGGGGATGCAGTCGAGATCGACTGGGCGATAGAGGACGGCTACTACCTGTACCGCAACAAGCTCGGCTTCGAGAGCGCGACGAAGGGCGTCGTATTTGGCGACGCGCGCCTTCCCGAGGGCCTGCCGCACGAAGACGAGTTCTTCGGCAAGCAGCAAATCTACCGCGGCAACTTCTACGTCAGCATTCCTTATCGCATTGACGGCGAGCGTCCCGAGACGATGGACCTCGTTATCAAGAGCCAGGGCTGCTGGGACGGCGGACTGTGCTACCCGCCCCAGGTCTGGACGGAAAAGGTTGGACTCAGGCCCGCCGACAAGCCGAAACTCGATCTCGCCACGGTTGGTCAAACGGGAGGCGGACTCGGTGGCAGCGAATTCGTCCCGGTCGACGAGGCATTCCAGCCGATCCTGATCCCGATTGACGGCAACACCGTCGAAGTCTCGTTCCGGGTGCTCGACGGCTACTACCTGTACAAGGACAAGATTTCGGTCAACGCCGTTTCCGACAATGTGCAGCTTGGCCGGCTTGACCTGCCGCAGGGCGAGATGAAATACGACGAGTTTTTCGGCGAGTCGGAAGTGTACTTCGAAGACGTCTTTGCGACGCTGCCGCTCGCCAGGGCGACGCCGGACGCAATGACCCTTGAGCTCGAGGTCGGCTTCCAGGGCTGCGCCGAAGGCGGCCTCTGCTACCCACCAACGACCCGCACGGTAAGCACGCAGTTGCCGGAGGCCACGAAAGTCAGCGACCTCGCGTCACTGCCGGCGCGCACCGAACCAATAACCGAGCAGGCAAAGCTTGCCCAGGTAATCACGAACTCAAGCATCTGGGTGACGATTGGCGTGTTTTTCGTGGCCGGCCTCGGGCTCGCGCTTACGCCGTGCGTGCTGCCCATGGTGCCGATCCTGTCGGGCATCATTGCCGGCGAGGGCGAAAATGTCAGTTCATCGCGCGGCTTCTTTCTCGCCTTCACTTACGTAATGGGTATGGCGCTGGTGTACACCGCGGCGGGCGTAGCTGCTGCTGCAGCCGGACTGCAGTTGCAGGCGACGTTCAACCAGCCGTGGGTGTTGATACTGTTCTCGGCACTGTTCGTGTTCCTTGCGTTCGGCATGTTCGGCGCATTCGATCTGCAAATGCCCAGCTCGATCCAGAGCAAGCTGGCGACAGTCAGTGGCAACCAGAGAAGCGGCACCGCAATCGGCGCTTTCGTCATGGGCGCTCTGTCGGCACTCGTCGTCACGGCCTGCGTCGCTCCGGCATTGATTGCTGCGCTAACCGTCATGGCGCAAAGCGGAGACATGGTTCGCGGTGGCACAGCCCTGTTCGCCATGAGCCTCGGCATGGGAGCGCCGCTGCTGGCCGTGGGTGCCGCCCAGGGCAAATTCCTGCCGAAAGCAGGCGCCTGGATGGTCGCAGTCAAGGTCGCGTTCGGCTTCATGTTCATTGGCCTCGCCATATGGATGCTGTCGCGCATCCTCCCAGGTGGTGTCACGCTGGCGCTGTGGGCGGTACTCGTCTTCATGGTGGGCGTCTTCATGGGCGGCCTGACCACGCTGACACCCGAATCGTCGATAACGCAGAAACTGGGCAAGGGCTTCGGGCTGCTGGCCATACTCTATGGCCTGCTGCTGTTCCTCGGTTCATTGACCGGCGGCACCAACCCGCTCAAGCCGCTCGCGACGGTCAGCTTCGGCGGCGGCGTCATGGTGGCCGAGGAGAAACATCTCGAATTCCAGCGCATCAAGACGGTTGATGACCTCGACCGCGAGATCGCGGCAGCCGCGGCAGCCGGCAAAACCGCCATGCTCGATTTCTACGCGGACTGGTGCGTGTCCTGCATCGAAATGGAGGAATACACGTTTACGGATGCAACCGTGCAGGCAACGCTTGCCGACACGGTACTGCTGCAGGCCGACGTGACGGCGAACGACGACCAGGACCAGGAACTCCTGCAGCGCTTTGGTGTCTTTGGACCACCTACAATCATTTTCTTTGGCACGGATGGCCAGCAGCGCCACGGCTATGAAGTCGTGGGCTACATGAAGGCAAAGGACTTTACGGAACATGTGCAAAAGGCGTTTAGCGCGCCGGCTGACATGACCGCGAGTAATAACTGATCGCCCGCTGGGGTGGGCTCCAACAGTAAGGAAACTCCGTGCAAAGATCGTTTCTCATATTCGCGACGGCATTCGTCGCGCTGATGGCTGGCGCGCTGTTCTATGCCGCGCGATTCCCTGTCGAGGTCCCGGTGCCACCGGCCGAAGACCAGGAGCAGGCACCGGCGGATGGCGCAGCGCCAATCTATCCATCTTTCACGCTCGTCGACATGGACAGTGTGGAACGCGATTTATCTGAATGGCAGGGCAAACACCGCCTGCTCAATTTCTGGGCCACCTGGTGCGCGCCGTGCCGCCGCGAGATCCCCCTGCTCAAGGAATTCCAGGCCACCTATGGCGACGAAGGCTTCCAGATCATTGGCATCGCCGTCGATTTTCCGGAGGAAGTGAGCGACTACGCCGAGGAAGCACAGTTCAATTACCCGATCCTTGTCGGGCAGGAGGACGCCATGGCGGTCGCCGAAACGTCAGGCGTCGAGTTCATCGGAATGCCGTTTACGATGATCGTTGCCGCCGACGGCGAATTGCTGAATACGCACATCGGCGAAATCCTCGAATCACACCTGGAACACATCCACCGTGTTCTGACCATGCTGGATAACGGCGAGATCGATAAGGAAAGTGCCCGAAAAGCGCTCGACTTCCTGTAGTTTGGGGACAGTCGCTTAATTTTGCTTTGGTCCAGGCCTGAGCCGAACTAGCTTCCGTCCCACCTCATTTTCCAATTTTCGAATAAATCGAGCACCGCCCAACGGAAGCCCGCTTCTCGAATGTGAACGCATGTCGTGCAATTGTTGCTCCGTGATATCTTCATTCAGATACCGTGCCCAATCATCGATCAGCCCGGTCAGTAGTGATTGGTCGACCAGCCTGTCCGCTGCCCCGGCTACATGAGCTCTCGCGCTAGACCATGGCCAATCAATAGCGGCATTGCAAAGCCCGGCCCTCACCGGATTTTTTTCGATATACCTGGCAGCAGCTATCGTATGGTTCTCATCCATCACGAACGAGTGGAAGCGCTCCTGCCAAAGATGTCCCTGCCATCCTTCGCGCTTGTTAATTCGTCGCGCATACTCAGAATGAGTGTTGCGCAGCAATCTGCTCAACCCGTTTCTTGATGTCGGTACGACAATGAGATGCACGTGATTAGGCATCAGGCAATATGCCCAAATGTCCACACGCGCCAATTCCCTGGCATGCGACAACAGCTCGATATACATCTCGAAGTCAGATTGCCGAAAAAAGGTTTGCTGGCCACGTCCACCACGCTGCGTAACGTGATGCGGGTATTCTAAAAGTTGCGCGATTGTCGCGAAATCCGGTTAGAATTGCCGCCATCTTCGGGAAACTGGTCGAAATCGGCGGAAAATGTCCAGGCTTTTGCTCCTCAATGGTCCGAACCTGAACCTGCTGGGCTCACGCGAGCCCGAGGTCTATGGTGCAACGCGCCTCGACGACATCGAGGCGAACTGCATCGAACTGGCCGAGGAACTCGGGCATACGCTCGATTGCTACCAGAGCAATGCCGAACACGAACTTGTCGAGCGCGTGCAAAAAGCCGCGAAAAACGAGGTCGAGTTTATCCTGCTGAACCCCGGCGCATTCACCCACACGAGCGTTGCCTTGCGGGACGCACTGCTTGCTGTGGATATTCCCTTCATCGAAATTCATCTAAGCAATACGTTTGCCCGGGAGGAGTTCCGGCACAATAGCTACTTCAGCGATGTCGCAGAGGGATGCGTTATTGGGCTTGGTGCTATGGGCTACGAACTTGCGCTGCACGCGGCTGCACAGATCATCGCAGACGCCGAGGAAGACTAATGGATATAAGAAAAGTCAAAAAGCTGATTGAACTTCTGGATGAGTCCGGCATCGCCGAAATCGAAATTACCGAAGGTGAGGAGTCGGTGCGTATCAGTCGCTATGCGCAAGCTGCGCCTGCCGCCCCGGCGCCGGCCCCTGTGGCTGTTGCGGCACCCGCGCCGGCAGCTCCAGCGGCTGAAGCGCCTGCAGCGGCGGCCGAACCTGACGAGGAAGGCTTCCTCGTTTCGGCACCGATGGTCGGTACATTTTACGCCGCGTCATCACCGGGCGCTGCGCCGTATGTCCAGGTTGGCGACCGCGTTAATGAAGGCGACACGCTGTGCATCATCGAGGCGATGAAGATGATGAACCAGATCGAAGCCGATGTATCCGGCGTCATCAAATCGATCCGGGTGCAAAACGGAGAGCCAGTCGAGTATGGCCAGACTTTGATCGTCATCGATCAACGCGCATCTGACTAAGCGGGCCATAACAACATGCTCGACAAAATCGTAATAGCCAATCGCGGCGAAATCGCCCTGCGCATTCAACGTGCGTGCCGCGAAATGGGCATCAAGACTGTCGCGGTGCACTCGACCGCGGACAACAACCTCAAACATGTATTGCTTGCGGATGAGACGGTCTGCATCGGCCCTCCGAACTCGGCCGACAGCTACCTGAACATGCCCGCCATCATCAGTGCGGCCGAGGTTACCGACGCAGTGGCTGTCCACCCGGGTTACGGGTTCTTGTCCGAGAACGCGGACTTCGCCGAGCGCGTCGAGTCCAGCGGGTTCGTCTTCATAGGACCGCCGGCGAGTGCAATCCGCCTGATGGGTGACAAGGTGTCGGCAATCCAGTCCATGAAAGCGGCCGGCGTTCCAACTGTGCCCGGATCCGATGGTCCCCTCGGCGACGATGTCGACGAGATCGTCAGGATGGCACGCGACATCGGCTACCCGGTCATCATCAAGGCGGCTGCCGGCGGCGGTGGTCGTGGCATGCGTGTCGTGCACGCGGAAGCATCGCTTGCCGCGGCAATAACGGTTACCAAGGCAGAGGCGCGCGCCGCGTTCGGCAACGACACGGTGTACATGGAGAAATTCCTCGAGCGGCCGCGACATATCGAGATACAGGTTATCTGCGACACGCACGGCAACGCGGTGCACCTTGGAGAACGCGATTGTTCCATGCAACGCCGTCACCAGAAGGTCATAGAGGAGGCACCGGCGCCAGGCATTACCGAGGAGCAGCGCAATCGCATCGGCGCACGCTGCGTCAAAGCCTGCCAGGAGATCGGCTATCGCAGTGCGGGAACGTTCGAATTCCTTTACGAGGACGGCGAGTTCTATTTCATCGAGATGAACACCCGCCTGCAGGTCGAACACCCGGTAACGGAATTGATTACGGGCGTCGACCTGGTGCGCGAGCAACTGCGCATTGCTGCCGGTGAGAAGCTCAGCTTCACGCAGGATGACATCAGGATCCAGGGCCATGCGATCGAGTGCCGTATCAACGCCGAAGACCCGAAGACTTTCATGCCGTCCCCTGGCCTTATCAACCTGTTCCATGCCCCCGGCGGCCCCGGCGTCCGCATCGATACGCACGTGTACAGTGGCTACAGGGTGCCACCGTACTACGATTCGATGATTGGCAAACTGATCACCCATGGCCCGGACCGCAATGTGGCGATAGCGCGGATGAAGAATGCGTTGACAGAGATCGTCATCGAGGGCATCAAGACCAACGTGCCGCTGCACCAGGAGATATTCCAGCATTCAGCTTTCCAGCAGGGCGGCACCGACATTCACTACCTGGAGAAACGGCTCGGTCTAGTGTGATCGGGCGCACACCGAAATAGCGATGAATTGGCGACAATTTGTCATGGATCTCGAAAGCCTGAATCCGGACAGTGTCGAAGAAATCTTCGCGCGCCACGGCGCCCAGTCCGTAACGTTCACCGACGCGGGCGATGATGCCCTGCTCGAGCCGGCACCAGGCGAAACGCCGATGTGGTCACGGACGCGCATCACGGGCCTGTTTGCTCCGCAGACCGATCTCACGTCCCTGCGCCAGGACCTCCGTGAGTCGCTCGATATCGATGCGCTTCCCGCACACGAGGTTTCGGAACTCGAAGACAGGGCCTGGGAGCGCGAATGGCTCAAGGATTTCGGACCGATGCGTTTCGGCGAGCGGGTCTGGATCTGCCCCGGCGATGCGAGCGTTGACGATGACAATGCGGTCGTCGTGCGGCTCGATCCGGGCCTGGCTTTCGGCACCGGCACTCACGCGACGACCGCACTGTGTCTTGAATGGCTCGACAGCCTGGAGCTCGAGGGCAAATCCATGCTCGACTACGGATGTGGATCCGGTGTGCTGGCGATTGCCGGCCTGAAGCTCGGCTGCCGCACGGCCACAGGTGTGGATATTGACCGCCAGGCAATCCAGGCGACGCTCGAAAACGCTTCCCGAAACGGCGTTGCCGAACGCCTTGTCGTCACGCTGGAGCCGGACGAGATCGACACCCAATACGATGTGGTCGTCGCCAATATACTGGCGGCGCCACTGATCGAGCTGGCTGGCAACATTGCGGGCCGGGTCAAAAGCGGTTGTCTGCTGGCACTATCCGGCATACTCTCCGAGCAGGTTGGAAATGTGCTCGAAGCGTATCGCCCGTGGATCGAATTCGACGAGCCTGTCGAACGCGAGCATGGTGGTCAGATCTGGGCACGATTGACCGGTCGAAGGACCGAGGGCTGAGCGATGTACACCCAGTGCCCTGATTGCGGCGTCGCCTTTCGCGTTACCGCGGAAGTGCTGAAAATGGCAGCTGGCAAGGTCCGCTGCGGCGGCTGCGGCGTGGCATTCAATGCGCTCGAGCATCTGTCGGAGGAAAAGCCGGTCGCCCGGGAGCCCTCCAGGCGCGAGCCCGACCCGGACCTACCCGAACTCACACCTGACGAACCCGTCGAACTCGAGGCCGACACCCCACCCGAGACGATCTCGGCAGAACAGAGTGCAGCGCTGCTCAAGACACTCGACCAGCTTGCCGGCGACGACATTCGTATCGAGGATACCGGTATTGAGTGGCGGGTACTCGAGGATGGTGAGGAACCTGACGCCGAAGACGTTGCCGATCCCGGGCAGGAACCGATTGCCGACACGGGCTCTATGAAGTTCGTAATCGAGGGAGAGGAAAACGCCGCTGCGAATGAGTCGGAACTGGAAGCTGACAGCGAACCGTCCAGAGTCATCGATGAGATGCTGTTTGATGACAACACGATTCTTCCCGACGATTTCGACGAAGTGGTGGACACGCCTTCATCGGTCGCCCCACCCGTACCGACACCTGAGCCGGAACCGCCGGCCGAAGCTCCACAAATCGACCTCGAGCTGAGCCAGCCCGACGAGTGGGATGACCTGCTCGGTGACCTCGGCGATTCAGAGCAGGAGCCGCAGCCGGAGTCGGAAGCCGAAGACGAAGAACCTGAGCCGATGGCTGCTGAAACGGAAGTGCCGCTCGATATGGATACGCAGTTTGCGCTGCAGGCCGAGGCAATGGGTATCGACCTGAGCGGCATTCATGAGTCCGCCGAGGAGTCAGACGAGGAAGCCGAAGACAAACCCGCGGAAGAACCCGAGGACGGTCTTGAAACTTCGATCGAGGAAGACCTGATAGCGGCAGCCTTCGAGGCCGAAGCTGCGGTGCAGAAACTGGAAGAGACTGCTTCCGAAGAAGCGCCGCACCCGGACGAAGAAGAGGACGACGCTGACGAGGAGCCTGAAGACGAAGAGTTTGAAGAGATCGAAGCCGAACCGGAAAACCTCGAAATTGATCTCCAGGACGCGGAAGAAGAAGAAACCGAAGACGATGTGGAAGACATCGCGCTTGGTTTTGACGACAAGGTAGAACAGGACATTGCCACATTGTCCATGGCGCTCGATGAAGGAGACGAAGCCACGGAAGGGCATGCGGACGTCGCTCCCACGTCGGAGGATGAGCACATCATTCCGGAGATGACCGAGGAAGAGAAGACGATCAACATGATGATTGACCAGGAGCTCTTCAACATTGCGGTCGAAGATGAAGACGGCTTTGCATCGACGATCGTCCAGTTGCAGCCTGACCACAAAGTCGATGAGGAAATTGAAGAGAACAAGGACGAGTCGTCGAAGAAAGGTAAGAAGGACAAGAAGGGGAAGAAAGACAAACAGAAAAAGAAAGACAAGGAGAAGGAACCACCACTATCGGTCGAGACGATCATCATGGAGGGCGAGTTCGTTCGCGGCGAACTCGACAAGGAACGCCTTGCAGCCGACAAGAGAGCCGAGTCCGGCAGCGTTGACAACAGCAGTTTTTCCTTACCGCTGCATCGCGAAAAAGACGACTATGCACGGCGCCGCGAGATGTCGAGCAGACCGCCAGGCATGGCAACTTACGCGGGCATCGGCGTGCTCGTACTGCTGCTCCTGTTGCAGGCTGTGCACCACTCGCGCGAGGCACTGGCAACAGTTCCCGTCTTCAACGCCGCGGTCGGGCCAATCTACCGAATGCTGGGCCAGCCGCTCACCCCCACCTGGAACATCGCCGGTTGGCGGTTCGAGGCGACCAAGGATGACCTCGATGAATCAGGCAATGTGCTGACAGTTTACTCTCGTGTCGGCAACAATTCGGATGAGGCGCTGCCCTACCCGCTCGTCCACCTGTCACTTACTGACCGTTTCGAAGACATCATTGGCAGCACCGTGCTGGAGCCCGGCGACTACCTGCCAGAAGATGCCGATCCGCGTAAGCTCGTGCCACCCGGAAATACATTCAACGCCGTCATCTCAATCGACTCGCCGCCCGAGAATGCATTCGGCTACAAGCTGAATGTCTGTTACCGACTTGGCGGCGGGCAACTGCGCTGCGCCGACTTCGATTTCAAGTGAAAATAGGCCCTTACAAACTGGCGAGCCCGTTCGTGCTCGCCCCGATGGCCGGTGTGACTGACGCGCCGTTTCGTGCGCTGTGTCGAGAGTTTGGCGCTGGCATGACGACGTCCGAGATGACGACCGCGGACATCAACCTCTGGGAAACCGCCAAATCGCGGCGGCGGCTCGACCTGGACCTGGATGCCGAGCCTGTTGCCGTGCAAATCGCAGGCTCCGATCCCGGGCAGCTCGCGACCGCGGCGCGCGCTTGCGTCGAGCGCGGCGCCCAGATCATCGACATCAACATGGGCTGCCCGGCGAAAAAGGTCTGCAGAAAACTGGCCGGATCCGCGCTGTTGAAGGATGAGGCACTCGTGGCGGCCATCCTCGAGACAGTTGTCGCCGCGGTCGACGTTCCGGTCACGCTGAAGATAAGGACAGGCTGGGACCCTGAGCATCGCAATGGCGTGCAGGTTGCTCGCATCGCGGAGTCGAGCGGCATCCAGTCGCTTGCGGTTCACGGCCGCACGCGCGCCTGTCGATACAACGGGGAGGCCGAGTACGAAACGATTGCGCGCATCAAGGAGTCGGTTTCGATTCCCGTGCTGGCGAACGGAGATGTCACCTCTATCGAGAAGTCGCTTGAAGTTTTGCACCTAACTAATGCAGATGGCTTGATGATCGGGCGGGGTGCACAGGGCCGGCCGTGGATATTCAGCGAGCTCAAACATGGCGTACAAGACGGGTCCGTATTTCCCCCGCTAGCAAATATGCAATTGCGTGATATTATGCTCGGCCACCTTAAAAACATGCACCGGTTCTACGGAGAGGAGGCTGGTGTAAGGGTGGCACGCAAGCACCTGACCTGGTACTGCCGGAATCTCGTCCATGCCGACGAGTATCGCAATCAGGTCGTGCGAGTCAGAAGTGCAGAAGAACAGCTTCGACTGACGCGGGAATACTTCGAGCTAGAGGGAGGGGGTATTTCCAAAGCAGCGTAGTCGCAACAGGAAAGACCAACGTGGCCCAGAACAAAAATAAGAAACACGAACTGAAAGCCTCAACAAAGAGCAAGCCACTCCACAAGCACACCGAAGAAGCACTCAACAAATATTTCGAAAGCCTGAACGGCGACCGTCCGGGTGATCTCTATGACCTCGTTATTGGCGAGGTCGAACGGCCGCTGTTCAAGGCCGTTATGGACTACACACATGGCAATCAGAGCCAGGCTGCCGGCATCCTCGGCATTAATCGTGGCACCCTGCGAAAGAAGCTCAGGTCGTACTCTCTGATCCACTAACCCTATTCATTTCAGTTACTTATTCCAGGTGAAATCATGTTTACCGTGCGACGAGCGCTGCTCAGCGTTTCCGACAAGCGTGGTCTGATTCCGTTCGCGGAAGGCCTCACAGACCTCGGCGTTGAAATTCTGTCCACAGGCGGAACCTGCCGTGCGCTCCGGGAAGCCGGCATCGATGTCGTCGAAGTATCCGAAAAAACCGGTTTTCCGGAGATCATGGACGGGCGCGTGAAGACGTTGCACCCGAAGATCCACGGTGGACTGCTGGGCCGGCGCGGAACCGACGAAGCGGTGATGGACGAACACGGCATTGAGCCGATCGACCTGCTCGCCGTCAATCTCTACCCGTTCGAGCAGACGATTGCGCGCGAGGATGCAACGATCGACGACGCGATTGAAAACATCGATATCGGCGGGCCGGCCATGATCCGTGCTGCGTCGAAAAACCACGATGGCGTCGCCGTAGTTGTCGATCCGGACGACTATGAAAATGTGCTGGAGTCGCTGAAGGCCGACCAGCTTTCCTTACAAGCCCGACGCAAGCTTGCCGCGAAGGCCTACGCGCATACCGCCAGCTATGACACGGCGATAACGAAGTACCTGTCGAATTCCCTTGGCGAAGACCCGCTCGGCGATCGCATCCTCTACTCGGGTCGACTCGTCGAGCGTATGCGCTACGGCGAGAACCCGCACCAGGAGGCAGGCTTTTATATTGACCAGCGGGCTCAACAAGGCTCGCTGGCAACTGCAGAACAGCTGCAAGGTAAGGCCCTGTCCTACAACAATATCGCCGACAGCGACGCAGCACTCGAGTGCGTGAAGCAGTTCGAGGTGCCAGCCTGTGTCATCGTCAAGCACGCCAACCCGTGTGGCGTAGCAGTCGCCGGAAACATCCTCGAAGCCTACGAAAAAGCCTTCAAAACAGACCCGACATCGGCCTTCGGCGGCATCATCGCGTTCAACCAGCCACTTGATGCCAGAACAGCGAAGACGATTATTGATCGCCAGTTTGTCGAGGTCATCGTCGCGCCGGAGATCGACGAAGACGCTAGCAAAGCTCTCAAGGAAAAGAAGAACGTTCGCGTACTGCGTACAGGCCCATGGGGCGAAACAACTGCCGGCTTCGACTTCAAGAAAGTTTCGGGTGGTTTGCTCGTGCAGGGCAGCGACATGGGTGTCATTACCGCTGACGATCTCAAGGTCGTTACGGAGAAATCGCCGACGCCAGGGCAAATTGAAGACATGCTGTTCGCCTGGAAAGTCGTCAAATACGTCAAGTCCAATGCCATTATCTTTTGCAAGGACAACATGACGATTGGCGTGGGTGCCGGCCAGATGAGCCGCGTTTACAGCACGAAGATTGCTGCGATCAAGGCCGCCGATGAAGGCCTCGATGTCAAAGGCTCGGTCATGGCGTCGGACGCATTCTTCCCGTTCCGTGACGGCATCGATGCTGCGGCTGAAACCGGTATATCGGCAATCATCCAGCCGGGCGGCTCGATGCGTGACGACGAAGTCATCCAGGCCGCGAATGAGCATGGTCTGGCCATGGTATTCACAGGCATGCGACACTTCCGCCACTGATGAAAGTACTGGTTATCGGCTCTGGAGGACGCGAACACGCACTCGCCTGGAAGTGCGCACAGTCTCCTGAAGTCGACGAGGTGCTCGTTGCACCCGGTAATGCCGGCACAGCACTCGAAGACAAGGTCCGCAATGTTGATGTCTCAAGCGATGACATCGAAGCACTCGCCTCGCTGGCACAGGCAGAGGACATCGAGCTCACCATAGTTGGCCCCGAGGCGCCTCTTGTCGCCGGCATCGTGGACAGGTTCGAGGCGCTCGGCCTGTCCTGCTTCGGCCCATCGGCCGCGGCGGCGCAACTCGAAGGCTCCAAGGCGTTCACCAAGGATTTTCTCGCGCGCCACGGAATCCCGACGGCTGCCTACCAGAATTTCTCGGACCTTGATGAGGCGCTTGCATACGTTCGCAAGCAAGGGGCCCCGATCGTTATCAAGGCAGATGGCCTGGCTGCTGGTAAGGGCGTCATCGTGGCAATGACGGTCGAGGAAGCCGAGCAGGCAGCGACAGACATGCTGTCGGGTAACAAATTCGGCGATGCCGGTGCACGCATCGTGGTAGAAGAGTTTCTCGACGGCGAAGAAGCCAGCTTTATCGTCATCACCGACGGCACGAACGTTTTGCCGATGGCTACTTCGCAGGACCACAAGGCGCGCGATGAAGGCGACACAGGACCGAACACCGGCGGCATGGGCGCCTATTCTCCCGCCCCGGTTGTCACGCCCGACGTCGAGCAGAAGATCATGGATCTCGTTATCCGGCCGACCCTCGAAGGCATGAGAGCGGACGGCAATAACTACGTCGGCTTCCTGTATGCGGGCCTGATGATCATGGCTGACGGCACACCAAAGGTCATCGAGTTCAATTGTCGCTTTGGTGACCCCGAAACCCAGCCAATCATGGCGCGCCTGAAATCGGACCTGGCAATGCTCTGCAAGGCGACGCTCGACGGCACGCTGGACCAGCAAAACGCCGAATGGGACAAGCGCGCATCGCTGGGTGTCGTCATGGCCGCTGGCGGCTATCCCGGCAGCTATAGCAAGGGTGACGAGATCTCCGGCCTGGACGTCGCCGACTCCGACACCCGGAAGGTGTTTCACGCCGGTACGGCCACGAAGAATGACCGCATTGTTACGAGCGGTGGCCGAGTTCTCTGCGTTGTGGGACTTGGCGACACGGTTCGCGACGCCGCGGCCGAATCCTACGCGGCCGTTGAAAAGATCAGCTGGACCAAGGCCTGCTACCGCCGCGATATCGGGCACCGCGCCATCGCAAGAGAAGAGCACGCCGCATCGTGATTACGACGGGCGAAGCTCGCGACGCCATCCTGGCCGCAATGCCGGCCTTTCAACCTGAAACCATCTCTACCCGCACGGCGACAGGCCGTGTCCTGATGCAGAGCGTGGTCGCGGAAAGAGACCAGCCGCCGTTCGACCGCGTGATGATGGACGGGATTGCCATTGCGTTTGCAGATTACGATTCCGGTACACGCGCGTTCCCGATCCAGGCAACACAGGCAGCTGGCGATGAGCGGCTGACACTCGAAAAAGGCAAGTGCATCGAGATCATGACAGGCGCATCGCTGCCGGTCGGCGCGGGCTGCATCGTGCCGGTCGAACGGATCGCCGTCAGTGAAAACACCGCGACGCTCGAAAACGACTACCAGGCCAGTGAGCGTCAGTTCATCCATGCGCAGGGGTCCGACCATACGCAAGGTACCGAATTACTAGCGGCAGGAAAGCGAGTATCGGCGATGGACATGGCCATCATCAACTCCTGCGGCCTGACCGAAATACAGGTGGCCCGCGCTCCGGTTATTCGTATGATCTCGACCGGCAATGAACTCGTGCCCGCCGGCGAGCCCATCGAGCCGCACCAGATTCGCATGTCGAACGGGCCGGCTGTCATTTCGCTGCTCGAATCACACGGCTATCACGACTGCCAGCACGATCACCTGGTGGACGAGCCCGAGATTCTCAGGCAGCGCATCGGAGAACACCTGGACCAGGCCGATGTGCTGATTCTGTCCGGCGGCGTGTCGATGGGCAAAGCCGACTACATTCCGGAGGTACTGGCGGATCTCGGCGTTGAGGCCGTATTCCACAAGATCAGCCAGCGGCCGGGCAAGCCCATGTGGTTCGGAATGGGACCCAACAAACAAGCCGTGTTCGCCCTTCCCGGCAACCCTGTGTCCACGCTCGTGTGCTGTCGGCAGTATGTTATCCCGGCGCTTGCAAAGGCCTCAGGGCTAAAGGAACGGCAGCCCGAGTTCGCGGCGCTGGCCCAGGACGTAACGTTCGAGCCCGAGCTGACCTGCTTCCTCCCCGTGCGCCTGCTCTCGAACACGGGCGGCCAGCTCCTGGCAATGCCTGTCCACACGAACACCTCGGGTGATTTTGCTTCGTTATCCGGTACTGATGGCTACCTCGAATTGGCGCTCGAGCAATCCAGCTTTCCGGCCGGCACGGTTGCACAGTTGCACCGCTGGCAATCCGTTAAATGATTCCGACCTGCCGCGTACCCAGCCCATGAGCGACCGTGTCAGGTTGGCTATCAAGGTCGTTCCTGGCTCCAGTAAGAATATGGTTGCAGGCTGGTTCGGCGACGCATTGCGCATTCGAGTCACATCCCCTCCAGAAAAGGGCAAGGCCAATTCTGCCGTCATTAAACTCCTTGCCGAGGTACTCGACACACCGGTAAATTCAATTTCGATCGTAAAAGGAGCGACGTCGCCAAGGAAGCTTGTCGAGATTTCAGGTTGTTCCGAAGAGTATGTGCGCGGGCGACTCGATCAGCTCCAGGCTTAGGTGCCCGCGTGGCGTACTGTACGATTAGGATGACGTTGAACCACTGAATGGATTGGTTGAGATGGCAATTGGCTCTTGCGTAGTTTATCGAGTGGCGCTCGCCGCTGGTCAGGAAAAGCAATTCATTTCCGTATGCGAGACAATGACCCAGGAAATCCGTGAGCATGCCGACGCAATCGTGGAAGGATGTGACCCGATTCTGCGGGATCCGGTCGCCCACCTACTCGAGCCATAAGAAAGGAGATACCTGTGAAGGCCTATATCATTGGCGATATCACGGTCGAAGACCTGGAGCGGTACAAGAATTACATTGCAAATGCTCCGGGTTTTGTTGCGAAGCACGAGGGCCGATACCTGGTACGGGGCGGTGAGGTAACAGTCATGGAAGGCGACTGGCGACCCGCCCGAATGGTGGTTCTCGAATTCCCATCGATGGAACACGCACAGGCCTTTGCGGCGGATCCTGCGTATCAGGATGTGGCCGAGGATCGGAGGGCGGCAACGGCGAGCAGACTCATCATTGTCGAGGGTGTGGCATGAATTGGGAGGCATTCGGCGCAATCGGGGAAATACTCGGCGCCGCGGCTGTCGTCGTCTCTCTTGTTTACCTTGCGATTCAGATACGCATCCAAAACAAGGAATCCCGGCTTGCCGCAACCCATGAGATATCGGTCGGTTTTCGCGAAAGCCTGTCGAGCTTCCTGGATGCAGACCTCGTCGACATCTTTCTCAAGGCGAACAAGAACATCGACTCACTCAACGACAATGAGCGACTGCGCCTGCTGATCGGTATGCAGCGCATATACCGGCTATGGGAAGAGGCCTACCACCAGCATACGGCCGGCCGGCTCGACGCCCGCGTATGGAACGCCATGGTCAGCCTGTACTCGTCGTACCTCGCCGCACCGGGCTTTAGCGTGTTCTGGGAACTGCGCAAGCAGCACTATGATGCGGAGTTTCGCGAGTATGTCGACGCTCTGCCGCGGTCCAGCTGGAGTTTGCACGAAGTCCAGACCAACGACTCCTGATGATCGTTCCGTACCTCGAAGAGGCTGCAGTTGCCGCAGCTCTCAGCATGGAAGACCTGATCCCAAGAATGCGACAGGCGATGATCGACTACTCCGCGGGCCGGGTCGAGCAACCGGCGCGCCGCATACTCGACGTCAAGGCGCACGGCGGCTTTTTTGGCGGCATGCCCGCAGTCAGCCCGCAAGCCATGGGCGCGAAGCTGGTCTCGATCTATCCCGGCAACGAGGCCCAAGGACTTGATGCGCACATGGCAATGATCGTCCTCTTCGACCCGGAGAACGGCCAGCCGCTGGTAACGATGGACGGTACGCTGATCACCAAGATGCGAACAGCGGCAGTGACCGCAGCCTTCATCGATGAGGTCGCCGCCCCCGATGTGCAATCGCTTGCGATCCTCGGCGCCGGCGCCCAGGCAAGGAGCCACGTCGAGGCACTGTCGTGCGTGCGGCAGTTCGAGGACGTCCGGTTCTGGAACCGTTCGCCCGACCGCGCCGAGAAACTGGCCAGCGAGACAGGCGGCCGAGTCATGTCGTGTGAAGACGCCGTGCGCGATGCAGATGTCGTCATTGCGACCACCGCCTCCCCCGAGCCGATTTTCAGAGGTGACTGGCTGAAACCCGGGGCCAGGGTGGCGTCGGTTGGCTGGTCAGGGGCAGACTTCGGTGAGCTGGATGCGGCAACGATGTCAAACGTCGTGGTCGTCGATTCCCGCGCAGGTGCGCTTGTCGAGTCCGGCAATGTGCGCCGTAGCGGTGCTGAGATCTACGCCGAACTGGGTGAAGTGTTCGACGGGTCGCAACCCGTCGACCCCGACGTCACTGTCGTTTTCGAGTCCATCGGCATGGCCTGCCAGGACCTGGCCGCCGCCGCACTCGTGATGGAAAAACAGCGTCCCCAGTAGGCGTCAAAATAGCAATTCCCTGCCAGCCCTGACAATTCGTGGAAGTCCCTAGAGGCCTTCATTCCCAACGTATTCAAAATGCCTGCCACCCGAGGAAAATTCATTGTCGCGAATGTTTTGTCTCCGAGGAGCGATCTTCGGACAAGGACTCCGGTTGCGGTGACTGTCAAGGACAGGCCACATCGACTGGACAGGGCTCGGCTGGAGCGACGACCCTGTACTGGGAGGTACTCGGCCGTAGCAAACCCTGGTTAGCTTGAGTCCGGAGCGCCCGCGGGCAGCCGCGGGCGCTTTTCTTTTTTTCCCAGCCCCCTAATAATGGCCCGCAGGACGGGGAGAATAAGATGATCAAAGGCTCGTGCCATTGCGGTGCCGTCACTTTCACGGCACCTCGCAAACCCGATTGGCTAACCGACTGCAACTGCTCGATCTGCAGGCGCATCGGCGCGAAGTGGGCACACTTCACTCGCGGCGAGGTAGAAATATCAGCGCCCCGCGACGGAACGATCGCCTACATTCAGGGTGACAAGACGCTGGTCACGCATAGTTGCAGGAAGTGTGGCTGCACGACGCACTGGCTTGGTGTGGACCAGGACCCGGACGGGCGCATGGCGGTGAACTTTCGTATGTGCGAGCCGTCCGATATCGACGACATTCCTGTGCGGCACTTTGACGGCGCCGATACCTGGAAATTCCTGGACTGAGGAACGCCATGAAATACAAGTCACTGTTGCTGCTCTTGCTCGTCGCATGCGCGAATGTCGCGTGCTCGCCGCAGGAACAAACCTCGGAGGAAGAGCTTCTCGCACAGGATCACTACACGTTCGCCAACTACGACGAATTCGTTACTGAGCACGTTCACCTGGATCTCGCGGTCGATTTCGACTCGGAAATACTTCTCGGCACCGCGACGCTCACGATGCGCCGCGAGGCTCCTGCGGACACGATAGTCCTCGATACCCGCGACCTGTTCATCGAGAGCGTCGCATTCATTGCAGGCCCTGATGTCCTTGTCGATGCAGACTACGAGCTGGGCGAAACCAACGAATTCCTCGGCACTCCGTTGATCATTTCGGTGCCGCAGGAATTGCAGAACCAAGACGAACTCAAGGTGCATATCGCCTATCGGACGAGCCCGGAATCAACAGCTCTCGGCTGGCTGCCGCCCGAACTCACGGCGGGCGGCGAGCACCCCTTCCTGTTCTCGCAGTCGCAGGCCATTCACGCGCGCAGTTGGGTGCCGTTGCAGGACACGCCAGCAATACGCATCACTTACAGCGCAAGAATCCAGACACCGCCCACCCTCCTCGCGGTGATGAGCGCAAACAATGACCCGGCCACCGAGCGTGATGGAATATATGAGTTCGATATGCCACAGCCGATCCCTGCCTATCTCCTGGCGATCGCCGTGGGCAACATTCATTTCGCCGAGATCGGCGCCGATACCGGCGTGTACGCGGAACCGGAATTACTGGAAGCGTCGGCATTCGAGTTCGCCGATACCCAGGCCATGTTCGAAACGGCCGAGGCAATGTTTGGTCCCTACCGATGGGGCCGATACGATCTCCTGATCCTGCCGCCGAGCTTTCCCTATGGCGGCATGGAGAATCCACGCCTGTCGTTCATGACGCCCAGCCTGCTCGCCGGCGACCGCAGTCTTGTGTCCGTGGTTGCCCACGAACTTGCACACTCGTGGTCAGGCAACCTGGTCACCAACCGGACATGGCGGGACAGCTGGCTCAACGAGGGCTGGACCAGCTACCTCGAATACCGGCTGATGCAGGTCATCTACGACGAGGACCGCGCCAACGAAGAAAACCTGATCAACTACGAGGAGCTGTTGTTGAACTTCCAGACGGTCGACCCGGAGTACCAGGCGCTGGCGCCGCGTATTTCCGAACTCGACCCGGAGTCGGGCCAGGGAACCATTCACTATCACAAGGGCAACCTGTTCCTGCAGTATCTCGAGCATGCATATGGTCGGGAAGTCTTCGACCAGTTCATCACCGACTATTTCGACAAGTTCGCTTTCGACGTCATTACGACCGAGGACTTCGTCGATTATCTCGAGGAGAAGCTGATTGCCACTCATCCCGGTGTCTTAACGCGCGAACAGGTTGAGCGCTGGATGTACGAGCCGGGATTGCCGGACGATGCCGTGTTGCCTGCGTCGATCAATCTCGACAAGGCAGCGGAACTGGCGACAGCCTGGTCGAAAGGAGAAATAGACACGTCCGCCTTGCCGGCCGACGAATGGAGCCCGCAGGCGACGATACATTTCATCAACAGCCTTGATGCCGACCTGCCGACGGAAAAACTCGTGGAGCTCGACGAATCGCTGGGACTCAGCAGGACACAAAACGCCGAGATTGCCCGAACATGGTTCATCCAGGTTGCCACTCGCCGCCACGAGCCCGCCTACGAGCAGATGGCCGCACATCTCAAGCGCTTCGGGCGTGCGCGACTTGTTTACCCGGTGTATAGCGCACTTGCCAACAATGGCTCGGACCTCGAACTCTCGAAGCAATTGTTCGACGAGGCCCGCAGCGGGTACCACCCCATTACTAACAGCTACGTACAGAGCATCTTCAACGACAGATAATCATGCCGCACGTGGCGAGTATGACTTGCGTCGACTATGCTCTGAGTATCAGGCCAACGACAGAAGTACGCCGATGGAGAACACGCTGAAAGTCACTTTCGAAGGTGATCATGTTCTCGTGATCGCCGAAGGCGACAAGGACTACCACTACATGGATCGCGTGTGGCGGGAAGTCGCGGTAGTGTGTGACCAGCATGATTGCTACAACGTCCTGGGCCTTGCTGACACCTCCACGCCGGTCGAGGCTGTGGACGGCTATGATCTGCCGGCAATTTTTCGTGAACTCGGCATCGGCCAGCACTACCGCATAGCATGGGTCGAGAAAGACGAAGATGCCCGCGGAACGATGGAGTTCGTTGTAACCGTCCTGAGCAACCGGGGCCTCCCCGGCCGCTTGTTCGACACTGAAGAAGAAGCTCGCGAGTGGCTGCTGGGAACTGATTGAACGCTTTCTACCGTTGTCTTGCCGACCTCGTTCTTTACCTGCACGTAACGTTTGTTGCGTTCGTCATCGTTGGGCTCGTCGTCATATTTGCTGGCAGGTTCATGGGCTGGAACTGGATCCGCAACGGCTGGTTCCGTCTGCTCCACCTGGCGGCGATAGGTATCGTCGTATTACAAGCCTGGCTTGGCATGATCTGCCCGCTGACGACGCTCGAAATGTGGCTGCGAACAAAGGCAGGCGATGCCGTTTACCCGGGCGCGTTTGTCGCCCACTGGGTGCAAAGAATTCTGTACTATGATGCTCCGGCGTGGGTTTTCGCGCTTTGCTACACGATTTTCGGTGCGCTGGTCGTGGCCAGCTGGTTCTGGATCCGGCCGCAGCCAATAAGAACGGGCACAGGGGAAGGAAATGGGCATAGTCACGAAAGTTGAGCGCGGCATTGCGATCGCGCTGCTGACGTTGATGGGCATCGTCGTCATATCCGGCGTGTTCGAGGTAGCCTGGGTCGTGTTCCATGACCTGTTCCAGCCACCGGGCTTTTTCCTCGGCGTCCAGGACCTGTTTGATGTCTTCGGCCTGTTCCTGATGGTGCTTATCGGGCTCGAACTGATGACGAGCATCAAGATGTATCTCGACAGCAACACGATTCACGCCGAGATCATGTTTCTCGTCGCCCTGACCGCTGTTGCGCGAAAGGTCGTCATCCTCGATTCCGGGAGCATCGATCCGATGACGGTCTTTGCCATCGCAGCGCTGGTGATTGCCCTGTCCGGCGGCTACTACTTCATCAAGAAGATTAATGCACCTGGCGACCGCTAACGCCGCCATTATGCATACCAGCTACGAAGATCCGTCGATGGCGGACTTCGTGGCACAACTCGACAGCGTCAATGCATCGGCAGATGTCGCCCCGGGGTTTGTGTGGCGATTCGTCGAAGGCGACGACGACACCGCGGAAATCGCCAGAGTATTTGGCAACGACCGGATACTGTTCAACATGTCGGTCTGGGAGTCGGTCGAGTCCCTCGAAGCCTGGGTATACCAGGGCCAGCACCTCGACGTGGTCCGCCGCCGCGCCGAATGGTTCGAAAAATCGGCTCGCTCGCCTCTTGTATTGTGGTGGGTCGAAAAAGATCACATTCCGACCATCGCCGAGGCGAAGCAGCACTTTGACAAACTATGGGATGACGGCCCGTCTGGGGAGGCTTTCACGTTCCGCAGCCGCTTTGAACAACCTGGGTCAGAGCCCTAGGGCTCTGACCCCAATTCCTTATTTCTTCATTGCCTCGAAGAACTGCGCATTGGTCTTGGTGTCCTGCATCTTGTTGAGCAGGAACTCGACCGCCGCCAGCTCGTCCATCGGATGCAGGACCTTGCGCAGGACCCACATCTTCTGCAGTTCAGCCGGGTCCGTCAGCAGTTCTTCCTTGCGCGTACCCGAACGGTTGATGTTGATGGCCGGGAACACGCGTTTCTCGGCAATGCGGCGATCCAGGTGGATTTCCATATTGCCCGTGCCCTTGAACTCTTCGTAGATGACTTCGTCCATCTTCGAGCCTGTATCGACAAGTGCCGTAGCCAGGATCGTCAGGCTGCCACCTTCCTCGATATTACGCGCTGCGCCGAAAAAACGTTTCGGGCGATGCAGTGCATTGGCATCGACTCCACCGGTCAGGACCTTGCCTGACGACGGCACCACGGTGTTGTAGGCGCGCGCGAGTCGCGTAATCGAGTCGAGCAGGATAACGACGTCGCGCTTGTGCTCAACGAGGCGCTTGGCTTTCTCGATGACCATTTCGGCGACCTGCACGTGGCGACTCGCTGGCTCGTCAAACGTCGACGAAACGACCTCGCCGCGCACGGTGCGCTGCATCTCGGTCACTTCCTCGGGACGCTCATCGATGAGCAGCACGATCATGTCCACATCCGGCGTATTCGCCGCGATTGCTGACGCGATGTTCTGCAGCAGAATCGTCTTACCGGCTTTCGGCGGAGATACGATCAGGCCGCGCTGGCCTTTGCCGATCGGCGCCACCATGTCGATGATGCGCGCCGTCAGGTCCTCGGTGCTACCGCTGCCCTGCTCGAGCTTGAGGCGCTCGGTCGGGAACAGCGGCGTCAGGTTTTCGAACAGGACCTTGGTGCGGGCATTCTCCGGCGAATCGTGGTTGATCTGGCCAACCTTGAGCAGCGCGAAGTAGCGCTCGCCGTCTTTCGGTGGCCGGATAAGGCCAGAGACCGTGTCACCGGTGCGCAGCGCAAAGCGGCGAATCTGGCTCGGGCTGACGTAGATGTCGTCAGGACCGGCCAGGTAGGAGCCGTCCGAAGAGCGCAGGAAACCGAAACCGTCCTGCAATATCTCCAGCACGCCGTCGCCGTAGATATCTTCGCCATTCTTGGCATGCGCCTTGAGGATGGAAAAGATCATCTCCTGCTTGCGCTGGCGGGCAAGGCCTTCGAGGCCGAGTTCCTCGCCGAGCGTCACAAGGTCCGCTGCTGGCCGACTCTTGAGGTCGGTCAGGCTCATGCTGTTTTTGCTCGCTTCGAGCTGCTCGGGCGGAATTACCTCGATATTGCCGTCATCATCCGGAAATTCCGAATGCTGAGGTCGCCGCCGACGGCGGCGGTTGGATCCGCCTTTACTTTTGTTGCCGGACTTTTGCGGCCGGCTTTTCGTTTGATTACCCAAGTAACCTCTCACAGATTAGAGTCCAGGAATTCATTCAACTGCGACTTGGAAAACGCCCCGACTTTCTGCGCCTGAACGGCGCCGTCCTTGAAAAGCATAAGGGTCGGGATACTGCGAATGCCGAACTTGGCCGCAACGTTCGGGCTCTCGTCGACATTGAGTTTCACGACCGACAGCTTGTCGGCATACTCGTCAGCAGCTTCGTTGATAAACGGTGCTATCATCTTGCACGGACCACACCATTCCGCCCAGAAATCGACCAGGGCAGGTTTGTCAGAGTTAACCACGTCAGCTTCGAAATTGCTGTCGTTCGTGTGCACGATTTTGTCGCTCACCGGCTACTTCCTCCAGTTTGAATCGGAAATTGAATTTTAAAAATGGATGACGCTGCCTTCTCTATCAGGCAATATGTCGCAGCTTTGTGGCCGACTAATTCCGGCTTCTTTGACGAATCGATGAATGCGAAACTGGCGGGTGCGACGGTTTGTCGCGTCGAATTAATACCAATTTGAACGCTTCGCGCGCCATTTTGCAAGCACTAAATGCACATTTTACGGCCTACAGAATATGGCAGATAACCATCTGAGTGACCTCAGGTTTGATTCACTTTCGCTGCACGATAGCGTACGCGCAGGAATTCGCGACGCCGGCTTCGAGTTCTGTACCCCGATACAGGCCAGCACATTGCCGATCGCCCTGGAGCCTCGTGATGTTGCTGGTCAGGCCCAGACGGGCACGGGCAAGACCGCGGCATTCCTGATCGCGACCTATCAAAAGCTGCTCTCATGGCAACCCGATCCCGAAAAGCCGAAACAGCCACGTGCTTTTATGCTGGCACCGACGCGCGAGCTTGCCATGCAGATCGCCAAAGATGGCGAACTGCTTGGCAAACACACCGGATTCAAGATCGGCCTGGCCTACGGTGGCACGGATTATGAAAAGCAGCGACGGACGATTGCAGGCGGTATCGATATCCTGATCGGCACGCCAGGGCGCATCATCGACTATTTCAAGCAAGGCGTATTCAAGCTCGACCAGGTCGAAGTCGCAGTCCTCGACGAGGCCGACCGCATGTTCGACCTGGGGTTCATCAAGGATATTCGCTACCTGTTGCGGCGCCTGCCGCCACCGGACAAGCGGCTCAACATGCTGTTCTCGGCTACGTTGTCACACAGGGTCATGGAACTTGCGTTCGAGCACATGAACGAGCCGGAGCTCGTGCGCATCGAGCCGGACAAAGTTACGGCCGACCGCGTGCGCCAGGCGATCTTCTTCCCGTCCAACGAAGACAAGTTGCCGCTGCTAGTGGGGCTGATCCGGGAAATGGGCTCGGGCCGCATCATGGTGTTCGTCAATATGAAACGCGATGCCGAACGTGTCGAAGCGACACTCGAGGCAAATGGCGTCCATGCCAAGGCAATATCCGGGGACGTGCCGCAGAAAAAGCGCCAGCGCCTGTTGCTCGATTTCCAGAAAGGCGACCTCCAGGTCCTGATTGGCACTGATGTCGCCTCGCGTGGCCTGCACATTCCCGATGTGCAGTACGTCATCAACTACGACCTGCCACAGGACTCCGAAGACTACGTGCACCGCATCGGCCGCACGGCTCGCGCAGGCGCAGCGGGTGATGCGATCAGCTTCGGCTGCGAAAGCTACGCGATGTCGCTGCCCGATATCGAGGACTTCATCGGCCACAAGATACCGGTCGCGAACTACTCGCCGGAACAGTTGCCGGAAATCGTCAAGCCGAAACGCAAGAAACGAGAAACGCGCAAACCGGGGCCACGTCACAAACAATCCGGCAAACGGCGACATTCCGGGCGCGGGCCCAGGAAAGATTAGGAAGGGGCGTGCAGGTAAACCCCTGCCGGCACGCAATCAAACAAGATCCCTTACACCGTCGATCCCCAGGTACTCACCATTTTTCCTGGGCGGTTCGGATGTATCCGGGCGGGTTACGACAATCGGGTGCTGAATCCCGTATTTTTCAGCCGAACGCAGCACCGGGACGGTATCGTCGACGAACACGGTTGTCTCAGGGTCGAAGCCCTCTTCCTCCTGCAGTGCGCGCCAGAAATCCTGCTTCTCTTTCGCGTGGCCGTAGGTGTGCGAGCTGTGAATCCCGTCGAAGTAGCTGGAAAAGCCGAGAGTGTCGTTCTTGAGGTGCAACGTGTCGGGGTGCGAATTGGTAACCAGCAATACCCGGATATCAGACGCGTGGACGGTCTCGAGAAAGTCCTTCGCTCCAGGCAGGTATTCGATGCGGTGATGGACTTCGTGGTGCAGCGCCAGTACATCGAAGCCCAGTCGCTCGCTCCAGTGATCGAGGCAATACCATTCCAGGTCACCCTGGATCGCCATGTACTTCGCGTACAGGCGGTCGCGCGCAACGCTGTACTCAAGGTCGTTGAGCTCGGCATAACGGCCGACAACGAGCTCTTTCCAGACGTAGTTGTCGAATGCCAGGTCGAGGATTGTGCCGTCCATGTCGAGCATCAGCGTCTCGCACTGCTCGAGGGCGGTTTTCGGATTCATCGTCACTGTTTTATACTTCGCGCCCCTTCCACCGACCGGAAACAAGCATGAACCCGAAGGACCTGATCGACCCAGTCGTCGATCTCGCAGTCGCAGCCGGCGAGGCAATCCTCGAAGTCTACGCCACAGATTTTGACGTTCAAGAGAAAGGTGACCAGTCGCCGCTGACCCAGGCCGATCTTGCGTCTCACCGCTGCATCGTGGCGGGACTCACCGCCCTGACGCCCGACATCCCGATAATTTCGGAGGAAGAAGGTCTGCCAGACTTCGCGGAGCGCAGCCAGTGGCAACGATACTGGCTCATCGATCCGCTCGACGGCACCAAGGAGTTCGTCAACCGTAATGGCGAATTCACGGTCAACATCGCACTAATCGATTCCAGTCGCCCGATCTTCGGCGTCGTCCATGTGCCCGTGCAGAAAAAGACCTATATCGGCTGCGAAGGCCATGGCTCGGAACTGCGCGAAGGCGGCGCGACAACGCCGATCAGCGTCGCCGAATCCAGCAGTGACCCGGTCCGCATCGTCGGCAGCCGCTCGCACCGCGGCTCGAGCCTCGACGCGTTCCTCGAGAACGTGGGCGAATCCGACATGGTGCCGATGGGCAGTTCGCTGAAGTTCTGTGTCGTTGCCGAAGGCCGCGCGGACATCTACCCGCGACTCGGACCCACCTCCGAATGGGACACGGCGGCCGCGCAGGCCGTTGTTGAACAGGCCGGCGGCAAAGTCCTCGAACTTGACGGCAAACCTTTGTCCTATAATGAAAAAGAGGACATCCTGAACCCCTGGTTCGTCGTGATAGGCGCGGCCGACAGGGACTGGCTGGCGCTGCTTGCGAGCGACGAGTAGCATGGGCAAAAATGACCGACAAAGTCGATACTGAATCCTTCAAGAATCTCGAGCGCCTGCGCGAACTGCGTGTAAGCCATCGTGATCTCGATTACCTCATCGACCGGCTCCAGCACGACCCGATGGTCGATCAGCTGCGTATTCGCCGCCTCAAGAAGCGCAAGCTGCTGATCAAGGACATGATCGCGGCGCTCGAGAGCGAGCTGATTCCCGATCTGGATGCGTGACCGGCTTCATTGCCGCCACGCTCAGTCCGGCTACTATTCTTCCTCGTCGATCGTTACAGGTTCGATAACCTCGTAGAATGACGGGGTGTGCTGGTTGGTAACGGCAACCCAGTACCACCGGCCGTCGCGCTTCTGCGCGGACAACGTCATGAGCCCGATCTCCCTGTTGATAATATGTTCCGGCACTCCTTTCTCATACCAGAACATCTTCCACGAGTAATAGGCAATCGCGTTCGATGCGTCGAGAACCCGGATTCTCGGTGCACCGGCTTCATAGAAGTAATCCCGCGGGTTGTCGGCCGCGAGCATCCTGTGGAATTCCAGCACGTTCTCCTTGCCCTCGAAGAAGTAGCCCTGTGAATTGATCCACGTCGCATCATCATCAAATTGAGACAGGACCGTTGCTATGTCCTTCTCAATCATTGCTTTCTCACGGCTCGAGATCATCTCCGCCAGTTGCCTTTTTACGTCCTGTTCGATGTCTGCACCGACTGCCGCACGGTCGGCGCTTTCAGGCTGGCAGGACGCCAGGACCAGGAGAAACACTAGCAGGGGTCGCCTCATTTTTGGATTCCTCCATCCCAAAGCTGTCCGGAAACTCTGCTTTCGTAAGAGTTCCGGCATTGAATATTGGATGCAGCGGCGCCTTTTTTTGTTATGCCGAACCGGGGACTTACGGCAATTTCTGGCCAATGTGCTCGTCGCCACGCTCGCGAGCGAGCTCGACCTGCTTCTGGCGCTCGCGCAATCCGGCCCTGCGCTCTTCGTCGACCTCGTTGATGCATTTCGGGCACGACACGCCTTCCTGGTAGTCGGGCGATGCCATGTCCTCGGTGCTGAGCGGCCGCCGGCAGGCGTGGCATTGCACGTAGCCACCTTCAGCCAGGTCGCGGTCTACGGCGACTCTTGTGTCGAAGACAAAGCACTCGCCGTCCCAGCGGTTCTCATCCTCAGGCATTTCCTCGAGGTACTTCAGGATTCCGCCCTGCAGGTGGTAGACCTCATTGAAGCCGAGCTCGAGCATCAGCGCTGTGGCTTTTTCGCAGCGGATACCGCCTGTGCAAAACATGGCCAGTGGCTTGTCTTTTGACGTCTCGGCCAGCTTCTCGGCGAATTCAGGGAACTGCCGGAAGCTGTCCGTTTCCGGATCTATGGCATTGGGAAACGTCCCGACCTCGAACTCGTAACTGTTGCGTGTATCGATGACGACGACATTGGGATTTTCAATTAGCTCGTTCCACTTCTCGCCGGATACGTAAGTGCCGGTCCTCTTGTGCGGCAGAATATCGGGCCGGCCCAACGCAACAATCTCCTTCTTCAGGCGCACACGCATGCGCCGGAAAGGCGCCTCTGAAACCTCGTTCCAGCGGGCTTCAATCGGCTCGTCGATCGACAAGGTCCGCTCGATCCAGTCGAACACGCCCAGGATGCCGTCTTGCGCTCCTGTCAACGAGCCATTGAACCCTTCCTGGGCGACGAGGACTGTGCCCAGCAGCCCGTGCTTTTCGCAGACTTCCTGCAATGCAGACTTGAATGCCTCCGGACCCTCCAGGTCCAGGAAGCGGTAAAACGAGGCAACTTTCATTCTTCGACCTGGTCTTCGCGCACTGTCAGAGACAGGATACTGTGGCGAATCTCCTCGCCGAGAACGAGCCGCGCATCGGCGCCGATTCCAAGGACATCGTCGTCAAACTCGAGCAGGCCGTCGCTGTTACGGCGCAGTACATCCTGATCCTGCAGCGTACTAATAAAATCGTGGAACAGCGTTTTATTAAAGAAATCGGGGGAATGCAATCCGTAGATCATCGACAGGCGTTCGGCGCTGAGCTGGCACATGCGTTCCAGGCGTGCGCGCGTCAGCTTACCGGAGCCATGCCGGACGAGGTTTGCAATGACAAGATAGAAACGCTGCAGCATCGGCACCATGGCCTGACCGAGCATCATTAGCTGATAAGCCTCGGCGGACCCGGCACGTGGCCGTTCGAGCATTTTCTTGCGCCTGTTTCGAATGAGCAGGCCTTGCTCGACGAGCGCGCCGATAGCCTCTGTCGTGACCCTGTCTACCTCGTCATCTCCCCACTTCAGGCACAGCTCGCGTTTCATGAACGCGTAGATCAGGTTGATCAGCCGCTGCAGTTCGGAGTGTGGCAGCCGCCGACCCTGGATGAAGCAACAGGCCACCGAAGCCGGGACGGCCAGCAGGTGCAGGATATTGTTGCGGAAATAGGTCATCAGAACGGCTGTCGCCTCTGCCATATGAATAACGTCACCCATCGGGTGAGAAGTTCGGCTGATTGCCTGCAGTTTCTCGCCATGCGCGATGATCTCATCGGGACTCCAGTCCGGAATGGTCACCGAGTCGGAATAGTGGAACCGCTGCAACAAGTCGAGACTGAGCTGCAATTGCGCCCGCAATTCCGCTTCGCCGATCTTCTGTTTGGGAGTCGCCAGCAGGACATAAGCCAGCAGGCTGATCGGCGTAACCGCGGCAGTGGCATTGATCCCGCCCATGATGTCGCGGCCCAGCCGGTCGACGACGTCGTTGAGCCACGCCGGGCGCTCGCCGTTGCCCTTCGGCAAATCGCGCCAGTCCGGTTGTGCCGTGTCGAGCAGGTCGTCGAGCTCGATGGGCTCACCGATATTCACGTACACACGGCCAAAATTTTCGCGCAGTGACTTGATCGAGCGAATCAGCCCCAGCAGAGATTCCTTTTGTTTCTCCGCGCCACCCAGCTCACTGATGAACGAGCCACCCTCGATGAGTTTTTCGTACCCAAAGTACACCGGCACAAAAACTACCGAGCGCTTGGGGTCGTCAATGTAGGAACTGACTGTCATCGCCAGCATGCCACCTTTCGGTGCAAGCAGGCGGCCGGTGCGACTGCGCCCGCCTTCCACGAAATACTCGATCGAGTAGCCGCGTTTCAGTATCTGCCCGAGATAGGCGTCGAAGACGGCCGCATACAGGCGATTGCCTTTGAAGCTGCGGCGCAGGAAGAACGCGCCGCCACGCCTCAGGATCGGCCCGACAAGTGGCATGTTGAGATTAATGCCGGCAGCAATGTGCGGCAGCTGCACGCCCTGCTCGTAGCAGATGTAACTCAGCAGCAAATAGTCGAAGTGGCTGCGATGACACGGTACGTAAACAATGACTTTTTCTTTCGCGACTTCGCGCAGCCGTTCCGTATGGCCGAGTTCGATGCCGTCGTAAATCTGGTTCCAAAGCCGCCGCAACAACACGACCATCCCCCGTATCGTCGGGTACGAAATCGTGGCCGCGATCTCATGAATGTATTTCTGGACCTTGTTCTCGGCCAGCATTTGTTTCCGCGGATCGTCGCCTGCCTCGGCGGCCATCGCGCGACGAACATTCGGCTCCCGCAATATCTGCCTGGCCAGCGTGCGGCGATTCGACAGGTCGGGACCGACAGTCGCTGTGCGGCGCTTGCGAAAGTGTACGCGCAAGACGCGCGACACCTTGCGAAAGGCAATGCCGGGATCGAGTTCCTCCTGCAGGATGGAGCTGAGCGCGAGCGCATGGCTGAAACGCATCAGCGTGTTGCGGCCATGCAGCAGCGTGGCGAAAAACTTGCGCGTACGGCCCACGATCTCCCAGTTCTCGGCGAAAAAGAGCTTGAACAGGGAGCTTTCCTTGTCGGGAGAGCGGCCCCAGAAGATGCCCACCGGAATCAGCAACAGGTCTTCATCGTTACGCTCGGCGACTTCGACGAGGCTGCGCAGCCGGCGTGAGCCACCAGGGACAGGCCGGCGAAAGAAAACGCCACTGACCGGGCGCAGGACAACGAAGCGCCGGGAGAAATGCTCGCCGCAGAACTCGAAGGACTCGCTGGGCGACGGCAGGCCGTGCTCTTCACATGCCTTTTCCAGCGCCAGCAGGTCTGCGAGGCCCCCGTTCTCGAGCACGTAGCATACGGGCTTGTCGCCACAATCAGCATACAGCTCGGTCGGCGTCTCCGGCTGCACCAGCGGCCGGGCCCAGACAGAGAACAGCTTGCCGGCCAGCCAGTAGAGTGGCCGGAGAACAAGCTTTGCAAAGTCGATCAGGTGATGCACTGGTAAACAGCGCTCCTACCGCGCCGTTTAGTCGTTGACGGCGTCTTCTATTTCCTTGGCGACATCGTCGGCGTGTTCCTGGACGATATCACTAACCTCTTCAGCCTTGTCGAGGGCATCATGATAGGCCTCGCCCAGATCGTCCTTGCCTTCCTCGACGGCATCTCCGACCGCCTCGGCAACATCCTCTATTTCCTCGCCAACGTCCTCCATCTCTTCAGCGATACGATCCATTTTCGAATCGTCAGAAGAATCGCTGCAACCCACGAAAGCGAGGGCTATCAATATGAGCAGGTATCTCATCTCGCACTTCCTATCGCGTCATTTCAAGACCCGATCTTTCCAATAAATCGTTGTAAATAATAGTTGATCTCGTCGATATTTTCGGTCAGGCGGTGGTCCCCGTCGAGCACGTGAAGCTCCGCTTTACAGGCCGCGGCATAGCGAATGCTGTTCTCGACCGGCACGATGTCGTCCCGCCAGCCATGCACGATTGCAATCGGCATTTTCGGGGGCTCAGGCGTCAGATCTTCGTAGCCGGGCATGTAGTAGGCCGGCGCGATTACGAACAGGCCGGCAGCGCCGACTTGTGACGCTGCGGCTGTCGCGACGTGGCCACCCATACTCGAGCCGACAAGTACCAGCGTATCGTCAAGGTTCTTGCATGCCGTAATCAGCTTGTCGACGCGATCGTTCGGGTCGTCCATACCCTGGTAGTCGATGCTGTCGGCATCGCAACCGAGCCTTTTGACGAGCTCGGCCATGGCGCGAATCTTGGTACCCCATGGCCCGATTTCCTTGCCATGTGAAAAGACCACGGTCGTCATATCAGGATCCCTTCTCCTGCATCGCACAACTCTTCCGGTTCTCCTCGACCCTGGAGCGCCACGCGTCCTCCTGCATTGCGGCCAGCACGTCCGGCCAAAAGAGAGCGCTTTCACTGGCGACCTGCCGCATGCCGGCGTCAGTCGCGACATCGATGCCGTTTGCCCAGATCGCCTTGCCCGCGCTAAGGACAAAGTCGCGCTCACGTCGTTCGCTTTCGGCATAGTAGAAGACTGCCAGGCATCGCTCCACGCCAGTGCCCACCGGGTCGGCAAACTGACCGAACGGAATACCATGGCGACGCGCTTCGCGGCTCGTATCGCTTGCGATATAGGCCATCTTGGCTTTTGGCACCTGCATGCCGCGCATCACCATCGGCAGTACCGGCCGGATGACGAGCTTCAGGCGAAATGCATCCGCGATGGCGAAAATGCGACCGAGGCCCAGGTACGAATAGGGACTGCGGAACGCAAAGAACAGCTCCAGCGGCGGCAGCTCCCGCGCTGCACTCGGTGGCGCAATCGGCAGCGAAACCTGCATGACCTGGCGAATCGATGCGAGCTTCGCCAGACGTGCACCTTCGCGTCGGACGGCCAGTGAATCCAGCCTCTCGACGAGGTATGGCAGCCGATCGACGCCCCAGTACCATTCACCACCGTAATGCAGCGTGGCCGTATTGTAATGGCCCATCTCCAGCAGCCGCTGCTGGTTTTCGGTGAGCAGCTCATTGCCTCTTCCGTCGGCACCGCGTGTCACGCGGCTCGCCACACCTGATGCATCACCGCGCCAGTACGCGGTGATGGCCTCGAGCAATTCCTTGCCAAACTCGGGCTTGCCATGAATACCGGCGAGATAGTCGATCAGGGCGCGCCGGTGTTCGACCGGCGGCGCCGCTCCCTTGTCGAGGAACGGCACGCCGAGTTCGCCCGCAATACGCGCGCAATCTTCGTCGGCATAGACAGCAAGAAGCTCGGCCTCGGGTCGAAACGCCTCGTCGCTGCTGGATTGCGTGAGGTAATACCTGAGATCAATGTCGTAGGCGGCGACGAGTTCCGGCAAATAGCAGGCGAGCAGGTAGGAGTAGGGATCGTCGAGCTCGAGGAAGGCCGAAACAACATGCGATTGCCCTCCAATCCTGCGACGCGTTTCAGCGAGAGAACGCCTGGCGCTTTGCGTCTTCTCGCTGACCAGCACGTTCAGCAGTTTCGAACGCAGTTTGTTCCGGATACTCAATCGTCATCCCAGGCCGATGTCGGCTTCCACAACAGCTCATCGAGATCCGGTTGCCAGCGGTATTTCTGCATGTCGACCTTGCCCGCGATGACTGTGACATCCTCCATCATAAGCCGTTTACTTTGTTCCTTGTATCCGCGGCTGCCTTTTTCAAATGCGATCTTTCCGGATGCCCGCAGTACGCGGTGCCATGGAATGTCGTGACCTTGCGGCAGGTGGCGCAGCGCGTATCCAACCTGTCTCGCCCCTCGCGGGATGCCCGCTATCTCGGCGACCTGCCCGTAACCTGCAACGCTGCCACGCGGAATCTCTGCGATCGTCTCCCAGATGCGGTGCATGCGTGCAATCCGGTCCATGTCAGCTCAGGCCGAGACGGACCCGGATCTCGCGACGCGCGTCCTGCAATACCGTGTCCTTGTCCAGGCTCTCGATGATTTGCTTGACGACCCGTTTGGGGCCGCCTTCTCCCCAGGACTTGCCCTGCCCCAGGTACCTGGAAGCCACCTGGCCGACCACGTAGGTGCTGTAATAGGCGATAGCGCCTTGCGCGCCTGCTGTGAGGATCGTCGACAAACCAATCGTGCCGACCTTGAGCGCACTCGACACGAAGTGCAGCGCCCACACCGTGCCCATCAGGGCTGCGGACTCGGCGACAATGACCCTGACCAGCGATCCGGCTTCCTTCTGGCTCAGCGGCAAGTCGTACACGCGTGACAAGTGCACAACCATGCCGACATCGATGAATGCCGCAGCGAACAGGTCTGCGACGGGAACCGGATTGAATGCGACGGCAATCCCTTTGCCAACGCAGTAGGTGCGAACGAGCTTTTCTCCGATTTCCCGGCGTGCGGCGAGGATGCGCCGTCCGACCTGGTCCGAAAGGTCTGACGCAAACAGGCTGGCATTGAGCGCCGCCAGTGTCTTGCCCTCGGCATCGAGGATATCCCAGAGCTTGACGCGCAGCGCCTCGACATCGGGTTCGCGCGGGCGTTCGCGCTCTGTCTCGGTGCCGTCATCTGCGACTTCGACAATGACCTGGGGACGCGGCTGGGCGGCTGCCGCCAGGATATGGGCCGGGTCCACGATACCGTCGGTCTTCTCGCGAATGGACTGCAGCAGCGCTTCTTTCTCGTCGCTCGTGAACAGGTCTGCCTTGTTCAACGTGACAATGACGGGTCGGCCCTGCGCAAGCAGCAGCCGCAATGACTGCAACTCCGTGTCCGTGATGTCGCCATCCAGTACGAAGATGACGAGGTCGGCGCGCCCGGCGACCTCGCGCGCCAGGGCTTCGCGATCTTCGCCTCCCGCCTCGTCGAGGCCCGGGGTGTCGATAAGGAATACGCCACCCGCTTCCTTTTCGGCCCAGGCCTGCATCGATGAATGCTTTGTTTCGCCATGCAGCGGGCTTACGGAAAACGCTTCCTCGCCGATCAATGCATTCAGTAACGATGACTTGCCGGTACTGACCCTGCCGAATGCGGCAAGATGCAGGTGCCCGTGCTCGAGCTTGTCGAGCATGCCCTGAACGGCCTCGTAATCATGGGCAAGAGAGTCACGTACGCCGTCAGGGAGCCGCGCATCGTTGATCAGCTCGCGCAAACTTTCGCGCGCAAGCTCCAGGTGACCTGAACCGTAGTCCGGCGCGGCTTCAGTCGTCGCCCTGCTTTTCTTCCAGGGCCATCCTGGCAACGCGGCCAACGCCTGCTTCAATATATTCATTGATGCCTTCCTCGAATTCTTTGGCCGCGACCTCGGGGACCAGTTCCCCATGTTTCGACAACGTCAGCACGAGGCTGCGGCCGAGCGCGTCGAAAATCAGGCCGTAAGCGACGGCATGCACGAGCCCGCCAGCGACCGTGCCAATGCCCGGAAACGCCTTGAGGCCGTTTCCCGCGACCGCGAGAGATAGCGGCAACGCCTTGCCAACGCGGCTCTGGCTCAGGTTGAGGAATTCCTCTATGTCCAGGTCGCGTGGCGCGGCATCGTACAAGCGGCACAACTCCTGTGTCATCGCGGTGCCAATATAGCCCTGGATCAATATGTCCGTGCCCGGGCTGACAGCCGCCAGTGAGCCGACGACGGCTTTGCGCGTTGCGCTCCTGATAATCTGCTCCGAGCGTTGCTCGCGGTATTGCGCTTCAGCCGCCGCGAGCTTGTCCGCCGCAAGCCGAAACACGGCACGGTCACGGCGTTCATCAATGTCCGCCGGATCCTCAAGCAGGCGATTGATCGCGATAACGAGGACGCCGATGTCAGCAGGTCGTTGCTTGATGGCGGTCGTCTCCGAACCATCACTCGCCCGCTCCACTACTTCCTGTTCGCCACCGGCGGTCACTGCCACGACACGGTCGCGAGCGATCTCGCCACCGACGCGGTCGAGATGCTCGAGCAAGCGTTGTAACAAAGCGGCTTGTTCCGACGTATCGAACCGGTCGGACTTGTTCATAACAATAATAACGGGCTTGCCGAGCGCAGACAGTTGTTCGACCGCCTGCGCTTCCTGGCGTGCCAGGTCCCCGTCACAGACGAACAGCACCACGTGCGCGCGTTGCGCCTCACGCATCGCGATATCGCTGAGGCCTTCCTCGTGTCCGCCCGTACCGGGCACATCAGTCAGCAGGATTTCGTGGCCCGCGTCGTCGCGCCAGCGGTAGTGCCGCACATCGGTCGTGGATCCACCCAGCGCGTCAACAGAGATATCGGCAGCCGGCACGAGCGCCTTGATCAGCGAGCTCTTGCCCGTGCTGATTTCGCCAAAGAAGCAAAGATGAATGGCGCCCTGCGCCTGCCGCTCGGCAAGTTCCTGCAACTCGGCCTGGGCCTCGGCAACGTCAACGCCAGCCTTTTCTGCGTCCTCCAGGCGCTCCCTGATCTCGTCCCGGGTCAGGGGCCTGGATGCTGCCTTTTGTGCAGCAGGCGGCTTGCGCCGCACGACCAGCCGCCAGATCAGCCAGATTGCCGCCACGACCAGCAGCACCATGACCGTAACGTAGCCATACCGCAGCAGCTTCGGACCCTGCAGGAGCCGATCCCACACGTTGAGCGCCGACTCGGTAACGAACAGCGTCGCCGCAATTGCGATCACGAACAGCAATGCGATGATCGCCGCAATCGCAATACGAATGAACCGGTCGAGTTTCATAGCCGATCCAGTATGCCCTGATGCCGCGGGTTTCTCACCGATGTCGGCACCGGCCTGTGGCCGGAATACCGATCAACGGAAGTAAAGCGGACCGAAGGGAGCCATGGAGGTGATCGGTATGCAGGTCACAGGCCTGTATCAAATTTGTTCAGAAACCCACTCATCAATCTTGGCTTCCAGCATCGACAATGGCATCGGCCCATCCATCAGGACCTGCGTGTGAAATTCTTTCACGTCGAACTTGTCGCCCAACCGCCCTTCAGCCTTGTTGCGAATCTCGCGGATCTTCAGCTGGCCAATCTTGTAGGCCAGCGCCTGGCCCGGAATCGCCATGAATCGCTCCGCTTCGGACACGGCACGCGCCTCCTTCACCGGCGAGTTTGCGTACATGTAGTCGAGTACGTCCTGGCGGGTCCATTCCTTGGCATGCAGGCCGGTGTCGACGACGAGACGAATCGAGCGCCACAACTCGGCATTCAGTGCACCGAAGTACTGGTACGGGTCGGTATAAACGCCCATCTCCTTACCGAGCGATTCGGCATACAGCCCCCATCCCTCGGTGTAAGCCGTGTAGCCGCCGAAGCGCCGGAACCCGGGCAGTTCTTCATTCTCAACCTGCAGTGAGCGCTGGAAATGATGGCCGGGGATCGCTTCGTGCAGGAACAGGGACTCCATGCCCCAGATCGGGCGTGCCTTGATGTCGTATGCGTTGGCGTAAAACACACCGGGCCGGCTGCCATCGGGTGTACCTGTACGGTAGCTGCCTCCGGAGGCCGACGCCTCGCGGAATGGTTCGACACGACGCACCTCAAAGCCGGTCTTCGGGAAGACATTGAACAACTTCTCGGCCAGCTCGGACACGCGATCCGACATGTCGCGGTAGCCCTGGATCAGCTGGTCGCCCTCATCGAAGTAAAACTGGTCGTCGTTATTCATGAAATCGAAGAATTCCTTGAGGTCGCCCTCGAAGCCGACTTCTTCCATGACGCCGTGCATTTCAGCGTGGATACGTTCGACCTCGTTGAGCCCGAGCTGGTGGATTTCCTCGGGCGTCAGGTCGGTCGTCGTGATGCGGCGTACGTTGTAGGCATACCACTCAGGTCCATCCGGCAGGGCATACAAGCCAACTGTCTCGCGAGCCGCCGACATGTACTCGTCGCCCACGAAATTCGACACGCGCTCGTAGACAGGAATGATCTTGTTCTCGATCGCATCCTTGAATGCGGCCGTGAGGCGCTCGCGGTCCTCGTCGCTGAAGTCCTCGGGCATGTTCTCGACCGGCGCCCAGAAGCCGCTCTCCTCGGCGCTGTCGACGATTTGCGACTGGATCTGCGGCAAAGACTTGGCCATCAGGATGCGCGGCTGCACAACGCCCTTCTGCATGCCTTCCTTCATATTGGTGATGGCCTGGTCCGCGTAGACGACGAAATCATCCACGCGCGACAGCCAGTCATCGTAGTGTTTGACCGTCTTGAAGGGGTGCACACTCGTGCCGCTGCCGAGCTGTACGAAGAAATTGAACGGAGAGTAGAACTGGTTGATGGGCTGCAGGTGTCCCGGGAAACGCTCGCCCTCGAGCGACTGCTCCCGGTTCAGCCTGAACATGTCATAGCTCAGCTTGTCCTGCCGCGACAGCTGCTCGCGGTCGATCTCCAGCAACCGCGCGAGGAATTCCTCATCCATCTTGTGGCTTGCCTCGCGATACTCGGGCCCCAGCGAGTTGGCATAGCGGTCGTTGAAGCGGTAGTCGCCGATGGCCGATGCGCGTACCGGGTTCATTTCGAGGCCGCGCTCGAAGAACTCGTCAAACAGGGCGTGCAGCGTCTCGGTTGGGTCCGCGGCTTCCTGCTGCGCCTCAACAGGCGCCTGCTCTGAAGAACAAGCGGCGAATAACAGGGCGGCTGCCGCTACGGCGGCGGTCAATGATCTCATTACTCAATCCTAATGTTTGGGGACAGTCGCGTAATATTACAGGACTGACCGGCCCCTTGAGGCAGGGTTCCAAATATTACGCGACTGTCCCCAAACCTTGGGTCAGACCATGAAGCCCAGATCGCGTTGCGTGAAATTGTCGATATGCGGGGCCACGATGTCGAGGTCCGCATCGGGAATGCCGAACCACTTCGCCAGCGTCGCTGCAAACTGGTCCGCTGACGTCGTGGGAATCATTCGCCCACCGCCGACATCATCGTTGCCGCCAATCTGCAGCACCGGGTATGTACCGAAGATATCCCGGCCCTGAATTGCGCCACCCATGATGACCTGGTTGCCACCCCAGGCGTGGTCGGTGCCATCGCCATTTGATGTCAGCGTGCGGCCGAAATCGGATTGCGTGAACGTCGTGACACTGTCCGCAATAGCAAGCTCATCGAGTGCTCCCTGGAATGCGGTCAGTGATGCGCTCACACCGCCGAGCAGATTGGGCTGGTTCTGAACCTGGTCGTCGTGGGAGTCAAATCCACCGATACCGACGAAGAAAATCTGCCGCTGCATCTGCAGCGCGTCGCGGTTGCCAATCAACTTCGCTACCGTTTCGAGTTGGCGTCCGAGCGGTGAGTTCGGGAATACCGTGGTCAATACTGGCGCATTGGCTATGGCTTCTGAAACGGTGTCGGCTGCGGCAATGGCGCGGCGCTGGATCTCGGCAAAGCCGCGCTCGTAGACCGACCCGTACTGCGCCTCGACGATGCGCTGGAAAGCCTGCCGCTGGTCGTACAGGATGTTGTTCGGATCGTTAGAAAAACCCTCGAATTGCAATGGCCCGGTCTGACCCATGACGTAAGCAATGGTTTCTTCGGCCGACTGCCAGAGAATCGTTCCATTCAGCGAGGCGTTGGTCGCCATTTGTTGTTCGGTCACGCTCTGGCGAATCAGGTCCGCGATACGCCCGGCCCACCCTGTCTTGCTGGTTCCTGCACCTTTCAACGAATGCCACTGGTCCTGCTGGTCGTTGTGCGAGAACAGCTGTGACGGCACAGTAACGGAACCGGCGAAATACTGATCCTTGGTCGTCGGTTCAACGAGTGGACCGACATTTGCTACAAACGACGCCTTGCCCGCCTCAAACAGGCCCTGCAACCCGGTCATGCTCGGATGTAATCCGAACGGATTACTGCCACCTGCTGACACCGGGTTGATCGGCAGCAGGTCCTGTTGCGCGATAGCCATGTTTTGCCTGGAGGCGGCATAGACGTTGTACTCGGCGGTCGTATTCGGCACGAGCATATTGAAAGAGTCATTGCCGCCGTGCAGGAATACGCACACAAGGGCCTTGTAGTCGGGGAACGGCGCCGTCGTGCCGACACCCTGCGACCATGCCAGGCCAGGCGTGTGTGCCAGCGTGACTGCTGCCGCGGCCGCACCACTGGTTCTCATAAAATCACGTCGATTGATTTTTTTCATATTTCAATCCCCTTTAGGGGAACACTTAACGCTGGTACGCGTACTCCGGTGAAGTCGTCACGAAATAGATGGTTTCGGCGGCTCGAAGCGCAGCTTCGGTCTCGGGGATCAGCGCGAGCATGCCGGCAGTCTCGTTGCGCAACGTGTCCGAGATCTGCCCGCCAAGCAGCTTGTCGGCAACCATGTTGATCAGAGCATCGACATCGGTTGCGATCGCCATCTCTTCGGAGATATCTATGTATACGTCGTCTTCGTTCAGATTCTGGTTGGTCTGGTTCAGGCCGAACGTCTGGTAGAAGAAATAGTTGGTGACGTAGGTGTTCAGATACTCGGTCGAAATCTCGAGCTCGGGCGCGACCAGGCCGCGGTCGTTAATCTCTCCAGGCGGCGCATAAAACGGACTGAAGAAATTAAAGACATGAGACGCCTGCAGCGGACCCTGCCCGAAAACGACATACGCAAATCCCAGCGGGTAGCGGCCACTTTGTGATGTCGCGTTGTAGGCTTTGAAAAGCTGCGTCAGGCGCAGGAGCGGTTCCTTGATCTTGCCGTCCGTGTCCGAGCCGGGATTCGAACGCGCCTCGGCATCGAGCAAGATCGCTTTGACGACGGCACCGAGATCTCCACGCACTCCCCGACCATTGTCATTGAATACCGTTGCCACACGCTCGACATACTGCGGCGACGGATTACTCGTCGTCAGCCGTTCGATCAAGCGGGTCGCGATGAACGGGCCGACATTCGGGTGATTGAAGATGTTGTCGAGCGCCATCTGCAGGTCCAGGTTACCTGACTGCCCGGCCGGCACGACAAAATCATTCAGCAAGGTTTTCGAACCGGTGTCATGAAAGCTCTGCCACAGCTGCATCGGTATGACCTGGTTGGTCAATGTCGGTCGCGCACCACGAAACACCGGTGACCCCGCAAACGTCCAGCCTGTATAGACGTGGGCAAATCCTTCAATGATTGACTGGTCGTAGGTCGCAACAGGCTGGCCTTGCCCATCCGTCTTCACCGTGCCATCCAGATTCAGCTCGACGAGACCTATCGAGAACAGCTGCATGAGCTCGCGGGCATAATTTTCGTCCGGGCGAATGTTGTTCACCGGATCAGGCTTCTCATTGCCGAGCATGCTCAGGTAAACGCCCATCGCCGGGTGCAGCGTGACGTCTTCAATCAGGTCGCGGTAGTTACCGAATGCATTCTCAGCCAGCGTGTCATAGTAACTGGCAAGCCCGTACGGGTAGTTGTTAAGCACGCCGAGCTGTGAAACAACCATGATTTCCGAAAGTGCAAATGCGACGCGCTGGCGCAACTGATCATCGCCGTGCAATGCGTTGCGGAACCAGATATCGATGCGGTCCGGTTGCAGCTGCCCAATGAACGGTGGCAACGGCAATGACTGCACATGCGGCAACTGCAGCGACGCGGGCTTTCGTAACTGGTCATCGATCCACGCCTCGTAGCGCATGCCGATAACGCGTTGTGCTTCATCCAGTGTCGCCCCCATCGTCGCCTGGTTCAGGAACTGGTAGGCCTCTGCCATCGTTATGGGCGGCGGTGGCGGTGGTGGCGGTTGCCCTCCGCCGCCTCCTCCGCCGGAGCCGCCGCAGCCGGCAACACCGAGCATTAGCGCGGCGACAATGGAAATCAGTTTCGTGTTCATGATCTATTCCCACCCCCTGCAACAAGGACCCATACTTACTGGCGTGCGGACTCGAGATAGTCGATCTGCTCAGCCGTCAGCAGGTTCTTCAGTTGCACCAGCATGCCGACCTGGAGTTTCTTGACTTCATTCTCGGCGCGGAGTGCGGCTGCGACATGCTCCAGCACCTGCTCCTCATCAATCGGCCTCTTGTCGAGCTCGGCCATGATGTTCTGGTAAGCCTCGGCGATATCCCATTCGTGTTCGGCGACATTCGCCTGGACTTCGACAACCGCCCTGCGGATCTCCGTAAACTGTTGTTTACTAAGACCTAATTCAGCCTTGTGCTCCAAGATAACATTTGGCGCAAACAGCTTTCCTTTAAAGACGTCTTCTTTCGGCGGTGCTGCCGCAGCCACACCGGCGCCAAGACTCACGAAAGCCAGCAAAATCAGTAATCCCTTCTTCATAACAACGTTCCTCCTGCCGGTTCGGTTGACTCGAACAGCTCCGGCATATCCTGGTATATGTCAAATTGTCGTTCCGGCAGCAGCACGTCGCTCGGCGCTGTCCAGTACGTCGATTCCATCAGGTCGGCAACTTCGACCCAGCTTTCATCCATGGGCGCATTGCCAAACATCGCGATTGCGATGATCGCGGCGGCAGCGGCAACCCCGGCAATTCGGCGCCCGTTGCGCCGGGCTGCCGTATACCTCTCCCCGGCCGCCTCCCAGACATCATCGAACGCCGGTTCCCGTGTCGCAGGCCAGGCTGCATTAACCCGTTTGCGAAGTGTGTCGTTCTCTTCCTGCATCATTCCTCGTCCACCAGGTGTTTTAGTCGTTCGCGCAGCGCCTTCTTCGCGCGGTCGTAATGAACACGTCCCGTGCCTGTTGCTACGCCCATTACCGCGGCGGCTTCCTCGACCGTCAGGTCGCGGCAAAAAACCAGTTCGATGATGTCACGCTGCCGTGCCGGCAATGCCCTGACTGCACGCCAGACGCCGTCGTTCGAACCCGGCTCGGCGGTCTCGACGACGGCTGCCGTCGGCTCTGCCTGGAACTGCTTTACAAGTCGCAGCCGTGAGGACAGGCGCCGAAACCGGCTGCGCGCCAGGTTCTGCACCACGGAAAACACGAATGTCTTAAGTGATGACTTGTTGTCGAAACGGGCCTTGCCACTCAGAAGCTCGACGTACGCCTGTTGCATCAGGTCCTCCGCTGCCGCGTGCTCGAAATCACATCGGGAGAGGGCCCAGCCGTATACCTGGTTGTGAATGGCTTCCAGTGCCGAGCGCGAAACGTGTGGATTGTTGTCCAGGGCATCGCTGTCTCTCATACCGCCTCCCGAAAGATTGGTGGCACAAGGTCGATGCTCATATGACAGCTTATGGATTCAATTCAGGCGTTATGTCAGGTGCGGTGGCTGCCCCTTCAGGCGCAATTTTCCATGACGGGGGCAAAGGCGGTCGCAGAAACGCGGCAACCACTGGCTGTCTGGTGCAGCGTGAAGGACACGGGCTCTTTGCAGCCCACGGGCCGGAATGTCACGAGGATGGTCACGCCGCGAGCCCCGGTGGCACCCTGCGAACACAGCCCTGCATCGCAGTCGACGGCAAAGCGATCGGATGCAAAAGCCCCAATGTTTGACAGGGCGGCAAGGTATGCGGTGACCTGAGCGGATATGAGTTCAGCAACACGCACATCCGGCGATTCGAATACCGCCCAGCGCGTCGCGTGGTCTATCGCTTTTACAATTTGCAGGCAAAGCCTGCGCACGGACAGGCCGGAAAGCTGACCCTGCGACTCGCTGCCTCGACCCAGTGTGACCGAGCCATTCAGCCTCGCGCGTCCGGCCGGTCCTTTCGCAATGACGTTCAAACCTGCACGAGACAGCATGTGAATGTCTTCATCTGTGCTGTCAAAGGCCGCAACCAGGGAACGCGAGAACCCCATGCCCTGCAGGTCGAGCGGCTGCCAGGCACCATGGGTTCGGTCGAGCTTGCAAAGCAAGCCGGCCAGCGCGCCGCCGACGGCACGTGGTGCGCCGTCCTGGTCAACCCGCTTGTACATGCGCGGAAAGTAACTTATGGCATTGGGACTGGCGAGACCGAGCTCGCGTACACCGGCCGCGGCCTTTGCCGGGGTTACCCAGTCTGCCCACGGATCGACTACCAGCATTGCCCGGTGCTGGCGGCAAAACATCTCTGCCGCCAGCAACGAAGCCGGACCCAGGTCGCGCCCCTTTCCTGGAGGCGGCAGGTACAGCAAGTCGAGTCGCTCGATTTGTTGCAGCGCAAATAGTCCCGTGCGGTCCTTGCGTGAGCCGACGAGGTCGTAATCGGAAAGTTCGTTGCCGTCGCTGCCCTCCTGCGTCTCCGCTATGTAGCCGTCGTCATAGGACACAGCCATGCCGTGTGTCGCTTCCGGGCGGTGTGACGGATACGGGTGTTCCACTCGGGCAAGCGTCGATGTCAGCAGCATATCGGCAACGAACGAGCCCGATTCCGCGAGATAACTGACGCGCCTGTGCAGTTCCTGGTCGATGATGCGCCCGGTCAACGGGTCGATGCGTTGCAACGTCAGGTTGAAATGTTCTTCGTCATCTATCGCATCAAAATCAACCGCCACACGGATGCTTTCCGTCGACCCCGGTTCGACCGCGCGCAACACGAGCGCGGAGCCACTGGCCGGCACACACAGCATCGCACCGCGCGCGTTGTTCGCGACGCGCACGATATACAGATTGCGCCCACCATGATCAAAAAACTGTTTGACGGCCGGTCCGAGGCTCGACCGGGACCAGACATCACCGAATCGGCGGCGGAATTCGCCGAAGTCATGTACGAGAACAGGTTCATTCAGGGGACCGCGAAGCGCACGCCCGACAAACGCGGCCGTGGTTTCCTGTGACACGTCGATGGACTGCTCCATCGGTGCCAGTTCGGTGACCGTGATGCCACGGTCAACTGCATCCGACAAGATTGTCTCCGATACAGTTAGTCAGAGGTGGCCTCAATTCTAAATTGATTTTCGTTACTATGCGAACGATGGGTGACTACCTCGCCAGGGCATTCCCGGTATTGGCAAGCAAATTGCCACGGCTGCAACTTGCCAGCTTGCCGACGCCTGTCGAGCAGAGATCGCTACACCTGGATGGCAGTACAGTCGACGTTGCGATCAAGCGTGACGATGTCACCGGCAAACAGTATGGCGGCAACAAGGTCCGCAAGCTCGAGTATTTGCTCGCCGAGGCGGCGCGCGAGAATGCGAATTGCGTAGCGACGTTTGGCACGGTCGCATCCAATCATGCGCTCGCCACCGCACTGTATGCGCGCGAGCTTGGTTACGAATGCGTGTGCTTCCTGTCGCACCAGGTCAGGACGCCCAGCGCCCCCCGCGCACTCAATATGCACCTGCGGCTTGGAACACACATCGTCCGCTATGGCGGCAAGCGACAGGATCGGCAAGCGCTGGTGCAGGAATCACTGGCGCCTTACCGCGCGTACGTCATCCCGCCGGGCGGATCGAACTGGCTGGGTGCAGTCGGGTTCGTCAATGCCGGACTCGAGCTTGCGGCGCAGGTCGACGCGCGCGAGATTCCCGAACCTGCGCGGCTTTATATCGCGAACGGCACGATGGGAACTGCGGCCGGGCTGGCCCTGGGACTCGCATTGGCGGGGCTGGGAACAATAGTGCAGGCAATCCAGGTAACCGAGAGCTTTGTCTCCAGCCCCGATGCCATGTCGAAACTGCTGCGTCAAACCGCACTCGAGATGCACGGTCTCGACGATTCCATACCTGCTGATTTGGCGGACGCAGTCCGCTACGAATTTCGCACTGGTTTTCTCGGTGATGGTTACGCCAAAACAAATGAAGCGACCGATCGGGCCATTGCCATCGCGCATGACGAGCTCGGTCTCACCCTGGAAGCAACCTATACCGGTAAGGCGATGGCAGCCTTGCTCAGCGACCTGCGACGGCAACGGGTGGCCGGTCCCGTCATGTTCTGGAATACATACAACTCCAGAGCGTTGCCTGTCGGCACTGAAAAGCCGGCCGATACCAGCGGCTTGCCTGAGGAGTTTCTGCGCTACTACGCCTAGTCGGCCGTCACTTCCAGTTCTTCGTCGTCTTCTCGAACAGCTTCGTCGATCATCTCGCGCACCTCGGCCAGCGTCGGCGCGTCCGGGTCAACCTCGACCGTATTGCGCACGACGCGGGCTCGCGCCAACAGGTCGTCATCGCTGCGCGAGGAGATCTTTACCGGCATGCCGTTGGAACGCTCGGCAATCGCTTGTGCGCGTTCGATGTCACGAGGTGCAAAACCGGATTCCGTCAACCCGTTCCATTTCTCGAGTAAAACGTCGAGGCGCTCAGCCGGTTCGACCACATCATCCTCGAGCGGCCGGTGACTTTCGAAGTAGATTTCGCCATCAGCCTGCGCCATCAGGAACGGCTCGTTGATAATCAATACGGGCTCGCCAATCTCGACGAGCTCAAACAGGTACTCTATATTTTCGGGATACAGGCGTATGCAGCCGTGGCTGACGCGCATGCCCACGCCATAGGGCTGGTTGGTACCGTGAATCAGGTAGCCCGGCATCTCGAGTTTGAGTACGCGATGACCGAGCGGGTTTTCCGGTCCCGGCGGCACGACCGACGGCAACGGATCGCCCAGTTCTGCGTGTTCCTGCCGGACTGACAGCGGCACAAACCAGTGCGGATCTCTGGCCTTCGAAACGACCTGGGTGTTGCCAAGCGGCGTCTCCCATCCGACTCGGCCAATGCCGATCGGGAAAGTCTTGATGATGGCCGGCTGCCCTTCGGCGACTTCGGGAAAATAGAACAGGCGCTTGCTGGCAATATTCAGCACTATGCCTTCGCGCGGCACGTCAGGAATGATGAACTGGGTTGGCAGCAACACCGGCGTTTCCTCGCCGGGCAGCCACGGGTCGACGTCGGGATTCGCGGCGATCAGTTCGTCGTAGCCGAGACCATAGGTACGCGCGAGGTCGGCTAACGTGTCGTTGCTGGTCGTGTAGACGACCTGCGGCGTACCGACGACAGCCTGGTCGGGCGACTCGAGAACAAAATGATTGGCCGAAATCGGCTCTTCGACGGGGCGCTCCCCGAGCGGCACAACGACCTCGGCCTCGCGCTTGTTGGGCGCGCTGCCGAAAAAGTCATGTAATGACGAGCAGCCACTTGCAAGAAGCAGTGGCAACAGTGCTAGCAGGCGGAATGTTATTGCTTTTTACTCCTTCCCCTACTCTTGCTCTTTTTGTGCCTGGCGGTTGTTGTAGTAATCCTGGATCTTTGCCGGCACCTCGCAATCGGGGATGCGACCTTCTTTGTGGGCCTGATTATACAGTGGCAGCACCTCGACCCATTGAGAGATCAGGGATTCCATTCGATTTTCCGGCGAGGGGTGCGTGGACGCGAACTCGGCTGGCCGTTCGCCACCGGATTCCTCGTCCATGTTCTTCCACAGCTCGACCGCCGCGCGCGGATCAAAGCCGGCCTTGGCCATGTACTCGAGGCCGACGACGTCTGCTTCCGTTTCATTGGCGCGCTTGTACGGCAGGTAATAAGCGTAGATCGCACCCTGGTTGAGCATTTCCTGCGCCGTGTAGGTGGCGCCGTAGTGACCGCCGCCGAGCAGCACAGCCGCAACCTGGATGCCGACTTCCGCGGTCTTGCCTTCGAGCAGTCTCTTCTTGGTGTGTCCCGCGGTCACATGCGCGATTTCGTGCCCGATTACTGCCGCCAGCTGATGTTGGTTGCGAGCCGCGCGCAGAATTCCTTCGTAAACGACGATCTTGCCGCCGGGCATTACGAACGCGTTCAGTTGGGCCGTCTCGAGAATGGCCATCTCCCAGTTATAGGAGCCATCTTCGGGCTCGAGCACATCGACTACCGCGTTGGCAACACAGGCAATGTAGGCGATCGTGTCCTCGTCTGTGGTCAGCGGCTCGGAGGCCTTGATAGCCGCGAAGTCACGCGCGGCCTGTGCCTCCATTTCCGCCTGCGTCGTAGCATTTGCGCCAGATGACGCCAGCAACAACCCCGCCGCAACCAGCGATGTATGGATAAGCTTTTGAAAACGCTGCGTATTCATGGAACGACCTCACGCCGGAATTCTCCGGCCCTCAATTTTACGACAAATTCCGGCGCACGCGGTTCCGGCGTCTAGCGCGGCAGTCGGGATTCGAATTTGCGGCGCCAGCCGGCAGCGTCGACTTTCTCCAGCGTACTGTCGATATTGGCCATCAGGCGCTGCTGCAGCGGCTTCTTGACGCGGTAGGTCAGCGCGTAAAGGTCCCTGTCCGCGGCGCGCTCGGCGAGTAGTTCGTCGCTTGTCTTGATTTCATCCACGAGGCCCTTTTCGAGCGCGCGCGTACCGTACCAGTGCTCGCCGGTCGCGATACGCTCGAGATCCAGGTCCGGGCGGTACTCACTGACGGCCGCCTTGAACAAGGCGTGCACGTCTTCGAGTTCTTCTTTCAATTTGGCGCGGTCTTCGTCGGTGTTTTCACCGAACATCGTCACCGTGCGCTTGTACTCGCCCGCCGTGATTTGCTCGAAGTCGACGCCATGGCGATCGAGCATGCGATTGAAGTTCGGCAGCTGCGCCAGCACACCGATTGAACCCAGGATCGCGAACGGTGCAGCGTAGATCTTGGTGGCAACGCAGGCCATCAGGTAACCGCCGCTCGCGGCAACCTTGTCGACGCACACGATTAACGGGATGCCCTTTTCGCGGATGCGTACGAGTTGCGAGGCAGCGAGACCATGTTCGTGCACAACACCGCCATGGTTTTCGAGGCAAACGATCACCTCGTCCATGCCGGTCGCAACTTCGAGTATGGCGCTGACCTCTTCGCGCAGCGAAGGCAACGCACTCGCCTTGAGATCGCCCTTGAAGTTGATCACGAAGCTGCGTGGCCGATCCGACTTGCCTTTGGCCTCGGCCTTCTCGCGCTTCTTATCCTCTTTCGCCTCTTTCTTTTGCTCGTCCTTCCTGAGCACGGCCTTGCGCAGCGCCTTTGCCAGCGACTGGTATTTCTTGTTGAGGTTTTCGACCTCGAGGCCTTCGTGATGCGCCCTGCGGCCGGCCGCGGCAGCAAATCCGATAATGACGACAATCGCAATGACTATCGTCAGGATCTTCGCGAAGAACAGGCCATACTCAAAGAAGAATTCGCTCATACAGCCAGGCCCACGTTGTTTTTCTGCAATACCTGCTCGGCGCGATAGCTGGAGCGCACCATCGGGCCCGCCACGACTTCGAGGAAGCCCTTGTCGAGGCCTTCACGGCGATACAGGTCGAATTCGTCGGGCGTCACGTAGCGCTCGACGGCGAGGTGGTTTGGCGTGGGTCGCAGGTACTGTCCGAGCGTCAGGATATCGACGCCCGCATTCCGCAAGTCGTCCATCGTTTGCATGATCTCGTTGTCCCTTTCGCCAAGGCCCAGCATCAGGCTGGTCTTGGTCAGGACGCCGGGCCGATGCTTTTTCGCATGCGCCAGTACAGCGATCGTCTGCTCATAGCTCGCGCGCGGATCGCGCACGGGATGTGTCAGGCGGCGCACCGTTTCGACGTTCTGTGCGAACACTTCGAGACCGGAGTCGACGACCGTTTCTACATGTTCCATGACACCGTTGAAATCGGGTGTCAGCGCTTCGACGGCCGTTTGCGGGTTTTGTTTCTTGATCTCGCGCACGCATTCGGCGTAATGCCCGGCGCCGCCATCGGCGAGATCGTCGCGATCCACTGATGTGATGACCACGTACTCGAGACCCATCAGCCGGACCGCCCGTCCCGTGTTCGCAGGTTCCTCGGCGTCGAGCCAGCCCTTCGGGTTGCCGGTGTCGACAGCGCAGAAGCGGCAGGCCCGCGTGCATACCGACCCCATGACCATGATGGTCGCGGTTCCGGCGTTCCAGCACTCGCCAATGTTCGGGCACATGCTCTCTTCGCAGACGGTGCTCAGGCGATGCTCGTTGACGATCCGGTTGACCGATGAGTAGCCCCTGCCCGTCGGCATTTTGGCGCGCAGCCACTTCGGTTTTTGTCCCCTGACCAGCGGTTCGGCATCGCGGCGCGTCTTGACGCCATTCTTGATGGCCGAGAATCCCTCGTCGGTCTTGTACTTGGTGCCACTCTGGACAATCGGAATGCCACGAAACTGTTTGTCGCTCTTGTTACTCATGCATCGTGC
>JARRLQ010000018.1:0-8823 GCA_037386905.1 Woeseiaceae bacterium
CGTTCTGGCCGGGCTGAGTATTTCTGCCACGCCTGCTTCGGCCGACTATGCACTGGAAACCTATGCGGTCAGCGATGTGCTAAGCAATGTCGATGGCGGTATTGAGACCGGCACGGCCATGCTGGCCGATATTGGTCTCGTATTTCAAAGTGACTTTGAGGCCATCTTTGGTGATGGTGATGCGACGTTTTCGGCGTATGTCATCTGGAACAATGCGTCGACGTTCTCGGATCGATATGTCGGCGATCTGCAGAGCGTTTCCAGTATCGATGCCCCGGAGGCGATAAGGCTTTACGAGTTCTGGTACGAACAGCAACTCACGCGGGCGAGCAGCATGCGCTTCGGCCTGTATGACCTGAATTCCGAGTTCGATTACTCCGAAACATCGAGCGTCTTCGTCAATGGCTCGCACGGGATCGGTGCCGAGTACGGGCAGACCGGCCAGGCCGGACCATCGATATTTCCGTATACGTCACTGGCCTTGCGGTTCGAGGTTGCCATAGGAGAATCGCACACCCTGCGTTACGCCGTTCTGGATGCCACACCGGGCGATCCGGACGACCCCAACAGATCAACGGTTCACCTGAGCGGTGACGACGGTGTGTTACACGCACTGGAATACAACTACAGGGCGCCAGGCGAAGCACATTTCGGCCTGGGAGCCTGGGCGTACTCGGCTGAGTTCGAGCTTGTCGAGCCGACTCCGGATGAGGATCGAGCGAAAGGGAACAAGGGCTTTTATGGCTTTGCCGACCTGCCGGTGGCTTCCTGGGACAACGGCGCGCAACTCAATGCGTTCCTTCGCTACGGGGTAGCAGACGAGCGCTTCAATACGATCAAGGAATACATGGGCGCCGGCGCAGTGCTGACCGGACTCGTTCCCTCGCGACCGGACGACCAGTTGGGCCTCGCCATTGCCAGCGGGCACATCGGCAGTCCGTGGCGCCGGGCAGCAGGCGACTTCGTGGAAGGACACGAGACGGCGATCGAGCTGACTTACAGCGCGCAGTTGACCGACTGGCTCCGGGTACAGCCCGACATCCAGTACGTCATCAACCCGGGAGCGGATCGGTCGCTCGAGAACGCACTTGTCATCGGTATCCGGTTTGAACTGGCCAGGCGCTTTGCAAGCCAGTAGGCAGGCGTTGCTCGCGACGGCGTGCTGCGCATGCTGCCGAGTCATCCACGGGGCTCTCCGCACAGCACCATAACCAGCTGGTTCATGTCCACAACTGCACGTGCTTCGGTAAAGCGACACGCGGGCTACACGAATCTCCTGGCGACTGCCGCGGGACACGGACATCACGCCGCTGTTCTGGCAAGCACTGACCAGGAAGTCGCAGATGAAGCCAGAGCGGCGTTAGACCAACGCCAGAATCATGACGACGATTCCGCCGACAATAAAGACGGCTCACAGGAAGGGAAACAAACTCGCGAGCATGAGCATGGTGCCCATGAGCACTGAAACCGCTTTTCAACGGTGCCAATCCCTGCGGAGCGACTGCGGCAGCGTCGCAAAGCGAAGGAGAGACTGTGTGAGAGTCGTGTGACTGAATGCTGCACGGTTGTGCTACGTACCGAAACTGCAATGGGTGTCCCGCCCAAGGACGCGGCCGAGTCCATCATTCGGCCCCTATTTCTTCTCTTAGTTCGGCAATGACTCCGCCGTCCACGCCTTCGTTGTGCGCCCAGGCATAGACATCATCCCAGTCTATTTCCTGTCGCCGCGCGACCATGACCGCTTGGTCCCTGGCCTGTCTGTCTTTTCCGTGTACAAACCAGGCAAGCCTGTCCAGGACACATTGAGTCGGTGTGATAATCCGAAGCTTGCCGAATGGCGTGTCGATAAACGCGGTTTCCGACGAATCAACGTACCGATCGCCAAATGAGACCGGCCCGGGTGGAAACTCCAGAAAGTACCGGGATTTCGGGTGATGAAAGTCTTTTCCCTGAAGCATGAAACCGAGTTTCGCAACAATCGGCGCAATGACTTTGTTACGTTCGACGGTAATAAAGTCGAGGTCTGTGGTCATATACTCGTTGTCCGAATACTGCGAAACTGCACCGCCACCCCCGAGCACCGCAGAGACGCCGGCTGCTTCAAGCGCCTCGGATACCAATACCGCTATCTCGAGCATCGATGTGTCCGGCGTGATGCCGCTCATGTAACAATGCGCTCAGTTCGCTTGCCCGTGCGGCGGGGGCGCTTGCGGTCCCGAAAATATTCTCTGGTAATTTCATCTGGTAGCGCTTTGAGTTCCGCATCAAGAAACTCTCTCAACCGCTTGGCGGTCGGGTTGCGCGGATTGAATTCGAATACACGCGTACGCCCAACCTTTTCGCTGATCAAAACGCCAGCCAACTCGAGTTTGATCAACTGATTCTGCACGATGCTTACCGGCACGGCATAGGATTTGGCAATCTTGCTTGCATATCCTGAGCCATAGTTCTGCAGGTAAAGGAGCACACTTGCAGCCGTGCGATTACCGAATATTGCATCGAGGGCAGGTATCATTGGGCTTTCCGAATTTACCGTATATCACGGTAATAATACCGTAAAAACCGGTAAATTCAAGAATCCACAATCAAGCGGTTGCTGTGTGAGAATTGTGTGTTTCAGTGCCGCACCGCATCGCCGAGATGGGATACTCGCCTGCGATTTTCGGTCAGCAAGGAGCCGTAGAGAATCTCGAACAGCGATGAAAACAGGTACTGGTCGGTGAGATCGAGCAACAGGTCTTCCGGCGCCAGGTTCACCCTCGCTGTCGAAAAAGATTGCCGAGACTGTCACTTTTTCCAGTATGTGAATGTTCTCCGCACTTGCTATCGCACACTGTCGGTATGTAGTCCGTGGGGGCGTTCCCCTATACGCATTCCGTGCAGTCGGCGCGAGTTATGGCGCATTTGCCGCGCTGATGGAGGTCGCGCGAAACCCCGATCTGTATCAGTGCGTCACAAGCATGGCCGGCGTGATCGATGTTGCCTGCCTTCTATCTCGCTACCGCTTTTCTTCGGCTTACGAGTTCATCAGAAAACAACTCGGCACGCGGCGTACCGGGCGCGGCGGGCAATATGAATCACGCAGCCAGGTACAGCTTGACCTGATTTCGCCCTTTTTGCTTGGCCTCGTAGAGCACCTTGTCGGCTTTGGCCAGCAATTCGGCCAGAGATTCGTCCCTGGCGGCGCCAAAGGCAACGCCGAAGCTCGCGGTCACGGACAGGCACGCATCCCCGGTGCTGATTTCCAGAGTTTCCAGGTTGGCGCGAGCCCGTTCGGCGATAGCTCTCCCCAGTTCGATGGACTTCGCAGGAATCAGCATGACGAACTCTTCGCCGCCCCAACGGCAGACCGTGTCTTGCTCGCGCAAATCCTGTTTGAGCACGTTCGCCGCTGCCGCGAGCACGCGGTCGCCGGCATCGTGACCATGGGAGTCATTGATGTGTTTGAAATGATCAAGGTCGATGACTACCGCGCAGACCTGATCACCGGACCGTTGTAACTGCCGGAATCGCCTCTGCAGGTGAGACCGGTTTGGCAAACCGGTCAACGCGTCGATTTCCGTCTTTCTTTCAATGCTGTGCTTGTAAAGGAGCAACATGAACAGCAGCGTGCTTGCCAGCAAAATCACAATGAACACGGCGGCAAGGGCGTTGGTGACAAACGACTTCGAAACCTGGGCTTGCCTGGCTTCGAGGGGTACAAGCAACAGCAAGCGCCAACCCAGTTCCTCAATGCCGAACTCCGAGACCAGGAAATCCTCGTCGTCGACCTGCACAATTTCGCTGTCGTTGCTTTGTTGAGAAGAATTTCCGCTACTGAACCAGGTCGTTGAGTCGAGCCTGGGTATATATGCATCGGTCACCACGAGTTGGGGCAATGATGACAGGATGATTTCATTGTTGTCGTTGACGAACAGGAACTCGTAGTCGTAGCTGGATTTGTAACGATCGAACGTGTCGAGAAACCGCTGCACGCGCTTGCCAACGCCAACGTAGCCGAGGAATTCTCCGTTGGGGCCATGCATTTTGACATCGAAGAACAGGTGGACATCGCCGACCTGGCCCAGGTCCGCCATTACATCCCTGTTTCTTGCTTTGGCCTCGAAGTACCACGCCACTTCGCCCTCAACGAGGTCCAGCGTTGTGCCGTCCGAAAAGTACTGCTTGCGCGTCACTTCACTCGCGACGAAAAACTTCAGGCCCAGGTTTTGCTCCATGGTCTGCAATCGGCGCAGCAGCGCTGCTTCGTCGAACGTCCGGGAATCCATCGGCGTCGTGAAATCAATGGAGTTGGCAAAGGTCTCCGCAATGTAGAGCGGCCGCAGCAATTCATCGCGTACCAGCTTGAACACGGGCGAAACCGCCTGTTGTTGCACGCGACTCTGCTCCGCGACGATGTTGTCGATGGCTTTGTAGGTGGCATAGAAGAACGCAATGCCGAGAGCAAGCAGCAGCACGACGGCGAGGCGTTGCGTTGTCACAAGAGATTTCACGCGCGTGACAATACGGTGCGCGGCGGGAATTGGCGTTGAACCACTGCTCAGTTTCCTTACGGACCCGGGGCCGGGTGTTCGGAGTCACCCCATCCCCTTAACTTATGCGACCCGGTCAATTAGGGTCACCCTGACATCAACTTGAATAGTAGGCTAATTTCTCATGGACCGGACCTCCTCGGTACTCGTTACGCTGCTTGTCTACAACGCGATACTGATCGGTGTCGGCCTTTGGGCCAGGAAACGCAACCGCGACGTAGAAGACTTCTTCCTGGCCGGCAGGGGACTGGGCGCGTGGGTGGCGGCGATCAGTGCATCAGCGAGTTCGTCCTCGGCGTGGACCTTGCTAGGTGTCAGCGGCGCCGCCTATGCCTGGGGTCTGCCGGCGTTGTGGCTTTTCCCGTCGACGGTCGGCGGCTTCCTCATCAACTGGCTCTGGATCGCGCCAAGGCTGCAGAAGCTTGCGAGGGCCGAAGGTTCGGTCACGTTGAGCGAAGTCATTGTTCCCGAGGGGTTCGCGGAACGACGTGCGCTGATTCTCCGCGTGGCGGCGATCATCATCGTTTTCTGTTTTACGTTCTACATTGCCTCGCAGTTCGAGGCGGCAGGCAAGGCGTTCGAGTCGGTCTTCGGACTGTCGAAGCAGAACAGCATTCTGATCGGCGCGGCCATCGTCCTCGCCTACACGCTGCTCGGCGGTTTCTGGGCTGTCAGCGTCACCGATACCGTGCAGGGCCTGTTGATGGTCGCTGCGGCAATTGTCCTGCCGGTCGTCGCTTTGAGCGCCGTGGGCGGATTCGGACTTTTGGCGGAGGGACTGGCAACGATCGGCGATGCCGGCTCGCCTATCGGCACCGGGGTCATGGTCAGTGTGTTCTTCGTACTGGGCCTGCTGGGGATCGGTATCGGGTACCCGGGCCAGCCACATGTCGTCAATCGTTTCATGGCGTTGAAGGACTCCACCGCTTTGCGGCAAGGACGCATCATCGCATTGTCGTGGGCCGTGGTCGTCTACGCCGGCATGCTGATTTTGGGCCTCAGCGCGCGAGTGCTGTTCGCCGATCTCGGGGATTCGGAGCAGGTATTGTTCAAGGCCGCTGCCGAGCTGTTGGCGCCCGTCATCGCCGGCATCATGCTGGCGGCCGTGTTGTCGGCAATCATGTCGACCGCCGACAGCCAGCTCCTCGTCGCGGCATCCGCGATCTCCTATGACTGGAACCTTGCAGGAGGCGCGGAAAAAACCGGGCTTTCAGGGACGCGGACGACCGTGGTCGTCGTGCTCGTGATGGCGACGGTCCTTGCACTGGTCTGGCGCGCGGATATTTTCTCCAGGGTGCTGTTCGCGTGGTCGGCTGCCGGCTCCGCTTTCGGGCCACTCTTGGTCATCCGCCTTCTCGGCAGGTCGATCTCCGCGGCAGCGACGCTGACGGCCATGCTCTCGGGTTTCGTCCTGACAGTGTTGATTTCGACTTTCCCAGACGCCCCCGGGGACGCCGCTGAACGCCTGGTGCCGTTCTTCATAGCCCTGGTGATCGCGGTGGCTGCCAGCCAGCGAAAACCCGTGTAAGGCGTCGATAACAGAACAAATGAAAACGCCCCCGTTTGGGGGCGTTTTCGTGTCTCGCTTGCTAGGTGCCGAAGGCGTCACACGTATCGCTTTCGATCATCGTTACGCTCCGCGTCAGTCCCAGGGCAAACGTGCTCGGGAAAGGGCCGAGGAGAAGAACGCTGTTGGTGTGGATGACGCTACCGTCCCTGCTCACGTAATACTGTTCGACCGCACCATCGGGAAACACGACGTCGACCTGGTTTCCCGTCTGCGAGAAGGTGCCGGCCAAAAGTGGCGGCGATGCGTCGTTTACCGACGAAGTCACAGTACCGTCATCAGCCAGTGAAACAATCTGAGAGGCGACAAGCGTCGCAGCGAATGCGCCATCCTCGAACGTGAGAACTCGCCTGGAGATAATCGCGTCGACCGCTTTTGTCTGGATACTCGGACGTCCCCGCAATCCGGAGATGTTGAGTATCATGCAATAAGTTCGGCCGTCGACGTTCGGGTTGGGAGCCGCGTCTTCAAGCGCGTCAATCCGTGCTTCGAGTATGCCGATTTGCGTTTCCAGCGAGCTGAACGGCACTGCTTGCGATACTGGAGCCTGTTGCGCAAGGGCTGTATTACCGAGCAACGCCAGGGCGAATGGGACTAGAAGTCTTGTTGCTTGCATAACGTGTTCCTCCTGTAAGTGTGCCCGGCCATCCTAGGTGTCGCAGGTACTGCAGGTCCTGACGGATTCCTGATGGCAAACTGAGGATTTCCTGAATTTGCCCGTGAATCCTTGCGCCACATGGCGAATGTCCAAATCCCCGTCTATGCTTTTCCTGACTCAGTCCTGATAACAACAAAGGGGAGGCAGGTCATATGAACGTCAAACGTCTGGCTATAGGCAGCATCGTTGCAACAATCGTCCTGTACGCACTGGGAATACTGTTCTGGGTATACCTGTTTGCAGACTTCTTTAATGACAATGGCGGTGGGGCCGTAGGCGTAACACGCCCGGAAATGATCACCTGGGCGCTCATAGTGGGAACGTTCCTGTATGGGGTACTGGTAACGTTGGTGCTGGAATGGCGGGGGTCGAAGTCGGTAGTGCCCGCGCTGATCACAGGCGCGATCGTCGGCGCATTGCTCTGGGGCACATCCGATTTCACGAACTACGCCCTCAATACGATGAACAACCTGGCAGCGACCATTGCCGACACGGTGCTCGAAGGCGTCCGCGGCGGCATCACTGGCGCGATCGTCGCATTCGTACTTGGCAAGGTCGGCGACTAGTCCGAAACTTTCGGGTCAAAACAGCCTTGCAGTTGTTTTGACCCGAACTTTACATCATTGAAATTCCGGGAACTTTTTCGCGCACTGACACGTGTAAGTAAGAATCGGTGAGCCCGGAGTAATGCGATGCCAAACACCGAAATGATGCTGGACCGACTTCGCTTCCAGGAAATTGACCAGGATGTCATTGAGAACCTGCGTGAAGCGAAGCAGCTGCTCGAGCCTGAATTGGACAACATGCTCGACGAGTTTTATGAGCAAATTCTCGAAGAACCTCTGATCAGGTCGGTTTTCTCGGACGAAGAGTCGATTAGGCGAGCGCGGGACGCACAGAAGAAGCACTGGCTCGAAACGCTCCTCGGCGGACGCCTGGATAGCTCGTACTTCAAAAAGGCGGAACGCATAGGACGAGCCCATGCGCGGGTTGGTCTCACGCCGGACTGGTACATCGGCGGCTACAGCAAAATGCTGGTCCGGTTCATTCAGCACATCTCGACCGTCACCGATCGCGACACAACCGCGATCATCGAGTCCCTGTGCAAGGCGGTGCTGCTGGACCTGGATCTCGTCATTCATTGTTACCTTGAGGCAAAGGACAAACAGATCCGGGAGATTCTTGCGCGAGCAACGTCATTCGGATCTGACATGGAGCAACTGAACGTCGAGCTGGCACAAAAGGTGGAACAGATTACCGAACGAACGAGTCAGCTGAAGACAGAAGACCGCCTTTACGTTCATGCAGAAAGTCACCGGACCGGGGCATTCGCGAGGTTGAAGGCGCTGTTTCGGGGTGAATAGAGAGGCCTTCCCGGCGGCCGCAGCCGTGTGAGTAAACGGGTTATTGCCACAGGGCGAGGAATGCTCGCACCGGGCCGAGCGGGTCGTGCGTGCGGGCGATGACGTACACGCATGCGTAAGCGGCAATTGCCGCCAGGAAACAGCCGCGTCTGATGGCCGCCGTGCGGCCGCGCCTGAGCGCCAGTGTGCCGAGACCGATGTAAACGACGATCAGCACCAGCTTGAGCCAAAGCCAGCCGTTGCCGTAGACAGCGGATGGCAGGATCCAGAGCAACAGAAGTGCGGCGATCAGCAGCACAATGTCGATCGAATAGCTCAGGTAGCGGACCGGTGTGATCATGCCCCACTTGCCGCCGCAGTTGACCGCGGCGCCGCGGAGCATGAAGACGGCGCCACTCGCGATCGCGGCCGTCACGTGAATGAGCTTTATCTCCGGGTAGAACTCGAGCATTTGCCTCACTGATTGACCTAGATCAATGCGAACCTTGCGCCTGTGGCTAGACTGCGGTTCATGATCGAGACGGCACACAAGGTGTTAGACTTTTCCTGCATGGAGACGAATACACCTGAGTACGAGACGATTCGCAACCATTACCTGTTCTCGGGCCTGACTGATAGCGAGTTCGAAGCCCTGGCAGCGGAGGTCTCGATCGAGTCTTATAATAAAGAGGAAATCCTGTTCCACCGCGGTGACAAGGCGGA
>JARRLQ010000018.1:8893-36357 GCA_037386905.1 Woeseiaceae bacterium
GGCCAGGTCGAGTTGAGTCTAATCTCTCGTGACGGCCAGAAAAAGATCATCGAAGTAATCGCCGATGGCCGGACCTTTGCCGAAGCCATTGTCTTCATGTCGGAAGCCAAGTTCCCGGTTACCGCCGAAGCGCTGTCCGACAGCGTGGTGTACCGAATTCCCAACGCCGGCTACCGGAGTCTGCTGCACGACAACCCCAACGCCTGCATGCGTTTGCTCAGTGACGTCTGTTATCACCTTCATCAGCGCGTACAGGAAATCGAGGCCCTGACGATTCAGAATGCCCGCAGCCGGCTCGCGAGCTACCTGATCGACCATATCGTCGAGACGAATGACGATGAAGCAACCGTGCGCCTGGACTTACCGCGGCACGTGGTCGCCTCGAGGCTCTCTATCACGCCCGAGACGTTGTCACGGCTGCTCAGGGCCATGTCCGACGAGGGCATCCTGACCGTCGACGACCGCCTGGTGTTTGTTCACAGCCTCGCCCGGATGCGCCCGTACGACTGACCAGCCTGTCTTGATCTAGATCATGGAGCCGCTGCCATGGCGGGTCCATGATGCGGTAACGCGGTGCAAGTGTGCGCCGCAGGGACAGGTCGCTTATGAGCATTGTCTACTTCACGCTGACTGCAGCCATCTTGTATCTGTTTTCAGATTGGCTTTTGAACCGGGTGGAAGTGACCGTGGGCCGGCGACTTCAACACCGCTCGCTCGTGTTTTTCGGCATCCTGCTGACGCTGTCGATGACGAGTTTTGCGCTCATCAGCCACCTGACCGGCAATACCCAGGGGGGATAAATCGTGACCGAAGAAAATCAATCAGAAGACCAGGGCTCGCCGGACGACGAGCAAATCCCTTTCATGCAACGGGTCCTGGATAACCCGTTCCTGCTCTTATTCCTCGGTGTGGCCGTACCGACCGTCTTCTACATTATCTGGGGAATCATGGAGATCACGCAGATTCCGATCGCGGACTGAAAACGGGGGACCGAACCATGGCAATAACACCGCCAAGTGAACGAATCTGGTGGAAGCAACCGATCGCGAAGATCGAGCTAACCTGGATAATCATCGCGTTTTGCTGGGGGCTCCTCATGTTTTTCATGATGGTCTACTGGCACGGGGCCGGCGAACAGAACCTTTCGAACGAAGCGTACAAGATCAAGCCCGAACAATTCGCCGCGAAAACACAGGCGATGATCGATGCGCACACCGTGCGGCAGGAAAACGGCTATCCGGTCGTGCACCCGCCGGGCGGCAGCGACGTGTACCTGACGGGTCGCCTGTTCAACTGGTGGCCGATACTCGAGCTCGAGAAAGACCAGACCTACCGGCTGCACCTCTCGTCGGTAGACGTGCAGCACGGTTTTTCGCTGCAGCCGGTCAACATCAACATACAAGTGCATCCCGCCTATGAAATGGTAATCACGATCAAGCCGGATCTTGCCGGCGAGTACGGGATTGTATGCAACGAATTCTGCGGCGTTGGCCATCACCTGATGGTCGGCAAGCTGTACGTCGTCGAGTAGGGGGCACGAACATGTCAACAAATACAGTATTTCGCACTTGCCCGACGACGGGCCTCAAGGTTGACCTCAAAGCGGAACAACTGATCAAGGCGAACGCAGTCACCGCGGTCGTGTTTCTCGCCATCGGTGGCCTGTTTGGCCTGCTGGTTGCACTGACTCGCTGGCCCGAGGTACACCTCCTGCCGGCAGACTGGTTCTACCTGGCATTGACCGCGCATGGCCTCGACGTCCTGCTCGTCTGGATCATTTTCTTCGAGATGGCGGTGCTCTATTTCGCGTCCGCTATCCTGCTGAACAGCCGCATAGCGGCCCCACGCTGGGCATGGACGGGGTTCGGGTTGATGCTGGTCGGCGCGCTGCTGACCAATATCGTCGTGCTGCAGGGCGGCTCCAGCGTGATGTTCACTTCCTACGTGCCACTGAAAGCGGAACCAGGGTTCTATCTAGGCATCATCCTGTTTGCTGTTGGCGCGCTAATCGGCTGTTTCGTCTTTTTCGGCACACTCGTCGTGGCCCGCCGGGAACGTACCTACGAGGGCTCGATTCCGCTCGTGACCTTCGGCGCACTGACGGCTGCGATCATTGCCGTCTTCACGATCGCGTCCGGTGCAATCATCCTGATCCCGACGCTGCTGTGGTCGGTCGGCCTCGTCAGCAATATCGATCCACTGCTGTACAAGACGATCTGGTGGGCCATGGGCCACTCGTCGCAGCAGATCAACGTCTCGGCACACGTCTCGATCTGGTATGCGATCGCGGCCATCACGTTTGGCGCGCGGCCCCTGTCCGAGAAAGTCAGCCGCACAGCGTTTCTCATGTACATCCTGTTCCTGCAGCTTGCCAGCGCGCACCACATGCTCGTCGAGCCCGGTTTCAGTTCGGAATGGAAGATCTTCAACACTAGCTACGCGATGTACCTGGCCGTGCTCGGCAGCATGGTTCATGGCATGACGGTGCCCGGATCTATCGAAGCGGCGCAGCGTTCGCGTGGCCTGACCAAAGGCATGTTCGAGTGGTTGCGCAAGGCCCCGTGGGGCAACCCGGCATTTGCCGGGATGTTCATGTCGCTCGTATTCTTCGGCTTCATTGGCGGCATTTCCGGCGTGGTCATGGGCACAGAGCAAATCAACCTGATCATGCACAACACGCTGTATGTTCCGGGTCACTTCCACGGCACGGTTGTCGCTGGCACGACGCTGGCCTTCATGGCCATCACGTACTACCTGGTACCGCTCGTCTTCCGCCGCGAGATCAAGTTCATGAAACTGGCGAAATTGCAGCCCTACCTGTTTGGCATCGGTGCGGCCGGTATCTCGGTCTTCATGATGGGCGCGGGCACGTTGGGCGTTGCCCGGCGGCATTGGGACATGCAGTTCGCGGACGCGGTCCTGCCGTTCGACTATCCCTCCGCGGCATTCCTGATGATGGGCCTGAACGGCATGTTCGCTGTGCTGGCGGCGCTGGGCGGAATTACGTTTATCGTCGTTGTCGTGAGCTCGGTTTTCTTCGGCCGTAAACTTGGTGAAGACGAAAAGCCGAGCTATCCGGAAGTGCCGCCGCAAGCGGCCGTGGTAGGAGAGCATGGCAGCGCCCACTCACTGAAGATCCCGGGCACGACGATGCTGGTTGGCATCTTCTTCATCGCGTTCGTGCTTTATTACTTCGTCAACTGGAAGTATCTCTCGGAAATCTGGCCGCTGAGCTGAGGTTGATCCGGCAATGTCTGCAACGATCAAGCTCATCTACCACACCGCCAAGGTTCGCCTCGGTTTCCTGATCATGGCCTGCGCCCTGACGGGCGTGGTCGTGATTCCGAACCATGGCCTGGGAGCGTGGCAGATACTGGTTCTTGGTGTTGCAACGCTGGTCGCCTCTTCCGCGGCCGGCGCTTTCAACCAGTTCTACGAGCGTGACCTCGACGCCAATATGTCGCGCACGCATTCGCGGCCGTTCGTGACAGGGCAGTTCCAGGCCAACTGGGTCTGGCCGGCAGGCATAGGGCTGTCGTTGCTGCTGGCACTGGCAGCCGCCGCCATAGCGACCAACTGGCTTGCGACCTTCTTTGTCTTCATGGGCGCGTTTACCTATGGCGTCGTGTACACGGTCTGGCTCAAGCGCCGTACCTGGTTGAACATCGTTGTAGGCGGACTCGCGGGCAGTTTCGCCGTGCTCGCGGGTTCCGCGGCCGCCGGGGCCACTTTCTCGCCGGTCGCATTCATCATTGCCGGCGTGTTGTTTCTCTGGACGCCGCCGCACTTCTGGTCACTGGCGTTCGCCTGCAAGGAAGATTACCGGCGCGCCGGCGTGCCGATGTTGCCTGTCGTCGTCGACGACAGGGTTGCCACCCTGACAATCCTCGTGCACACCGTCGCGCTGGTTGCCCTGTCACTCGTACCGCTGTGGTATGGCATGGGCTGGGTCTATGCGATCGGCGCCATCTCGGGCGGCGCCTATTTCCTGTTCGCCTGTGTACGCCTTTTTGCGGCGCCTGGCGTCGGCAATGCATGGCACGCATTTGCCGCTTCAATCGTACAGCTCGGCCTGTTGCTCGTTGCCGCAATGCTGGATGGTTTGCTGGTCGGCTGAGCCATGCATCGCCGCTCCGGGCTTCTTTTTCTGACGCTGGTCGCGCTTTCCGCTTTGGGCGCGGAATACGATCGCTCCACCGCGCTCGATATCAGCCAGGGAGCGATCGGTCGTGAGCTGGCCAATTACACGCTGCGCGATACAGAAGGGCAGCCGTTCCCGATCTCCGGGTTGCGTGGCAAGCCGCTGATCGTCAGCATGATCTATACGAGCTGCCACCACATCTGCCCGACGATTACGCGCAACCTGCGCGACAAGATTGAAGTTGCACAGGAAGCCCTGGGCGAGGACGCTTTTAGCGTTGTCACCATCGGCTTCGACTGGCGAGTCGATACTCCCGACCGGATGCGTGAATTCGAGTCTCGTCTTGGCATTGACGACGTAGCGAACTGGCACTTTCTCGCCACCGAAGCCGGCGTCGTTGACGAGCTCAGCGAAAACCTGGGTTTCCTGTTTTACCCCAGCGCGAAAGGCTTTGACCACCTGGCACAGGCAACCGTCATCGATGCCGACGGCAGGATTTACAGGCAGATCTATGGTGTCGATATTGATACGACAGCGATTGTCGAGCCGCTCAAGGAACTTGTATTCAACACGCCACGCAGCGCGGGCCTTGTCGAGCACTGGGTCAGTACGTTCAGGCTGTTCTGCACGGTGTACGATCCTAACAGTGATCGTTACCGCTTCGACTACTCGATTTTCACCGCGATCGTTGTCGGCATGCTGAGCCTGGGGCTGATCGCCGTCTTTGTTATCAGGGAATGGCGACGCGCCAGTTAGGCCCACGATGGAATTGATCAAACGTGCCCTCGCAAGCGCGTTCACACGCCTTGAAGCAGTGTTCGAATACGCTTTTGGACAGCGCAATACGCCGTTCGCATGGCTGGGCGCGCTGGGCTGGTACTTTTACTGGATCGTCGCGGCAACGGGCATTTACCTGTACATCTTTTTTGATACGGGCATAACCGATGCCTACACGTCGGTCGAGTACATGACGCACGACCAGTGGTATGCAGCCGGTGTCATGCGCAGCCTGCATCGCTATGCGTCCGATGCACTGGTTGTCGTCGTGGTGTTGCACATCTTTCGCGAGTTCGCTTTCGACCGGCTGCGCGGCCGCCGCTTTTTCGCGTGGCTGACAGGCGTGCCGTTGCTCGCATTCATATACCTGTGTGGCATCAGCGGCTACTGGTTGGTATGGGACCAGCTGGCGCAATACATTGCTGTCGCGACGACAGAGTGGCTCGATACCCTGCCATTGTTCGGCGAGCCGATCGCGAATAATTTCCTCAACAGTACGACACTGGGTGGGCGCTTCTTCACGCTGATGGTGTTCATTCACATCTTCGGACCGCTGTTCATGCTGCTGCTGATGTGGGTCCACATCCAGAGGCATTCCCGGGCGAAGGTCAATCCGCCACGGCCGCTCGCCGTCGGCACGCTCGCTGTGCTTGTCGTCCTGTCGCTCGTGTTTCCGGCCGTCAGCCAGGGCCCGGCGGACCTCGACGTCGTGCCCACGGAGCTCGGCCTCGACTGGTTCTATCTCGCGGGCTATCCGTTGCTGGACGTCATCCCGGGCGGGCAGCTCTGGCTCTATCTCTTCGCCGGGCTTCTCGTGCTGGCGGTGCTGCCGTGGGTCCCGCCCGCGAAGCGCGTTCCGGCAGCGGTCGTCAACCTCGAGAATTGCAACGGCTGTACGCGCTGTTTCGACGATTGCCCGTTTGGCGCGATCAGCATGGTCCCGCGGACCGACGGACGCGGCTACGACGCCGAGCCCATCGTCAACGTCAACCAGTGCACGTCCTGTGGTATTTGTGCGGGCGCCTGCCCGACGTCAACGCCGTTTCGGCGCGCGGGACCCCTGCAGCCTGGCATCGAGCTGCCGCACCGCAGCATCGCGGACCTGCGCGAGGAACTCGTGGCGGGGGCCGAAAAGGCGAGCGTTATCGTTTTTGCCTGTGACACCGGCGACGCCGAGGGGCTCGAACAGAATGGCGTAAACGTCATTCGGCTGCCCTGTGTCGGCATGCTGCCGCCGTCATTCGTCGACTTCGCGCTGGCCCGTCAGCGCGCCGACGGTGTCATGATCGCGGGCTGCGCCGAGGGCGACTGCCACCACCGGCTCGGCAACGAGTGGACCATCGAGCGGATGGCACGCAGGCGGGACCCGTACCTGCGCCAGCGCGTCGACGACCGGCGCTTGTGCCTGAGCTGGCTGCCGCGGGGCGCGCTGCGGCGGCGCCAGCGCGCACTGGCGGAATTCCGGGCAAGACTGGCGGAGATCGATGATGGATAAGCTCGTCCAGGCCTTGTTGTACAGCGTTTTTGCAGCGTTCATCGGCTACCTGTCCATCGCACCGGCTTACCGGTACGCGGACCCCGAGTTGGCCGTGATCACGCTTTCAGTGAGTCACGCGGCGGACCGCGTCGAGGAATGCGTCAAGCTGACGCCGGATGAGATCAACGCCCGCGCCATGAAAGGCGAGTCGCTGAGTGAGTGCGCCCGCGAGCGGCTGCCGCTAACGGTCGAAGTGGACGTCGGTGGGGAAACCGTCATACGCGTGACCGCGAAACCGTCGGGGCTCTGGAGCGATGGACCGGCATCGGTTTACGAGAAGATCGATGTGCAAGCCGGCTCACACACGATCACGGCGCGCCTCAGGGACTCGGCGCGCGAGTCCGGCTGGGATTATGAATACTCCGAAGAAGTAGACCTGTCTCCGGGGCGCTATTTCACGATACGGTTTCGTGCGGAAACCGGGGGGTTTGCATACCGATGAGCCTTATCACGTGGAAAGACGAATTCAGCGTCGGTGTCGACGCCGTCGATCTCGAGCACCGCGAACTGATTCAGCTGATCAACGGCCTGGATGCCGACATGCAGGAGTACGCAAGCAAAGACACGGTCGTGCAGGCACTCGGCGAGATCTATGCGCACATATCCGCCCACTTCGCGCTCGAAGAGAAGATCATGCGCGACGCCAGTTATGGCGGTTACGCCGCGCACAAACAGGACCACGAACTGTTGCTGGATGAGCTCGCGGACATCATCGACAGCGTGGACGATGCTGGTCGCTACGATCGGGAGGAACTGTCACGCGGCCTGGAGAACTGGTTCTCAGGGCACTTTCGTACGCACGACGCCCGGCTGCACCACGAGCTCGGCTGAAAAGAATGGGGCCCCGCGAGCGGGGCCCCGTCGATGTTGCGTTGGCGGGTACTAGTAGCTTGCCGTCAGCATGACCCAGAATTTGTTGGTGTCTACATTCGCCAGCGGCGATGACGAATCTGCACCGAAGAACGCCGCCTTGAGCAGCAGGCTGTAGCGCTCGTTGAATTTCAGCGCACCCGACAGGTCGATCTCGTCACCATAGTCGAAGCTGCCCGTGTCCGACGAAAAGTCGTGATACACGGCGGTCAGGTTCCACTTCGCGACCGAGAACTTGAACGTCAGGTACAGGTCCTCGAGGCCGGCACCCGGGGTCGACAGGAACTGGTCGGCCCAGCCGTTGAACGCATGCAGAGTCGCAAGCGGCGTGCTGAAACCGACGCCCGCGCCCGAGTCGGCGCCCAGGACCTCGTACCCGAGACCGAGCGTCATGCCGTTGCCGGCAGCATAGGCGGCATCCAGGTGCCAGTAGTCTGCGTCGTAGCTGGTCGGGTTGTCACCCGTATCGGACTGCCGCGCATACTCGGCGAGCCAGTTGAACTTGCCGCTGCCGAATGGGTGGCTACCAAGCCCGCGTGCGCCGAACGATATCGATGAACTGGCCACGGCATCGTCGTAATCGAGGCTATACACGTATGGCGTTAGCGAGACCGCATCGCTTAGCGCGATCTTCGCATTGAACAGATGGCCATCGAGCTTTTCCTTGCCGGCGGGGACGCCTGGACCGAAGATCCGCCGCACGTAGTTCACATAGGAGTATGACAGGGTGGTCTTCGCGATCGCCCTGGTATTCAGCGTCAGGGCATCGTACGTCTGTTCGTTCTGGCGCCAGCCGACGCCGCCGACGAAGCGCTGGTTGTCGAGAAGTATGCGCTGCCGTCCAAACCGATACTTCCAGTCGTCATTCGGATCGAGATCGAAGTACAGCTGGTTGAGGTCGGAGCCTTTTGGATCGGCGACAACTGAATATTCGGTGCGGTTGGGGCTCGTACCCCCACCCGAGTTGAAGTCGTCAACCAACACGTGGAACACGTGGTCGAATTCGGCGAACGCGGACCAGCCCTTCCATTGGCCGGTCCGGTAGTTCAGCCGGAATCGCAACGTCGACGCATTGGCATCTTTCAGGGCATTGTCCTGGTCGACCTGCTCGTAACGATATCGCCCCGAGATCGTGGCCTTGCCCGACGTAATCGCCGAACCCAGGTCAGTTGCGCCCTCTTCCTCGGCCGCCATGGTTGCGAGCGGTAGCAGCAACGCCAGCAGCGCAATGAGGAAGCTGTTGTTTCCGAATTTCATGATGCCTTCCTTTAATAAATGTCATTCAGCGTGTTGTAGACGTTGAATTTTCCGGTCGGAGTGATCATCTCCGGCCCCTTGATGACCGCCTTGAGCGTGCGTGTCTTGTCGTCGACGACGACGATCGCGGACTCCTGGTCCTTGCCGCTCCAGACCGAGAACCAGACCTCGTCGCCGGCCATGTTGTACTCCGGCTGCACGATGCGTTTCGGCCCTTCACCCAGGTCTGCCCATTCGGCGATCGGCAGCTTCTCGAATCCGGCATCGAGGTTGTTGACGTCGAACACCGCGACACTCTGGCTGATCGACTCGTCCGGATTCAGCGGCGCGTCAACCCACAGGTTGCTCGAGTTCGGATGCGATTTGACGAACAGTGAACCGCCGCCCATGCCATCGATGACACGAACGGTCTGCCAGGCGTTGTCCGGATGTCCCTCGGGGTCTGTGCCGAGGAACGTGACGTTGGCATTACCCAGTGCACTTGTGACCCACACCGGTCCGTACTCCGGATCGTCGAGGTTCGCCCCACGACCGGGGTGTGGCGTCTTCGTAACGTCCGAGAGCGCGACGAGTTTGCGGTCCTTCGAGTCAACCACCGCGATCTTGTCGGACTGGTTGGCCGCGGTCAGGAAGTAGCGCTTGCTGCGGTCCCAGCCGCCGTCATGCAGGAACTTGGCTGCACCGATGTCGGTGACGGCGATGTTCTCGATGTCGCTGTAGTCGACCAGCAGGATGTGCCCGGTCTCCTTGACGTTGACGATGAAGTCGGGGTGCTGGTGAGACGCGACGATTGCGGCAACACGCGGCTCGGGATGGTACTCCTGCGTGTCGACGGTCATGCCGCGTGTCGAGACGATCTTCAATGGTTCGAGCGTGTCGCCGTCCATGATGACGTACTGCGGCGGCCAGTAGGAACCGGCGATCGCGTACTTGTCTTCGTAGCCCTTGTACTTCGACGTTTCGACCGAGCGCGCTTCGAGACCCACCTTGATCTGGGCGACTGTTGCCGGCGGATCCATGTACAGGTCGACCATGTTGATCAGCGCGTCGCGGCCGATCGTCAAAATGTAGCGGCCCGATGCCGATACACGTGAAATGTGTACCGCGTAGCCTGTTTCGACGATGTTGACGATTTCTTTCGTGTCACCATCGATGATCGCGACCTGTCCCGAGTCACGCAGCGTGACCGAGAAGAAGTTGTCGATGTTGCGATCATGCTGTGGCTCTGTCGGGCGGTCTTCCGGTGCAACAAGGACATCCCAGCTTGCCTTCATTTCAGCCATGCCGAATTCCGGCGGCATCGGCGGTTCCTGTTGCAGGAAGCGCGCCATGATGTCGATTTCGGCCTCGGTCATTTCGCCCGACGTACCCCAGTTCGGCATGCCGGCCGGCGAGCCATAGGTGATCAGGGCTTTCAGGTACTCGGTGCCCTTGTCGAGCGTGATGTCGGGTGTCAGCGGCTTACCCGTTGCGCCCTTGCGCAGCACACCGTGGCACCCGGCGCAGCGCTCGAAATAACGTTGCGTTGCCGTGGCAAACTCGGCTTCCGACAACACCGGGCCACCGCTCGCCGACACCTGGCGAACGCCCTCGCTGGTCATGGCGACGGGCGCGCCTTCGTATTTCAACTCGCCTTCCGTCGCACCAACGTGGCGTTCGCCGGCTGCGCGGTCGGTCTGGCCGAGCTCGGCGCGTAGTGCCGAAACTTCGTCGACACTGACCGCGGCAAGATTGTTGCCCCAGGAGCCGAACACGTAGGTGATGGCTGCGGCGAGGTCCTCGTCACGCAGGTGGCCCTGGCTGGGCATGACGCCGTTGTACTCTGTGCCGTTGACGGTGATCGGGCCCTGGAGACCGAACAGTGCCGCCGCCAGGACCTCCCGGCGATTGCCTTTCAGGAAGTCGGAACCGGCAAGCGGCGGAAATGCCCCTGCCAGGCCCTGGCCATCGGGCTGGTGGCACGCGGCACAGTTGGCGTTGTAGATACCCTGGCCCTTTGTCATGAGTTCACCCGCCGTCGCAGCGGCGACTTCGGCGTCATGTACTGCGGTGTCACCTGCCGGGGGCGTGGATTCCTGTGAGCATGCTGCCATGACCAGCGCCAGCAGCGGCACTGCGCGAAGCATGCTTGTCGTCTTGCGTTTCATTGATTAACTCCCTGTCATTCAGACATTGTGGAAAATCACCACACGAGGTGCAGGCTGATGGACGCTGCGCGCCCTGCCTGCGCCAGGTATGGAAGAATCGGATCGTCGGGTGCGAGGCCGCGCACGTCCGTCCAGTTCCAGTACGTGCGATCAGCCAGGTTTTGCAGTCCGGCACGAACAATGACGTTGTTGCCGAGCCGCTGAGAGAAGTAGAGGTCGAACACACCATAGCCGGCGGGCTTGAACAACTCGCCGGCGGACTCGTCGAGGCGATCATAGGCACTCACGAGCGTACCTTTCAGGCGTAGCTCGCGGGTCTCGTCAGCCGAGAACCAGCTGAAGCCGATAATCGCCTGCGCCGGACCTACCGAATTGACGGGTTCTCCTGTGCCTTCATTGTCGCCGCGCGCATAGAATGCTGACCCGTCGAGCACAAACTGTTCGAGGTCACCGAGGCGCATATTCCAGCCGACCTCAATGCCCTTGATTATCGTGTCCTCGATATTCTGCGACTGGAACAGCGTGTAGCCGCTGACCGCGTCGATACCGATGTTCACCTTGGTTTCGATGAAGTGTCTGTAACTGGTGTGAAAAGCCGAGACATGCGCATTTGAGCGCAGCCCGTACCAGCGCAACCCAAGGTCAAAACCGTCCGATGACTCGGATTTGAGGTTTGGGTTGGGCACGGCGCGCACGCCGAACAAAGGCAACTCGAGCGAGACGTTGGCGTCCGAGAACGGCGGAGCCCGGAAACCGCGCGAATACTGCACATAGGCATCGACTCCCGGCGTGATGCTGTAAATGACGCCGAGCTTGGGCGAGATATCGGACTCGTCAATGCGTGTTGTCTCGTAATCGGGGTAGTCGGCAAGGTACATCTCGTCAACGTCAGGGCTGAGTTGATAGCGGTCAGCGCGCAGCGCCCCGATGACTTTCCAGTGCTCGCCAATGGATATCGTGTCCTCGACAAACGCGCCCGTTTCGGTCGTGTCACTGATCGGGAAATCACGCAGCGGGAAAACCTCGCCAAGCAGCACGTTGGTCTGCTCGCCCGTGACGAGGTCCGTCGACAGGCCATCGCGGAATTCCTCGGTCCGGCGCTCGTGATACTCGACGCCCAGGCCGACGCGGTGACCGATGCGCTTGCCCGAAAAATCCTTCCACAGGTTCAGCTCGATGCCCTGGATTAGCTGGTCGTAGGAAAACCGGCGGTCGATAGAAACCGGCGTGCGCGCTGCCGCGCGCTCATCCAGTGTGTACTGGTCGATGTCGGCCTGCTCCCGGAAACCTCGCAGCACACCACTGTCGATCCAGCTTTCGGGCGAGCCGAATTCGTAGGCCAGGTTCACGACCTCCATGCGCTGGCGGTCGTCACCCTCGAGCGCCGTGGTCGAGCGGTAGCGGCCCGTACCGAGCATCGAGTTGAGGTCCGACAGCGTCTGGCCTTCCTGCCACACGACGCTGGCGCGGAAGGTATGCCCGAAGCGGTTGTCGGAAACCAGCTTGAGCAGGGCGGTTTCGCGCGTGTAGTCGCGCGTGTCGAGACTGTTCGGCGCGGCCGCTGAATCTGTTTGTTCGCCAGTTCGCCTGCTGTAGCCCGCCAGCACGCCGAGCGAATCATCGCCCACGGCCGCCATGAACTGCCCGTGCAGGCTGTCGTCAGTGCCGCGCCATGTGCCCAGGAATTCGCCCCCAAACGCGCCGTGCCTGGCAATATCGGATGGGTCGGGCGTGCGCACGGTCACAACGCCGCCGATGGCTGAGCTGCCATACAGGGCAGAGGCCGGACCGTGCAGGACTTCAATGTGCTGGACCAGGCCCGCATCGATAAAGTCACGCGTGGCGTTGGAGAAGCTGCCGGTATCAAACTGGTCGCTGAGCGGTACGCCATCGACGAGTATGGCAACCCGGTTGCCGCCGATGCCGCGAATATTAATGCCCTCGGCCCCGAAGCGCGTACCGGCGCCTTCGTAGTCGACGCCCGGCACGTAGCGAAATACGTCGCCTATCGAGGTAGCGAGTTCGCCATTCAGCTCGGTTCGGGACAGGACCGTAACGTTGGCGGCCACGTCCCGGATAGAGCGTTCGTCCTTGTGCGCGACAACGACGACCTGGTCGATTCGCTCGTCGCCGGCAATGTCGGCGGCCGACGATACCGCTGGCGCAGCGAAAAGCGCAACCGCGGCAACCGCAGCGGGCGTGGCAGGGCCGTAATACATTTGGCTTCCCTTTGGTTCGGGGTGGCGAATACTTAAATTGTCCGCCTCTGGCTTGACGCATCCATGATCTAGATCAAGAGGGAATTCCGGTCGTGCCAAGTGCGCTGGGTGCTACTTCAGTTCACCCAGCCTTTGCCCCTGCAGGTACTTCGTGCCGACCTCCGCATCGAGCACGACATTCCTGTCCTGGAATATCGTCACGATGTCAGAGCCGCCGAACATGAAGTAGCCGAACGGGTCGCCCTTGCGCAGTTCTGCGCCGACTTCCGTGGTCAGGTTCACCGATGAAACATAGGCCATGCCGATCGGCAGCACCGCGACCAGGCCAACTTCGGGTGAATCGATCACGACAAGCCCTCGCTCCTGGTTGAACTGGTAGGTGTCGCCGTCAACAACATTGAGCGTGCCATCGTCCTCCCGGAACACATCCATGTAGACCCTGCCACTGATGTTGCGTACTTCCCTGACCGTTCCGGCCACGGGCACGTGGTAGCGGTGATAGTCGTCGATATACAGGAAGCTGTGCGTGTAGGTGCCGCCCTGGAAGGCGTCCTTGTATGCGCTGTCAGCAAGTAACTCGGAAATCGCCCATTTGGCGCCCTTGACCGTGATATTCGAGTCGTCGTCGATCGGCCACTGCCCCATGAACACGGCGTCGGCCGGCGAAACGACGACATTGTCGTTGCGTGGCTCCGCGACCGGCCGGCTGCCCGGTTTCACCTCGCGGGCAAAGAACTGGTTGAAGGTCTGCCAGCCGCTCGGTCCCTCGATGTAGTCGTCGATCCTGTAACTGGTCGCTTTGCGAAACGTCTCGATGCCTGCGGCAGAGGCCGGGGTATCGAGAAATGCACCCCAGGCCTGGACCAGGTGCTTCATCCAGGCATTGAACTGTTCATCTTCGTTCAGCGCATTGTCGGGCGCCTGGTTGATGATGTAGTAGAACTTGAGGCACTCGGGAATGACTTCCCGCTCGGTCGGGACGAACGTGACCAGGTGGTCGAGGTAAGCGACGAATTCATCCACGTCGTCGATGCCCTGCAGGTCGGCTGTCTCCACGGCGGCCTCGACCGACTCCCGCAAGTCCGGGCGCGACCCCATCAGGCTTAGCAGCTCGGTCACTACGGGTTCGTGATTGACGTTGGCAGGAACGCCGGGTATTGCAGCAACGAGCAGAAAGGCGAGTATTGCGATGGCGGCTGATTGGGCCAGTCGCCGAATTCCATTCCGAAACATTTCAGACTCCTACCCCACGCGTACTATCTAGTTCCGAATGGCGGCAGCGTCAATTCGGAGATGTTCGTATCAGGCGGATTCCTGCAATTCGACCTGGAAAAGTTGCATTAATGTTTCGATATTTTCTGTTCCCGGGTAATTCGGGCGAATCGCAAAGGCCAGTTCGCGGTGAGGGCCGGGCTCCTGCAGCGGAATGCTGGTGAGCTGGCTGTTGTTGCGCACCAGCTGATCGAGGGCTATTTGTGGCACGAGCGTCGTACCAATTCTGCCTGCAACGAGCTGGATCAGTGTCGACAGGCTGGTCGCACTGAAACTGTGGGTCGCAACGGTCTCCAGTTTGCAGGCAGACAGCGAATGCTCTGTCAGGCAATGACCATCCTTGAGCAACATCAGGTGAGATTTCGCAAAATCATCGGCGGTTGCCTCGCTGGCGTCGGCCCTCTCATCGGCGACATGAACGATCCAGTGCAAATCTTCCGCCCAGAACGGAAATGTCAGCAGGCCTTCGCAATCGTAGGGCAATGCAATGATTGCGGCATCGAGCGCGCCGCGCCGTAGCAGGTCGAGCACTTCGGCGGACTGGTCTTCGAGGATGTCGAGTTGCAGATCCGGGTAGCGTTCCTGTAACGCCGGCAATACGCGAGGCAGCAGGTACGGGCCGATCGTCGGGATCACGCCAATCGACATCGGCGTGCTGAGCGGTTCGCGCTGCGACGCGGCCAGTTTTCGCAGGTCCTCCATCTGCAGCTGGATCAGCCGTGCCCGGTCCAGGACCTGCTGGCCCAGCGGCGTAACGAGCACCTTGCGGTTGTCGCGTTCGAAAATCTGGAACCCCAGCTGCTTTTCCATCTCCGACAATGCCGTACTCAGGGCGGACTGGGAGATATTGCAGTCCTCGGCCGCACGGCGAAAATGCAGGTTCCGTTCGACGGCGAGGGCGTAGTGGACCTGTTTGAGTGAAATCATGAGTCGCTATAGTGGTTCGAAAAAATGGAACATGATTTTCATTATATTCAATTTTTCAGAACCAAATACAAGCGCTAGCCTTTGTGACGGGTATTTCTCAAACAAAAAAGGAGGGTATTAACAATGCCGAGCAAGATCCGAGTTGCTGCCGCGTTAATCGTGGCGACAACGACTTCGTTGCTGGTTGCGAGCCCGATTTACGCCGATTCCATGGGTACGACCAACAAGTTCTGGTGGCCCGATTCGCTCAATCTCCAACAGCTTCGTGCACACGATGCACGGTCGAATCCGTACGGTGACGACTTCGATTACGCCGAGGCGTTCGCCAGTGTCGACCTCGATACCCTGAAGAAAGACATCGAGATGACATTGAAGGACTCGCAGGACTGGTGGCCGGCCGATTGGGGTCACTACGGCGGATTGATGATTCGCATGGCCTGGCACAGCGCCGGCACCTACCGCGTGCATGACGGACGTGGCGGCGCCGATGGTGGCCAGCAGCGCTTCGAGCCGCTCAACAGCTGGCCCGACAACGCCAACCTCGACAAGGCCCGCCGCCTGCTGTGGCCGGTCAAGCAAAAGTACGGCCGCAATGTTTCCTGGGCCGACCTGATGATCCTGGCCGGTAACGTTGCGCTCGAGTCGATGGGCTTCGAGACACTCGGCTTCGCCGGTGGACGTGTCGACGACTGGGAAGCCGACCATGTTTACTGGGGTAAGGAAACCCAGTGGCTGGGCAATGAAGATCGCTATGACGAAGGCGGCGAGCTTGAAAAGCCGCTGGCCGCCGTTCAGATGGGCCTGATCTACGTCAACCCGGAAGGACCTGGCGGCAACGGCGACCCGCTGTCCGCCGCAGGTGACATGCGCGAATCGTTCGGCCGCATGGCAATGAACGACGAGGAAATCGTTGCCCTCGTTGCGGGTGGTCATACGCTCGGCAAGACCCACGGTGCCAAGCCCGCTGACTGCGTTGGCCCCGAGCCTGCCGCGGCCGCTATCGAAGAGCAGGGCTTCGGCTGGAAGAACAAGTGCGGCGAAGGCAAGGGCGCGGACACGATGACCAGTGGTCTCGAAGGCGCCTGGACGCAGACGCCGACCGCCTGGTCGATCCTGTTCCTGAGCAACCTGTTCAACTTCGAATGGGAAAAGACGCAGACGCCGGCCGGCGCTACTCTGTGGGTACCGGTAGACAAGGCTTTGCACACCGCTGTTCCGGATGCACATGTTGAAGGCAAGCGTAATCCGCCGATCATGCTGACGACGGACATGGCGCTGCGCATGGACCCCGGTTTCCGCGAGATCTCGCAGCGCTTCCTCAACAACCCGAGGGAGTTCGACCAGGCATTCGCCCGGGCATGGTTCAAACTGACGCACCGCGACCTCGGTCCGCGTGCGCGCTACGTCGGCAGCGAAGTTCCTGACGAAGTATTCATCTGGCAGGACCCGGTTCCGGCCGTCGATCACAAGCTGATCGGTGCAAAGGATGCCGACAAGCTGAAAGCGAAGATCCTGAAGTCCGGCCTGACCGTGCCTGAGCTGGTACGCACGGCGTGGGCGTCTGCTTCGTCTTACCGCGGTTCCGACATGCGTGGCGGTGCAAACGGCGCACGTGTAGCCCTCGCCCCGCAGAACGCATGGGAGGCCAATACGCCTGACGAGCTGGCCGGCGTGCTTGCCAAGCTCGGTGAGATCCAGGCGGACTTCAACAAGTCGGCATCAGGCGGCAAGAAAGTATCGCTGGCAGATGTCATCGTTCTCGGCGGTACAGCCGCTATCGAGAAGGCTGCGAAAGACGCCGGTTATGACGTCGAAGTACCGTTTCATGCTGGTCGCACAGATGCCACGCAGGAGATGACCGACGTCGATTCCTTCGCGGTACTGGAGCCGACAGCCGATGCCTTCCGTAACTACTACAGCAATCGTAGCTACGCTGCCCCGGCGCAGATGATGGTCGAGAAAGCGGACCTGCTGACGTTGACGGTTCCGGAAATGACGGCGTTGGTCGGCGGCATGCGTGCGTTGAATGCTAACGCTGCAGGCTCCGCCCACGGCGTCTTCACTGACGCGCCCGGCACCCTGAGCAATGATTTCTTCGTCAACCTGCTCGACATGTCTACTGCGTGGACGAAGTCGGCAGACGCCGAAGGCATCTACGAAGGCAGGGACCGTGCAAGTAACGAGCTGAAGTGGACGGCAACACCGGTCGACCTCGTGTTCGGATCGAATTCCGAACTGCGCGCGGTCGCGGAAGCCTACGCTGCAGTTGATGGCGAAGAGCAGTTCGTCAATGACTTCGTTGCTGCATGGAGCAAGGTAATGACACTCGATCGGTTCGACCTGGACTGATCGGGCAGTTTCAAAAGCTGTAACACAAAGTGCCCCCGTTCATCGGGGGCACTTTCGTTCTGACTATCCTGTTGATGCGCCTCTTGAGGCGGCATGGCGGCAACATCGATTGCGCGATACCGCTTCGGCAAGTGCGTATGGCCCCGGCAAACGCTTGAGGGTTCAATAAAATCAATCATTTGGAGGCGGAGTGCATGTCTGCGCTATTCAGTCCAATAGCCGCGGAACAGCTATTTGCGTGGGTTTTTCGCGAGCTCGAAAGGCGCGACTCCGTCTTTGGCATTCCCCGCCGCAATTTCTTCGTTCCCCGAGACGACGACCGGTTCGCGACGACCGTATTTGGCCGGCGGATCGGCACCCCGTTCGGCCCGGCGGCGGGCCCACATACCCAGATGGCGCAAAACATTGTCGCAGCCTGGCTTTGTGGGGCTCGTTACATCGAGCTCAAGACGGTGCAAACGCTGGACGAACTCGACGTTTCCAAGCCCTGCATCGATATGCAGGACGAGGGTTACAACATCGAGTGGTCGCAGGAGCTGAAGGTCCACGAGTCACTGCAGGAATATGTTCGCGCATGGGTGCTGATTCATGCGCTACACCGAGCGCTCGGTTTCCCCGGACAGTCGCCCGACGTCGTGTTCAACCTCAGTGTCGGTTACAACCTCGAGGGAATCCGGCAGCCGAACATGCAGTGGTTCCTCGACGAGACCCGGGACGCCGGTGTGCACATCGATCGGCTCCTCGAACGCCTTGAACGCCACTACCCCGACGCATACAAGCTCGAGGTTCCGGGCCGCTTGTCGGACAACGTCACGCTCTCGACCATGCACGGATGTCCCCCGCAGGAGATCGAGAGCATTTCGGCTTACCTGATGAAAGAACGTGGGCTGCATACACTCGTAAAGTGCAACCCGACGTTGCTGGGCGCTGACCGACTGCGCGGCATACTCAACGAAGATCTTGGATACCATGACGTCGTCGTGCCCGATGAGGCTTTCAGGCACGACCTCGCATACAGGGACGCTGTCCCGATGTTTGCGAACCTGCGCGCAGTCGCGGACGACTGTGGGCTTGAATTCGGCGTCAAGCTCTCGAATACGCTCGAAGTCGAGAACCAGGGACTAGTGTTCGACCCGGCCGAAAAGATGATGTACCTGTCCGGCCGGCCGCTGCATGCGATCACGGTCAACCTGGCCAGCAAGCTCAATGACGAGTTTGATGGCAACCTGATGATGTCATTTTCGGCTGGCGCGAACTGTTTTAACGCGCCTGACCTGCTTGCCGGCGGCATGCAAACGGTGACGTCGTGCTCGGACCTGCTCAAGACCGGCGGCTATCTGCGCATGCTGCAGTACGTTGAGCGTCTCGACGACGCTATCGAGAACGCTGGCGTGAAGACCCTGGCGGAATTTCAAGAAGCGCCCGCGCGACCACTCGACGAATACGCGCGTCGCGTCTTACAGGACCGGCAATACAAGAAAGCGACATTCGACACGGCTCACACCAAGACGCAAAGGCGGCTCGAATACTTTGATTGCATCGAGGCGCCTTGTGTCGACGAATGTCCGATCAGCCAGCAGGTGCCGCAATACATGCGCGCTGTGCATGACGGCAACGACGCCCGGGCCGTCGAGGTCGTGCGTAAGGACAATCCACTGCCATGCGTGCTCGGCCGTGTGTGCGATCACCTGTGCGAGCAGACCTGCGTGCGCAACCACCTCGACGAACCCGTTGCGATTCGCGACGTGAAGCGCTACATCGCGGACATCCCGGCACCGGTGCCGCCACGCAGTTCTGACGAGGCCGGCGTCAAGGTAGCCATCATCGGTGCCGGACCGGGCGGCATGGCGGCGGCCAGGGAACTCGCGGCGGCGGGTTGCCACGTGGAGGTCTTCGAACAGCATGAGCGGGCCGGCGGCATGGTGGGCGGCGCTGTTCCCGAATACCGCTTGCCGTGGAGCGTTTTCGAAAAGGACCTGCAGCCACTCGAGGCTCGAGGCGTCGTGTTTCACTATGGCAAGACTGCCGGCCGGGACTTCACGCTGACCGATCTGCGCAACGACGGCTTTGAAAAGATTCTTGTTCTTGTTGGCGCGCAACGCAGCAAGATGCTCGGTCTCGATAATGAAGACAGTGCGGGCGTCATCGACGCGCTGGCATTCCTGCGCCAGGCGAGGGACGAACAGCCTGTTGATATTGGCGAACGGATTGGTGTTATCGGTGCGGGTGACACGGCGATGGATTGTGCGCGCGTTGCGAAACGGCTTTCGAATGGTGACGTCAAGCTCGTATACCGGCGCACGATCGACCAGATGCCGGCCGACCGCGATGAGATAAAACACCTGCTCGAGGAAGGGATCGAGGTTGTCGAGCTCTGCAAGCCGCAGTCGCTGCATGTCGAACATGGTGAACTGCGTGCGCTGGGCTGCCGGCGGATGGAGTACCGTGGCGATCGCGACTCGTCGGGCCGCAAGGTGCCCCACGAGGTACCGGATTCAGACTTCGAGATTCCGCTCGACACGCTGATTCTCGCGATAAGCCAGGGTGCCATGCTCGACTTCCTCGAGGGCGAACCCGTCGCGCTCAACGAGCAAGGCTATATTGCTGCCGACCCGATTACGTTCGAGACATCGCTGGCCGGTGTGTATGCCGGTGGCGACGTCGCCAACGACGGTCCGGCGTCCATCGTCAAGGCGGCCGCCGCGGGCAAAGCCATCGCCGCACACATCCTCGGTCGCAAGGCGGCGGCCGCGGCGACCGGCGGGCCCGACCTGGACGTCGCAGAGCTGCTGCGCCGCAAGAGTCGCCGCCAGTGGCGTACACCATCGCCCGAGTTGTCTGTTGAGCAGCGCGAAGGCTTCGCCGAGGTTGTATTGACTTTTGACGAAGCGCGGGCACGCGCCGAAGCAGGGCGCTGTCTCGACTGCGACGTCTTTTGCGGGTTGTGCGTCAGTGTCTGTCCCAACCTTGCGCTGCAGACTTACGAAGTCGATCCGGCGACGTCAGGGCTCCACCAGCGCTACCAGGTCGCGGTCATTGCCGACCTGTGCAACGAGTGCGGCAATTGCACGACCTTCTGCCCGACGTCGGGAAGACCGTATCGCGACAAGCCGCGACTGTATGTCGATCGCGAACAGCCCGACTCTGCGTCGTGCGAGTCGGTCAGGTCGATTGATACGCTGCTCGCGGACCTTGCCGCATCCGCGCCGGAGCTGCCGCCGGGGCGGCAAGCACCGTGACATCGCTTCTCATCAGTAATGCCCGGGTCGTTACCCTGGATGACGAAAACCGGGTTATCGATGGCGGCAGCGTCTACATCGAGGACGACAAGATTATTGCTGTCGGCAAGCTCGACGTCGAATCCCTCGAACCCGACCGCAGCATCGATGCTGAAGGCAGGCTCCTGATGCCCGGCCTGATCATCGCGCACCACCATCTCTATTCGACGTTTGCACGCGGCTTCACGCCACCCGGTCCGCCGGCTACCAATTTCGACGAGAACCTGCGTCGCCTGTGGTGGAAGCTCGATGCTGCGCTGAACACTGACGACGTGTATTACTCGGCATTGCTCGCCCTGATGGATGCGGCCCTGGCCGGGTGCACGACCGTCATCGACCATCATGCGTCACCATCCTGCTGCGACGGCAGCCTCGACTGGGTGGAGCGTGCGTTCACGGATATCGGTCTCAGCGGCTGTCTTTGCTACGAAGTGTCGGACCGCAACAAGCCAGGCGAAGGCATGGAAGAGAACGAGCGCTTTATCCGCAAGTGCAAAGACTCTGACAGTGGCCAGATCGCGGCAATGTTCGGGCTGCACGCGTCCATGACGCTGAGTGATGAAACGCTCGATCGCTGCGCCGCTATCGGCAAGGAACTCGATGCTGGCTTCCACGTGCACGCAGCCGAGGACGCTATCGATGTGACGACGACCCGTGAGCGTCATGGCAAACGCGTGCTCGATCGTTTCCACGAACGCGGCATGACGGGGCACAAATCGATCTTTGTTCATGGCACCCACCTCGAGCCCGGCGAGATGAAACTGCTGGGCGAGACGGACTCGATGCTCGTCAGCAACCCGGAATCCAACATGAACAACGGCCTGCCCGTATCGCCAGTGCTCGATTTCCTGCGTCACGGCGTGCTGGTCGGCGTGGGCACCGATGGCATGTCGTCGCACGTCATTTCACAGGCGCGGGCGATGTACATGCACCAGCGAACGCTACATCAAGACCCGACCCTGGCATTCGGCGAGTCCTGCGACATCCTGCTGCGCAACAACCGCCGTATAGCGAACCGACTGTTCAATGAGCCGCGCGGGTCGATCGTGAAGGGCCAGCTCGCCGATCTCGTCATATACAACTACGTGCCGTTCACTCCATTGCTGCCCGAGACCTTGTACGGTCACCTGCTGTTCGGTATCGGCTTCAGTCGCGCCCACACGACGATTGCCCGCGGCAAAGTCATCGTCGAGAACGGCAACATTCTTAAGCTGCCTGAAAACGAAGTTCGTGCCGACTGCATTGAGCGTGCGGCCGCGCTGTGGTCGAGGATACGGTGAGTGTCATGGCAAGGTCATCGAGCAGTCGCTGGGAGAACTACTACACGCCCGCAACCGCTGCGGAAGCTGTAGAAATTCTGCAGCGTTACGATGGCGAGGCGCGTGTCGTTGGTGGAGGTACCGACCTGCTCGTCGAGACGCGCCGCGGTTTGCACAAGCCGGTTAGCGCGATGGTCGACGTCACGCATATTGAGGGGCTGGGCGAGATATCGATAGAGGACGATTGCATCGTGATCGGCTGTGGCGTGACACACAGCCAGATCGTCAGGGATGCGCGCATCATCGAGCAGGGCTCGTGCCTCGCCGAGAGTTGTGGCGTGATTGGCGGCCCGCAGGTCAGGAACGTCGGCACGCTGGCCGGCAACGTTGCACACGCCCTGCCTGCCGGTGACGGCACGATCGGGCTGCTGGCGCTCGGTGGTGAAGTGGAAGTCACGGGTGTCGACGGTTCTCGCTGGATGCCACTTGAGGATTCATTCAAGGGGCCGGGCAAGAGCTTTATTGACCGCTACCGGGAGGTGCTGACGCGCCTGCGGTTTCGTCCAACAGGCGCCGGGGAAGGCTCGGCGCATCACCGCGTCATGCGGCCGCAGGGCCTGTGCCTGCCAATCATATCGATGGGCGTTCGGGTTGCGCTCGATCAGGCCAACGTGATCAACGAAGCGCGCATCAGCATGGGTCCCGTCGGCCCGGTACCGCACCTCGCGGAGCCAGCAATGGAGGTGCTGGTCGGTGGTCCGGCGACCGAGACGCAGTACGCGAAGGCCACCGAGGTCGCGTTGCAGAATGTCGAGCTGCGAGCCAGCAAGTATCGTGCGACGCGCGAGTACCGCGAACTGATGGTTCGTACATTCCTGCCCGCAATACTGCAACGCGCCGTGGAGCGTGCGCAGCGGGGGACGTCATGAAGACGCTGCGCATGACCTTGAACGGCAACGCCGTCGAGCTCGAAGTGAACGAGGCCCGGTATCTTTCTGAAGTGCTGCGCGGCGAGCTGGGGTTGAAAGGTACGAAGATCGGCTGCAACGAGGCTGAATGCGGAATCTGCACCGTACTCGTCAACGGGACTCCGGTGTCGAGCTGCGTCTTTCCGGCCTTCAAGGCGCACGGCGCGGTCGTTGAAACGATCGAGAACCTGTCCGCCGATGGCAACTTGCATCCATTGCAGCAGGCGTTTCTCGAGCAGGGCGCGGTACAGTGTGGCATCTGCACGCCCGGCATGATCATGACGGCGAAGGCGCTGATCGACGATAAAGGCGCGTCACTGACGGAGGACGACATCAGGACGGCGCTGAAAGACACTTACTGTCGTTGCACCGGGTATCGCAGCATCGTGCGCGCCATACTGCAGGCGGCTCGTGGTGAGATGAGCGACGACTCGAGTCCGGCATCCACAAGCTCGCCGGTCGGCAAGCCACTGCCGAACCCCAACGCGCGGGCAAAGATCGATGGCAGTGCTCGTTTTACAGACGACTACGACTTTCCCGGTATGCTTTACGCGCGCACGAGGCGCGCGGGTGTGCCGCATGCTCGCATCGTTTCGATCGACACGGCTGCAGCGCGAGAGTTGCCGGGCGTGCACGCGGTGCTTACCCACGAAGATGTGCCGGGACACAACCGCCACGGCCTGGTCATCGACGACTGGCCGGTGCTGTGCGACGACAAGGTTCGGTATGCCGGCGACGCGATTGCGGTTGTCGCGGCCGATTCCGAAGAGATAGCGGCTGCCGCGATTGACCTTATTAATGTGCAGTACGAGGAATTGCCTGTAGTTGGTGACGCGCTGCAGGCGTCAGAGCCGGACGCGCCGCTCGTTCATGACGGTCGTAGCGAAGGCAACCTGCTCAAGCACATCAAGGTCGCCAAGGGCGACATCGAAGCCGGGTTCGCCGACGCAGATGTAGTCGTTGACCGCACGTACCGGACACAGAGTGCAGAACACCTGTTTCTGGAACCGGAATGCTCTATCGGTATTCCCGCGGGCTACGATCCGGGCGAGTTTGGTGGGGAAGTCGATGCCAGTGCGGTGCGTGGCGAGACAGCGCGGCACGACAAGACGTCGATCTATGTCGGCAGCCAGATCCCGTACCAGGATCGCGACCAGGCGGCTGCCGCGCTGGGTGTGGAGCCCGACGCCGTTCGCGTCGTGGCAACCCTGACCGGCGGTGGTTTCGGCGGCAAGGAAGACATCACGGGACAGATTCACGTTGCGTTGCTTGCCGAGGAGACCGGGCGGCCAGTCAAGATGCTGTACTCGCGGCAGGAAAGCCTGCTCGTTCACCCGAAGCGGCATCCGACGGTAATTCGAATGCGCATCGGCGCACGTAAAGACGGCACGCTGACAGCCGTGCAGGCAACGCTTTACGGCGACGGCGGTGCGTATGCGAGCCTGAGTGAGAAGGTGCTTACTCGCGCAACGACGCACGCCGCCGGTCCGTATGAGACGCCGAACGTGAAGATCGATTGCTTCGCGATGTACACGAACAACGCACCCAGCGGCGCGTTCCGCGGCTTCGGCGTCACGCAGAGCTGCTTCGCGGTCGAAAGCACGATGGACATAGTCGCCGAGGAACTCGGAATCGATGCCATTGAGCTGCGTCACAAGAACGCGTTGGATGTCGGCAGGAGGACGTCGACAGGGCAGGAACTTCGGGAAAGCGCCGGGCTCAGGGAGTGCATCGACAAGGTCGCAGAAGAAATGCGCGAACAGGGATTCCGCTGGAGCTGGGAGAGTGGCGACAGCCGCTTCGCCTGGGGCATCGCGGTTGCATACAAGAACACGGGGCTCGGCGGCGGCGCAGCGGATAAGGCCAGTGCCGAGATCGAAGTCTGGCGGGGCGGCGAGAATCGCGCCGAGGTGCGTATTTCATCAGCCGAGATGGGTCAGAACCTGCCGGGAGTACTCGCGGCCTGCGCTGCAGAGGAGCTCGGCATTCCCGTGGAAAAGGTCCATGTGCTGCTCGGCGATACCGATTTTTGCCCGGATGGCGGAGCCACGACCGCGAGCCGGCAATCGTTCGTCAGCGGCAACGCGGTGCGACTGGCAGCTGAGAAGGCCGCGGCGAACGATGAAGAACATGTGCTCGTTCGATACGACTACGAAGCGCCGCAGACCCGGCCGCTCGGCGAAGGCGGTGATATGCACTTCGCGTTCAGTTTCGGTGCCCAGGCCGCGCTCGTCGAAGTCGACATGACGACGGGGGAAGTGCACGTTCACAAGGTCATCGCCGCGCATGATATCGGTCGTGCACTCAACCCGCTGACACTCAGGGGCCAGGTAGAGGGTGGCATCGTCATGGCGCTCGGTTACACGCTGACCGAGCATTACATCCAGGAAGACGGCAAACCATGGACCAGCCTGATGGCGCGCTACAAGATGCCGAGTATCGAGCATGCGCCGGAGATCGAGTCGCACGTCGTAGAGCACGCCGTGGCTGCAGGACCGTTCGGCGCGAAAGGCGCCGGCGAGTTGCCGAGCATTGCAACCAGTGCCGCAATCACCAATGCGATATACCGGGCGACCGGCGTCAGGGTACTTAGTCTGCCCGTCGACCAGGACGAGTTGCTGCGCGCCTGCAAAGCAGGCGCCGACACCGTCGAACTCGGGTGGGGCAACCTCGAGCCGCTGCCTGACATATCACTGGGAGGTCAAATATGACCCTTGTACCCGACATCAACCGGACCGTTCTCGACAAATCGAAGGCGCGGGCGCGTGAACGAGGCATCGAGTTGCCGACGTTTGCACAGATGAAAGATCCGGGCCTCATTCCCGACCGCATCACGCAGCGGCTGACAGAAGTCGGTCTCTGGGAGGTCGACCCGGCGAACCTGTTCCGGATTACGTGGAAGAACGAGCCCGTAGAGCACGGCGGCGGTTTCAATAACGGCAACTGGATCGAGTTTCCGCAGGAGATCACCGGCATCGACGCAACGGTTGTCGGCATCGTCGGCAACTGGTTTCCGACGGGTGCCCACAAGGTCGGAGCGGCCTACGGATGCCTCGTGCCGCGCCTGGTCACCGGCAATTTCGACCCCGAAAGCCAGAAGGCCGTATGGCCGTCGACGGGCAACTACTGCCGCGGCGGCGCCTACGACTGCGCACTGCTGGCATGCCCTGCCATAGCCATCCTGCCCGAAGGTATGAGCCGCGAGCGCTTCGAGTGGCTGCAGACAATCGGCACCGACGAAATCATCGCGACGCCCGGCACTGAATCGAACGTCAAGGAAATCTACGACAAGTGCCACGAGCTCGTGCGCGAACGTGGCGACGATATCGTCATCTTCAACCAGTTCGCCGAGTTCGGAAATGCGATCTGGCACTACCACGTGACCGGCTCGGTCATCGACGAAATCTTTGCCGCGAACTTCGCCGGGGGCCGGCGCCTCTCGGCATACGTCAGTGCCACAGGTTCCGCCGGAACGATCGCCGCCGGCGATTTCCTGCGAACGAGGCACCCGGACCTTCGCGTGGTCGCCACCGAGGCGCTGCAGTGCCCGACACTGTTGCAGTTCGGTTTCGGTGAGCACCGCATCGAGGGTATCGGTGACAAACACATCCCGTGGATCCACAACGTTCGCAACACGGACTTCGTCGTGGCGGTGGATGACGAGCAGCTGATGCAGCTGATGCGACTGTTCAACGAGGAGGCGGGCCACGAATGCCTGCTGCGTGAAGGGGTCAGCGAAGAACTGCTCGCATCGTTGCCGTTGCTCGGCATATCGAGTCTCTGCAACCTGGTTGCCGCCGTCAAGACGGCGCGCTACTACGACATGGACTCGCGTGACGTCATCTTCGTGCCGTTGACCGACGCGATGAACCTGTACGAGTCGCGCATGGCCGGCATGCGCGCATCCGAAGGCGAATACACGTCACGCTCGGCGGAGCGGCACTTCGCGCGCTACCTGCAGGGCATCGCGACGGATCATGTGCGTGAGCTGACCTACGCGGATCGCAAGGCGCTACACAACTTCAAGTATTTCACCTGGGTCGAGCAGCAGGGCAAGTCGTCCGATGAGCTGCGGGAACTCTGGGACGCCGATTTCTGGAGCCGGGTCTTCTCGACGGATGTCGTCGATGAATGGGACCGGCTGATCGAGGCTTTCAATGAATAACAATTACCTGAGCGACGCACGCTCTATGGAGGCAGACCTCACTGCTTTCATGCAGGACATCATCCGTATTCCATCTCTCAGTTCGCAGGAAGGCAACGTCATTGCCCGCATCCGTGAAGAGATGCAGAAGCTGGGCTACGACGAAGTGACTGTCGACCCGATGGGCAACCTGATCGGACGCATCGGCTCCGGTCCACGTGTCATCGCTTTCGACGGGCATGTCGATATCGTCGACGTCGGTGACCCGGAACTCTGGGACAGGGAACCGTTCTCCGCCGAGATCGAAGACGGGATTCTC
>JARRLQ010000019.1:0-27330 GCA_037386905.1 Woeseiaceae bacterium
TCAACGATCGCTTCGGGCACCAGGCGGGCGATGCGCTGCTCAAGGCTTTCGGTCATCGCCTCGAGTTCTGCCTGCGTCCGGAAGACATTCTGGGCCGCCTCGGCGGCGACGAGTTCGCCATTGTATTGCCGGGAATTAACGAAGCCGACGCACGGCATGTCGCGGACCGTCTCGTGCAGACTGCGTCCGAGGCATACATCATCCAGGGACAGGAAATTAAGTGCACGGCCAGTGTCGGTATTGCATTGATGCCCGAGCATGGCGAAGACCTGTGGCACCTGATCAGCGTTGCAGACCAGGCCATGTACGACGCGAAGGCGCAGTCGGCGAATGATGCCGCCAACGATGGCGCCGCATTCTCAGGCAACACCCGACAGAAACCCTGACCTGCCACAGCGCAAGCCTATACGTGCTTGCATCCGGCATATATTTCGATTATTCTCGAAATATGGAACTATTAACGGCAGTTGCCGCATTCGAAGCAATGGCGCATGAGACCCGTCTCAGCGTGTTTCGCCTGCTCGTGCAGGCAGGTCCGACCGGGCTGACGGCCGGGGAGATCGCCGCCAGTATTGGCGCACGCCAGAACACGATGTCGAGCCACCTCGCAAAGTTACATCGGGCAGCAATCGTGACCAGTGAGCGCGATGGCAGACACATTATCTATCGTGCCGATTTCGATGCGATCAGCAGCCTGATTGTCTACCTGATGGAAGACTGTTGCGGCGGCAACGCACAGGTTTGCGAACCGGTTGCCGCTTCAATGCAGTGTTAAGGAGCCAGGAATGAAACGATTCCACGTCAATGTCTCGGTTGCCGACCTTGGGCAATCTATCGATTTTTACAACACCTTGTTCGGGCAGGAACCCAGTGTCCAAAAAGAGGATTACGCCAAGTGGATGCTCGATGATCCGCGGGTCAACTTTGCCATCAGCCAGTCGTCACGTTCGAGTGGCATTAATCATGTCGGGCTGCAGGCTGACACGATGGATGAACTCGGTGAAATCCAGGCCCGGCTCAGGCGGGCCGGTGAGCAGACTTTCGAGCAACCGGAGGCCGAGTGCTGCTACGCACGGTCGACCAAGACGTGGGTGCAGGATCCGGATGCGGTGCGCTGGGAAACGTTCGTGACACACGGCCAGATCACGCATTACGGGACAGATGATGCACCGGCCACAGCGAATGATGCTGCGGCGCGTTGTTGCGCCTGATTCCGGCAGCATCCGCTTACAGTGAATATCCTGTTTCTCTGCACGGGCAACTCGTGCCGGTCGCAGATGGCTGAAGGCTGGGCGCGACATATCGCGAGTCCTTCGTTTGACATTCAGTCGGCCGGCATCGAGGCGCATGGCAAGAATCCACGCGCCATCGCAGTTATGCTCGAGGCAGGGCTTGATATTTCGGCACAGGAGTCGACAGAACTCACTGCGGACATGCTCGAGAAGGCCGATTACGTCGTGACTGTCTGTGGCAACGCCGATGAAAACTGCCCGGCATTGCCACCTGGTACGCGCAAGGAACACTGGCCGCTCGACGACCCGGCAAAGGCCAGCGGTACAGAAGACGAAATCATGGCAGTGTTCAGACTTAGTCGGGATGACATACGCCACCGGGTCGAAGATTTGCTGGGGAGAATGCAGGGATGAGCCTGTTTGAACGTTACCTGACGGTCTGGGTAGGGCTGTGCATCGTCATTGGTATTGGCCTGGGCGAGCTGTTTCCCAGCCTGTTCCAGTCCATAGGCGGCATCGAGATCGCACATATCAACCTGCCGGTCGCCGTGCTCGTCTGGTTGATGATCATTCCGATGCTGATCAAGATCGACCTGGGGCAGCTCAAGGGTGTTCGCGAGCACTGGCGCGGAGTCGGTGTGACGCTGTTCATCAACTGGGGCGTAAAGCCGTTTTCGATGGCGTTGTTTGCCTGGTTCTTCATCGGTTACCTGTTTCGTGACATGTTGCCGGCGGACCAGGTCGACTCCTACATCGCCGGTCTCGTCATTCTCGCCGCGGCTCCGTGCACAGCAATGGTTTTTGTCTGGAGTCACCTGATGAAAGGCGAACCGCATTTTACGTTGTCCCAGGTCGCACTGAACGACGTGATCATGGTCTTTGCGTTCGCACCGATCGTCGCGTTACTGCTCGGTCTCTCGGAAATCACGGTGCCGTGGGACACGTTGATCCTGTCAGTCCTGCTGTACATAGTCGTGCCGCTGATAATCGCGACCGGCTGGCGCCGGCGGCTGCTGGCAAAGCCGGATGGTCAAATGCGGCTGCAATCGGTCATTGCGCAACTCGGCCCTGTTTCGCTGATGGCGCTACTGGCCACACTGATTCTGCTGTTCGGCTTCCAGGGGCAGCAGATCATCGCGGCGCCATTGATCATCGCCTTGCTGGCCGTGCCGATACTGATCCAGGTTTTCGTGAATTCGGGACTGGCTTACCTTCTCAATCGCCAGGTGCGCTCACCGCATTGCGTGGCGGGACCATCCGCGCTGATCGGCGCCAGTAACTTTTTCGAACTGGCTGTTGCGACGGCGATCGCACTGTTCGGGTTCGAGTCCGGCGCCGCGTTGGCCACTGTTGTCGGCGTGCTGATCGAAGTCCCGGTGATGCTGGCTGCCGTAAAGGTCGTCAACCGCTCGCGTCAATGGTACGAAAGCCGCGAAGGTATCGCGGCCAGCGGTTAGGGCGCAGGCAGAAAGACGAAATCGACAATGTTCGGGTCGACGTTTTCGAAGATGATCGACTCGACGACGTCTCCGGCAACAGCATCCCATGCTATCGGTCCCGCCAGCACCGTCGTTTCGCCCGTAACAGTGATATAGATGTCATAGCTGTTCGGAAGAATTGGCAACTGCAGCGGGCTGCCGCCGGGCGGGTAGCTGGGAAGGAACGGCGAATAGTCTTCAATGTTTTCGCCGGTCGGAATCAGGTAGAAATCGACGTTGTCGCGATTGCTGACCGTATTGAAAATGCTGAAGCGGGCGCTCGTCAGGATCGAGCGCCTGTCGGCGATGTTCGTCGTACGCACGTCAGTGCCGCTCAGGTTCGTGTAGACGTAAAAGTCGTTCCTTGTGCCCTGGAATATCGATTCGTCAATATCAATCAGGATCGAGCCTGTATCGCCCGGCGCTGTGTACGTGATGGGGACAGTGCCGGAGGCAATATCCAGGAATGGCGTAATGTCCATGAACGTGTGATTTGTCACGATCGGCGTCGCCGTCGGGTCTGCTTCGAGGTCGTCAGTGTAGATATCGGCATCGCCGAAGTTGATCGATGCATGGATAAAACGAATCTGTGCGGGATACCGGGAATCAACGAGGGCTGCCGCTCCGCCGACGCCCGTGTTGTAGAGGCGCATCGAGTACGGTGAAAGATCATTGCCGTCGGCATCGTAGAGGTTGAGCAGGATCTGATTCTGTGCCGTGATCGTTACGGGGGCGGAGACAAACAGAATTGTCGTATCGTCACCTGCAGGTGTCACCGTGACAACATAATCGCCAGATTCGAGGTCGGCAGTTGCGGAAACCTCTCCAATGCCGATCGTCGCAATCTGCGATCCCAGCGCAGGCGGCGTCGCTTCGTCGGCGATGTATACGTCAACCTGGCCCAGCGTTGTGGCCAGGTGGCCGACCCTGACTTCGAAAACCGTGTCGGACCCGCCCCATTCACGCTGTGCATTTTCCCACACCGCGACATCAGGAGCGTCAATCGCACCTGACAGGACGAACGAGTAGTCCACATCTGCCTGGACGTCGACGAACTGGCTGGCCACACGTGAACGCGTTGTGTCGCCGGCAAGAATGGTCTCGAAATTGAAGGTATAGCTGAGATCGTCGTACTCGGTCCTGCCGGTCGTTCCCTTGTAGCCGGCGGTTCCAATCAGGCGCTCCTCGATCAGGATTGCAAATTCGGACGATCCGGGAATTGCATTCACCAACCGGACCGAACCCTTGCCGGTTGCATCAGGCAGGCTCGTTTCCTTCGCGCACGCGCCGAGGACGAGGGCGGCCACCAAAATGGCCAGAATCAGGTGTCGCTTCATTCTTTCTCTTCGTATCCGTAAATCGATTTGACCTCGAGGAACTCCTCGATGCCATGGGCGCCCCATTCGCGGCCGTTGCCCGACTGCTTGTAGCCGCCGAATGGCGCCGCGGAATCGAGGTGCGCGCCATTGATATGGACCATCCCGGTGCGCATTCGTGCCGCGACTTTTCGTGCGCGGTCGAGATTTGACGACGATACGCAGCCCGACAGGCCGTAAGGGGTGTCATTGGCAATGCGTATTGCCTCGTCTTCATCTTCGTAAGCAATTATCGACAGTACCGGGCCGAAGATTTCCTCACGTGCGATCGTCATGTCATTGCTGACGTTGGCAAACACGGTGGGTCGCGCAAAATAACCCTTGTCGATGCCCTCCGGCTTCCCAGTGCCGCCGGCAGCCACCGTCGCGCCTTCGTCGATGCCTTTCTGGATCAGGTCCTGGACCTTGTTCCACTGCGTCGCGGATACCAGCGGTCCTACCTCCGTATTCTCGGCCCGCGGATCACCGACAACCGTCGCTTCGGCAACAGAGGCTGCAATCGCTGCAGCTTCTTCCATGCGATCTTTCGGCACCAGCATGCGGGACGGTGCATCACAGGACTGTCCTGTGTTCTCGAAAACGTCGCCGGCGCCACTCCTGACGGCTTTCTCGAAGTCGGCATCGTCAAGAATGATGTTCGCCGACTTGCCGCCGAGTTCCTGGGCGACGCGTTTCACGGTTGGCGCCGCGTTTTGCGCGACGAGCACACCCGCGCGAGTTGAACCCGTGAACGACATCATGTCGATATCGGGATGCTGCGACAGCGCCGTGCCGACGCCGGGTCCGTCGCCGTTGACGAGATTGAAGACGCCGGCTGGGACGCCGGCCGAGTCCAGAATTTCGGCAAAAATCATGGCATCGAATGGCGCAATCTCACTCGGCTTGAGCACCATTGTGCAACCGGCCGCCAGCGCCGGCGCAACCTTGACGGCGATCTGGTTCATAGGCCAGTTCCACGGCGTAATCAGGCCGCAGACGCCGATCGGCTCCTTGACAACAAGCGTGGTGCGGTTGCTCTCTTCGAATTCGAAACTCCTGAGCGCACGGATGGCGGCCTTGATGTGCTGCGGTCCGCTCGCGGCCTGGGCGTCCTTCGCGAGTCCCCAGGGTGCGCCCATTTCCTCCATGATCGCTTCAGCAACTTCATCGTGGCGTTTCGTGAATTCGGCGAGGATTGCCTCGAGCAATTCGAGGCGCTCTTCGCGTGACGTTTGCGAGTAAGTCTCGAATGCACGCCTTGCCGCGGCCACGGCAAGATCAACATCCGCCGCAGAACCGAGGCTGATTCGACCGCAGACTTCCTCGGTCGCCGGGTTGATCACGTCAAGCGTGTTCGGCTCTACGGGATCGACCCATTTGCCGTCGATATAAAACTGGAGCATTTCGCGCATTGCTGTCCTCCTGAGCGAGCCGCGAATGATATCCTAATTCGATGCGTGTGGCCCGCTGTGGCAGCGGTGGAGAACAGAAGTGACAACGAACAAGGAACTGCTCGCAATTCGCGACAATGAGATCCCGCGCGGGGTAGGAATCCAGACCGGCATATTCGCCGACAAGGCCAGGAATGCCGAGATCTGGGACGTCGAGGGCAACCGTTTCATCGACCTCGGTAGCGGTATCGCCGTTGTCGGCACCGGTCACAATCACCCGAAGGTGATTGATGCCGTCAAGGCGCAGCTCGAGCGGTTCTCGCATACCTGTTTCCAGGTCACTCCCTACGATGTCTACGTCAAGCTCGCCGAGCGCCTCAACCGGCTCGCGCCGGGCAACACGCCAAAGAAGACAATCTTTGTTAACACTGGCGCAGAAGCTGTTGAAAATGCAGTAAAAATAGCCAGGAAAAATACCGGGCGCAGCGGTGTCATTGCGTTCTCGGGGGCGTTTCACGGCCGCACCATGATGGGCATGGCGCTGACCGGCAAGGTGGTGCCATACAAAGCCGGCTTCGGGCCGTTTCCGGCCGAGGTATTCCACCTGCCGTTCCCGATCGGGTACCACGGCGTTAGCGTAGATGACTCCCTCGAGGCCATCGGGACCCTGTTCCGCTCGGACGTGGAACCATCGCGAATCGCCGCTATGATCGTCGAGCCAGTGCAGGGCGAGGGCGGCTTTTACCCGGCGCCGAAGGCATTCCTGCAGGCGCTGCGCAAGATTTGCGACGAACACGGCATCGTGTTGATCCTGGACGAGGTCCAGACCGGTTTTGGGCGCACGGGCACGCTGTTCGCCAGCGAGCAGGCAGGCATCGAGCCCGACCTGATGCCGGTTGCAAAAAGCATTGCCGGCGGCTTCCCGCTGGCCGGTGTCATCGGCAAGGCAAATATCATGGACTCGGTCGATCCCGGCGGCCTTGGCAGTACCTATGGTGGTTCCCCGATTGGTTGTGCGGCCGGGCTCGCGGTACTCGACGTCATCGAGGAAGAGGACCTGTGTGGCAAGGCCCGGGCGATCGGCGAACGGATCGCGGCCTGGGCGTCCGGGTTGCAGGCGAAAACCGACGTGATCGGGGATGTACGGGTGACCGGCGCAATGTCGGCGATCGAGCTCGTGCAGGACGGTGACCCGGATCAGCCTGATCCGGACCTGACCAGGGCGATTGCGGCAAACGCATTGACCCGCGGTGTGCTGCTATTGACCTGCGGCGTACGGGGCAATGTCATACGCTTCCTGCCGCCAATGACGATCGAGCCCGGGTTGATGCAGGAAGCCCTGGATATCGTCGGAAACGTCATCCTGGAACTGGCCGGGAGTATGAAAAAAGCCAGCTAGAAAGTCATTGCGAGCAGAGCGAAGCAATCCCGTGATAGATTGTTTCGTCGGCTTCGCCGCCTCGCAATGGCGGGGACAGGTGCATGAATAAGAATAAGGAAAAACATGCTGCCGCTGAGTGACGTCATACATCTTCTTGTTACAGGCATCGCGCAAGGTTGCGCGTACGGCCTGATTGCGCTCGGCTTCGTACTTATTTACAAGGCGACAGAAGTCGTCAATTTCGCGCACGGCGAATTCATGATGCTGGGCGCCTTTGCGGTCCTGGCGTTTTCCGAGCTGCTCGGCTTCGGCTTCTGGACCTCGTTCATGCTTGGCTGCCTGTCGATCGCCGCGGTGGGCTACATCGTGGATGCGCAGATCATGCGCCGCATCATCGGTGAGTCGCAGGCCAGCATTTTCATCCTGACGGTGGCATTCGGCTTCATATTCCGCGCACTGGCGGGAATGATATTCGGCTGGAACACGCGCTCGCTCGACACGCCTTTCGACGGCAAGCTGGCCCTGGGCATTGTCGAAATCAGCTACGACCGCCTGTCGATCATTGTTGCCACGATTGTGTTTGTTGCGGCCATCTATCTTTTCTTCAGCCGCACTCGCTTCGGCATCGCGATGCAGGCCGCATCGCAGAATCAACTGGCTGCGTATTACATGGGTATCCCGGTCAAACGGCTGGTGTCACTCACCTGGGCGATTGGCGCATTCATCGCGGCTGCCGCCGGGGCCCTGCTGGCGCCGGTGACGCAGATCGACACGACGATCGGCCTGCTGGGCATAAAGGCCCTGGCTGGCGCTATCGTCGGCGGATTTGGCTCCATTGCGGGTGCACTGCTCGGCTGCATTCTGATCGGCGTGATCGAGCCCTTTGCGGACTACTACCTGCCGGGCATCAAGGGCGTGTCCGCTTACGTCGTCATGCTGGTTGTGCTGTTCGTCAGGCCGGAAGGCCTGATCGTGCAGACCTACCAGAAAAAGGTCTGAGTCATGCAATTCCTGTTCAAGACGGCCTATAACGATGACATCCGTTTTCTCGCACGGACGGGCGAGAAAGTGCGCGTTGCGATCGTAACGATCCTGCTGCTCGCCGCGCCGCTCGCGCTGCAGGATTACTACCTTGCCGAACTCGGGCTGATGCTCGTGTACGCGATCGCGGGAATTGGCCTGATGATCCTGACCGGCCACACCGGGCAGGTCAGCTTTGGGCATGCGGCATTCCTCGGCATCGGCGCCTATACGCATTCGATCCTGTTGTCACATGGCGTGCCGTTCGTGCTATCGATCCCCCTCACTGTACTGCTCGCAGGCGTCATCGGTATGGCGATCGGGCGCTCCGCGTCGAAGATGCACGGCTTCTACCTGGCGATCGCGACGCTGGCGTTCGGCATCCTGATAGAAACCGTATTCGGCGAGTGGTCATCGCTAACGGGCGGGCACATGGGTCTGGCGGTACCGTCGCTCAAGGTATTTGGTATTCCGCTGACCAAAGTCTGGCAGCAGTACTACATCGACCTGGTCCTCGCCGGGTTTGTCGTCTGGGGAGCGGCCAACCTGTTTCGCAGCCCGACCGGGCGGTCATTTCTCGCCGTCAGGGACTCGGAACTGTCGGCGCGCTGCCTGGGCGTCAATGTCGAGTGGGCCAAGATCCAGTCATTCGGGGTCAGCGCGGCGATCACCGGGCTTGCCGGTGCATTGCTCGCACATCACCTGACGTACCTGGCGCCGGACGTGTTCGGCGTACTCGAGTCCCTGAAGCTGATGCTCATGATTGTCGTTGGCGGTCTGGGCACGATTCTCGGCGCCATCTTCGGCGCGATCGTCATCTCGCTTCTGCCGGTGGCCATCAGCTTCCTCAAAGACCTGTTGCCCGACAAGGTCGGCCAGGCGGCGGGCCTCGAGCCGCTACTGTTCGGACTGATCATCGTCATGGTCATTGTATTTGAGCCCGGTGGACTCTATGGCCGCTGGATGAAGATACGTTTCTTCTTCGAGACGTTCCCGTATTACCGCAAGTCGTCGTTCGTGCGGCAAAAGTCCTATTTGAAGACGGAGCGCATGCGATGAGTTCGGCGCAGCGCCTGTCCGTTCGCAACCTGTCCATCATGTTTGGTGGCGTACACGCAGTAGAAAACGTGTCGTTCGATGTCGAGCCGGGCGAAACATTCGCCATTATCGGTCCGAATGGCGCGGGCAAAAGCACGATTTTCAACCTGATCAGCCGGTTGTACGAACCGTCGGCGGGCACGATCCATTACGGTGACCAGGACCTGCTCGAACTACCAGCTCACAAAGTCGTACATGCGGGAATCGGGCGTACGTTCCAGAACATCGAATTGTTCGAGCAGGCGACCGTGCTGCAGAACCTGCTGGTAGGGCGCCATGCACACATGAGCAAGAACCCGGTTACCAATTTCCTGTTCCTGCCCGGTGTTCGCAAGAGTGAAATCGCGCATCGCGAGAAGGTCGAGGACGTCATCGACCTGCTCGAGATTGCCCAGTATCGCGACGAGCGTATTTCTGACTTGCCGTATGGTGCACGCAAGAATGTCGAACTTGCGCGTGCGCTTTGTGCCGAACCGTCGCTGCTATTGCTTGACGAGCCCGCATCTGGCCTCAACAACGAAGAGACCGACGACATCTCGTTCTACCTCGAAGACGTCAAGCACGACCTCGGCGTAACGCTCGTCATGGTTGAGCATGACATGAACCTCGTGGGCCAGGTTGCCGACCGTGTCATGGCGATCAACGACGGGCGCCTGCTGGCTATCGGCACGCCCGACGAGGTCCGCGAGAATCCTGACGTGCAGCGCGCCTACCTCGGAGATGCAGCATGACGACCGCATTACTCGAATTGCGTAACGTCGAGACCTATTACGGTCCGATCATGGCTATTCGCGGTGTCAGCCTGGCGGTCCGGGAAGGCGAAATCGTCGCCGTTCTTGGGGCGAATGGCGCCGGCAAGACAACGCTGCTGAAGACGGCATGCGGCGCGCTCGACAGTAACAAGGGCCGGGTCTTGCTGGATGGCGAGGAAATCCAGTGCCGCGACCCGGACTGGGTGGCTCGCAAGGGCATTGCCCATGTCCCCGAAGGTCGCGAGGTATTCCCGTTTCTCACCGTCGCCGAAAACCTCGCGATGGGCGCCTACAACCGCAGCAACAAAGACGCGATCGCCAAAGACACCGAGACTGTCTATGGTTATTTTCCAGCACTCAGGGACCTGCGACACAAAATGGCCGCGTATCTCTCCGGCGGCCAGCAGCAAATGCTGGCGATCGGGCGTGGCTTCATGGCGCGGCCGCGGCTGTTGATGCTCGACGAGCCGTCACTGGGTTTGTCGCCCGTCCTCGTGCAGGAAATCTTCGACATCATCGCGCGCCTCAACGAAGAGCAGGGCTTGACGATCCTGCTCGTCGAACAGAACGCCAACATTGCACTGCAGGTGTCGGATCGCGGCTACGTCATGGAAGTTGGCGGCATGGTCATGGATGGACCCAGCGATCACCTGATCGAAAGCGAGGACATCAAGGAGTTCTATCTCGGCAAGAAGGAAGAGGGTGTCCGTGGCCGGCGACGCTGGAAGAAGAGGAAGACCTGGCGATGAGCGGCAAGCTTGTGCTCATTGACGGCTGCGATACGCTGCCCAAGCTTTTCCTGAAGAAATCGGCGGAACGCGGCGAGCGCATCGCGATGCGCGAGAAAGATTTCGGTATCTGGCAAAGCTACACCTGGGCCGACTACCGGGCCCGCGCCTTCGAAGTCGCCTGGGGCCTGCTGTCGTTCGGCTTGCAGCGTGGTGACGTCGTGTCGATACAGAGCGAAGACTGCCGCGAGTGGCTGTGGGCCGATGTGGGCGCCATGTTGGCGGGCGGTGTCGTCAACGGCATCTACCCGACCTACCAGTCGCGGCAGGTCGAGCACACACTGACCGATTCGAACTGCCGTTTCCTGTTTGCCGAGGACGAAGAGCAACTCGACAAGTACCTGGAAATCGAAGACAAGCTGCAAGGCATCGAGCGCGTTATTGTCTTTGACTGGACTGGCCTGCGCGATTTCAAACATGACAAGGTGATGTCGTTCGACGACTTGCTTGATGTCGGGCGAGAGTACGGCAAGGACAAGGATGGCCTGATCGAGAAGATCGGTGCAGAAGGAAGCGCTGAAGATCTCGCTGCGCTCGTTTATACGTCCGGTACAACCGGCTTGCCCAAGGGTGCGATGCTGTCGCAGCGCTACATCATGTTCCAGATGACGATCGCGCCGGATTACATCCGCCAGCAGCCCGGCGATGAAATATTGACCTACCTGCCGTTGTGCCATATCGCCGAGCGCGTGTTCTCGGGCTGGCTGCCGCTGGCGCACGGCGCCACGATAAACTTCGCCGAAAGTCCGGAAACGGTCGTGCAAAACCTGCAGGAGGTGTCGCCGACGTACTTTTTTGCAGTACCGCGTGTCTGGGAGAAATTCTACTCACGAATAACAACGGCCATGGCCGAAGCGACCTGGATCGGGCGCAAGGCGTACGACATCGCGATGCGCACAGGCATGCGGCGGGCCGACAAGTTGATCGCCGGGAAGCCGCTGTCTGTACTCGATCGCATCAGGTATGCGATTGCGGACCGCGTTGTATTTCGCAATCTCAAGAAGGTGCTCGGTCTCGACCGTGCGAGAAATGCGGGATCGGGCGCCGCCCCGATATCGCCAGCGCTCCTGAAGTGGTTTCTTGCCATGGGTGTCTCAATAGACGAACTCTGGGGCCAGACGGAAACCGGCATCATGACAAGCACGGTGCCCGGGGTATTTCGATTCGGCTCTGTTGGCAAGGCGTTTGCGGGCTGTGAACTGCGCATAAGCGAGCAAGGCGAGATTGTCGCCCGCTCGGACGGCCAGTTCTCGGGCTATCTCAACCTGCCCGAGAAAACGGCAGAGACGATTATTGATGGCTGGATTCACACCGGCGACGTCGGCGAGCTGGACGACGATGGTTACCTGTCCATCACCGACCGGCTGAAAGACATCATCATTACGGCGGGAGGCAAGAACATTACGCCGTCCGTTATGGAAAACGAGCTCAAGTTTTCTCCCTACATTTCGGACGCCGTGATCATCGGTGATGCGCGCAAATACCTGACCTGCCTGATCATGATCGACCAGGAGAATGTCGAGCATTATGCGCAGACACACTCAGTGCCGTTTACTGACTACCGCTCGCTGTGTGCGCGGCCCGAGATTGTGGATCTGATCGACGGTGAAGTAACGCGCGTCAATGCAGGATTCTCGAGCGTCGAACAGGTCAAGAAATTCCGCCTGATCGACGTGCTGCTGACGGCCGAAGACGAGGAACTGACGCCGACGATGAAGCTCAAGCGCAGCTTCGTCAGCGAAAAATACGCCGGTTTGATTGATAGTATGTACTCTGGCAAAGCGTAGTCCGCGACAGGATGAAGACGATGAAGAAACTGGTATTGCTTGTTCCCTTGTTCATGCTGGGCTGTGGCGGCGGCGAAAAAGCCACCGAACCAGGAAGCGAAGTCAGAGGCGTGACGGACGACACGATTGTCATCGGCTCGCACAATGACCTGTCGGGCGTGCTCGCAATCTGGGGTGTGCCTTCGAGTAACGGCCAGCGAATGCGCTTCGATGAAGCTAACGCTGCCGGCGGTATCCATGGGCGAAAGATCAAGTTTGTGATCGAGGACACGCAGTACCAGATGCCGATGGCCGTCAAGGCGACCAACAAGCTCCTCAACGTCGACGACATCTTCCTGATGGTTGGCGCGATGGGTACGCCGCTGAACATCGCGCTGATGCCCAGGATGTTCGAGGCAAATGTCCCGAACCTCTTCCCGCTGACGGCGGCCGTACAAATGTATGAGCCGCTCCACCCGATGAAATTCAGCTACTTCGTCAGCTACCGTGACCAGATCCGCGGCGGCATGAAGTACATGGTCGAGAAACACGGAATCAATAAGGTGTGCCTGCAGGCGATTTCGAACGACTACGGGGAGGAAAATGTCGTCGGGTTCGATATGGCTGTTGAAGAGCTCGGCCTGGAAGTGGCGTACACAGGTCGGCACAAGAGTACGGAAACGGATTTTGTCGGGACGATAACGGCGATCAAGAACTCGGGTTGTGAAATGCTCGTCCTCGGCCCACTGGTCAAGGACACGATCCTTATCTACAGCGCGGCGCGCGATGCGGGCTGGGATGCACCTATCATCAGTAACATGGTTTCCTATGTCGCCGAAGTTGCCCAGGCGGCGGATGGTGTTACCGAAGGTCTGCTGACGTCATCGTCATTCTATGTGCCGAATTTCGAAGAGGAGGCGCCGGAGGGGTCGTGGTTGCGCGCATGGTACGACGAGTACGTGGACCGATTTGGCGAAAAGCCGGCACCTCAATCAATCGTCGGCTATGTCAGCGCGGATCTCGTTGTACGCGCTCTCGAGATGGCAGGTCCCGAGCCCACCGTCGAAAAGGTGCTCGCAGCACTGGAGACGATCAGCGATTACCAGGATCCGTTCGGCAGCCCAACCTTGTCATTCAGTGCGACAAAGCACCAGGGCGGAGACTTCCTGAACCTGTACGAAGTACGGGATGGCAGATGGGAGGTCGTGGAGCGGAATATCCCGTACTAGGCAGCCAGGAATTTCTCGCGGTACTCGGCCGGCGGCATGTCGTACCAGGACTTGAATGCGGTCGTGAACGAGCTGATGCTCGAATAGCCGAGCAGCATGGCGACTTCCAGCGCCTTGAGACGCTTGTCGCTCAGGTAATTGATCGCGAGTACGGCGCGAACTTCATTGAGAACTTTCTGGAAGCTGGTCTTCTCAGCCCGCAGGCGCCGCTGCAATGTGCGCCGGCTCAGCTTCAGACGGCGGCAGGCCGCGTCCGCATTTGCTTCACCCGCCGCCAGCAATTCCGCCAACAGGCGTTTGAGCTGCTCGGCGAGATTGTCCTCGCCATACAGGGAGCGCAGATATTTCTCGGCTTGTTCTATGAGCTGACCGTACATGGTGGCAAGATGCTACCAGAATTCGACTGATTGAGCGCCCCAGGGACGCAAAGACAGGACTGCAGGAGCCCGGCACGGCGGGCGATGAGAGGATTCGATGAGCAAAGTCGTGAATTATGTAATCGACGGCAACATAGGCGTAATCACCGTCAACAATCCGCCTGTCAACGCGTTGTCCCAGGCGGTCCGGCAGGGATTGCTGGACGCTATTCGAACTGCCGCCGCCGACGACACCGAGGCGATGCTGATCCATTGTGAGGGCCGGACATTCATAGCCGGTGCGGATATCAGGGAGTTCGGCAAACCGCCTGCCGAGCCGTTCCTGCCCGACTTGCTCAATGAAATCGAAGCCACCGATAAGATTGTCGTGGCCGCGTTGCATGGCACGGCGCTAGGCGGAGGCTTGGAAACCGCGTTGTCCTGTCATTACCGCATTGCTGTCGAGAGTGCCAAAGTTGGATTGCCCGAAGTAAAGCTCGGATTGTTGCCCGGAGCCGGCGGTACGCAACGCGTGCCGCGGCTGGCGGGGGCCGCGCCTGCGTTGGAGCTCATACTTTCCGGTAACCCGATTCCGGCGGCGCGCGCGGCCGAAATCGGACTGGTCGACAGGGTGGTTTCCGGTGACCTTCTTGAAGAAGCGAAAGCCTACGCCGACGAGCTGGTCAAGTCCGGCGCCCTGGTGCGGCGTGCCAGTGAGCTGGAAGCTGAAAAGCCCGACGACAGCGTTTTCGAAGCGGCTGCCGCCAACCTTGCCAGGCGGGCACGTGGCCAGACCGCACCGCCGCGAATCGTCGAATGCGTCCGAAATGCAACGACAATGACATTTGCCGATGGCCTGAAACGCGAGCGTGAGCTGTTTTCTGAATGCATGCAGGACCCGCAGTCGGCTGCACTTCGCCACATGTTTTTCGCGGAGCGCGAAGCAGCCAAGATTTCAAACCTCGAAGACGATGTCGAGCTGCGCGATATTCAGTCTGTCGGCATTATCGGTGGCGGCACCATGGGTGGTGGCATCGCGATGAGTTTTGCTAATGCAGGCCTTGCCGTCACGCTGGTCGAAATCAACGATGAGGCACTTGCACGCGGGCTGGCGATCATCGACAAGAACTATGCTGGCAGCGTCAAGCGCGGCAAGCTCGGCGAAGAGAAGGCAGCAAGCTGTCGCAGCCTGATCAGCGGTGCGACTGATTACTCCGCGCTCGCCGATGTCGATCTCGTCATCGAGGCGGTATTCGAAGATCCCGAGCTCAAGAAGGACATATTCAGGCGCCTGGACGAGGCGTGTAAGCCCGGCTGTATTCTCGCGACGAACACGTCCTACCAGGACGTCGATGCCATCGCGGCGGCGACGTCGCGGCCGCGGGATGTCCTCGGTATGCACTTCTTCAGCCCGGCACACATCATGAAGCTGCTTGAAGTCGTGCGCGCCGAGAAGACTGCGGATGGCGTGCTTGCAACGGTCATGGCGATTGCCAGGCGCATTCGCAAGGTCGCTGTCGTATCAGGCGTCTGCTACGGCTTCATTGGCAACCGCATGCTGCAGGGCTACTTCCGTGAGGCTCAGCTGTGCCTGATTGAGGGCGGCACACCCGAGAGTGTCGATGGCGCAATGGTCGATTTCGGCATGGCGATGGGACCGATCAGCGTAGCCGATCTTGCCGGGCTTGATGTTGGCTACAAGGCGCGACAGGCCTTGCCTGAATCCGAACGCGGCGACGCGGCCGCATACCGTGTGCCCGATGCACTCGTCGAGATGGGACGGCTCGGGCAGAAAAGCGGGCAGGGCTTCTATAACTACGATCCGGAGACTCGCAAGAAAACGTCGGACCCGGAGGTCCAGGCGATCATCGAGCGCGAAGCCGCTGCGCTTGGCATCGAGCGTCGCAAGGTGGCCGACGACGAAATCGTGGACCGGCTCGTGTACGCGCTGGTCAACGAGGGTATGAAGATCCTCGCCGAAGGTATTGCCCAACGGCCGGGCGATATTGACGTGGTCTACATCTATGGCTATGGCTTCCCGGCCTGGCGGGGCGGTCCCATGCACTATGCCGATGCGATCGGCCTCGACAAGGTGCTGGCGCGGATCGAGGAGTTCGGCGAGCGGTTCGGCGAAGACAAGTGGATGCCGGCGCCATTGCTCGTGAAGCTCGTGGAACAGGGGCGCTCGCTCGCGAAGTGGGCCGAGCGGTGAGCCATTGTCATTAGTGTCGGAAAAGTCTTTACAATGCGACCAATTGGCACGGCCGGGCATCTGAAAAGACGAGTGACCAGAACACCGGAGGGGGTGTAATCAGATGGCTATTTCAAAAGTTGTAACGAGCCTTGTCGCAATCGGGATGTTTAGTGTGGCGATTGCCCAGGAAGAGGCGCGTGTGAAGATCGAGGTCATGACCGACGACGGTGATGGCGGCGCTGTCCACATGGCAATTGATAGCGAAGATCTCGGCTTCAACCTGCATGACATGCAGGAAGGTGAAAACCAGGCGATTGTCGATGACCAGGGCCGCACGATTCTCGTGACACGCCAGGCCGACGGCTTCAAGTTCGAAGTTGATGGCAAGACAATCGAGATGCCGATGATCAGTGGCGATCACGACGAGACTCACGAAGTGAAGATCGTCAAGAAAGTCGAAGTCATTTCCGACTGATATCTCGCAAGGTGTCGCCCGACGAGATAAAGGAGATGAGCGGTCTGGAGGTCCTGACCGCCATCTCCGATGGGCGCATCGACCATCCGAGCATGGCGCACACGCTCGGGTTCCGGATCACGGAAGTCGATGACGGCTTCGCTGTCATCGAAGGGACAACGGGTCCCGATTACTGCAATCCAAATGGGACGATCCACGGGGCCTGGCCGTCCGCTTTGCTCGATTCCTGTATGGGTTCCGCGGTGCATTCCACGTTGCCGCCAGGCGTTGGCTTCACGATCGTCGAAATCAAGATCGACTTCGTCCGTTCGATAACGATGAAAACCGGCCACGTCAGGGCCGAAGGCAAGGCAGTTCGCGTGGGCAAGCAGATCGGCCAGTCGGATGGCGTAATCTACGACGACAACGGCACTGTACTTGCCAAAGGCTCCTGTACCTGCCTTATATTTCGGTCGAAGTCATAGAAACCGGCAGGCCAGCAGTGACGATGCGATTCGTCAGCATGCCACAAAGGCCAATCTGCCAATTTCTGAAATCATTCCTGTCGCAGATTCAGTCGTCGTTCGTCCCGACCCCGAGTAGTGCTGCCGGTCGGTGAATGACCGGTTCATTGGGAAGGGTCAGAGGATAGTTCGGGGGCGCTGAGGTGTTCGACCGCATAATTCAATGCTTCCCGTCGTGTCGTGAATCTCGTCGTTTCCTTGAAACGTTCGATGATTCCCATCTGGCCGAGCAGCCTGGCAACCGGGGCTGAGAGCCCAACCAGCAGCACTTCCTTGCCGTTTGTCACGGCCTGGTCAACGATCTCTTCCAGCGCCAGCGCTGCGCTGCCATCTACCTTCGGTACATCATGGAGGTCGATCAGGATCACATCAAAGGTATCCGATGCACCGGTACTTCGCGCCAGTTCCTTGGCGGCGCCAAAACTCATCAGCCCGGACAGGTACAGCAACAAGAGGCGGCCGTTGCAGCGCCGGAACAGGCCAGACTCTTCAGGTGACAGGAACTGCGCGTGATCAGGATCTGATAATGCCTTGATAGATTCGATCTGCAGCTCGGCGCTCTCCTTGACGAATACCAGGCTCGCGATTACGACGCCGGCAGCAACAGCTGTGATCACGTCGATGAAGACGGTCAGGATCAGCACGACGGACATCAGCACGACGTCGATTCTCGGTGCGCGGAGCATGCGTCGCAGAAAGCGCCAATCGATGACATCAAGACCGACCTTGATAAGGATGCCGGCGAGGGCGGCGTGAGGTATGAACGACAAGACTGGTCCAAGACCAAGTACCACGAGAAACACTATCAGTGCGTGAACAACGCCGGACAATGGTGTGCGTCCGCCAGCCTTGACGTTGGTCAGCGTGCGTATCGTTGCGCCGGCACCGGGGAGACCACCGAATACACCTGCGACGAGGTTTCCAATACCCTGGCCAAAAAGCTCCTTGTCCGAATCATGAAAGCTCCGAGTTACGTTGTCTGCGGCAAGCGATGTAAGCAGGCTGTCGATCGCTCCCAGGGCGCCGAGAACTGCAGCCGAAACGAGCATCCCGTCGAGATCTGCGAATGCAAGCGTCGGTACCTGCCATTGCGGCAATCCCGTTGGAATATTGCCAAGTACCTTGGCGTCGACAAGGGCCAATGCCACCAGCGCCGAGACAACCAGGGCAACCAGCGGTGCCGGTGCAATGCGGTTCAGCTTTTCAGGAGCGAGCAGGCAAATGCACAGAGATATGACGCCCAGAATCACCGAGTGCCAGTTCGGGTTTGTTATCTCACCAGGTAGCACCGTGATTGCGTTGACAACGTTTTCTGGAGTTGCGTAGCCAAGGAGTGGTTCGAGCTGCATGATAATCAGGATGGCCCCGATGCCTGTCATGAACCCGGATATAACCGGATACGGCATCAGGTTAACAAACCGTCCCAGTCTCATGAGTCCGAATAATATCTGGAATGCACCTGCCATCATTACGACGGTGAAGGCGACGCCGGGTTCTTGCGCGTACTGGGTGAAGACCGATGCGGATACAATAGTCATCGGTCCGGTTGGGCCCGATATCTGAGCAGGAGTGCCGCCAAACAAGGAGGCAAACAGGCCAACACATGCTGCGCCGTAGAGTCCTGCGACTGCTCCGGCTCCGGACGCGACGCCAAAAGCAATGGCCAGCGGCAAAGCGACAACGGCAGCTGTCAGACCACCGAATATATCGCCGCGCACATTGCTCATATTGAGCGCATTGATTCTGAACGTGGTCATACGCTCAACTCAATTGCCAAAATCCACGGATTAGATCCTTGAGGTACACTGCTGTCAAAGCCGGTCGTGCCGACCTTCGGCATTTGCCCCTCCCTGAAGCGAACAAACATAGGTGTATTAAATGAGATTTCTTGTAGTCCTGTTGGTGATGTTCTGCGCCAATGCGTATTCAGAAGAGACCACGTTCGATGTTCAGATTGACCATGTAACATTGTTGGTGAGCGATGTCGATCGAAGTGCAGACTTCTATCTAAAGATATTGATGCTGACGGAGTTTGAAACTCCTTGGGGAAAGACCCCAATGGGTCGCATGTTTTCTGTCGGAAACGCCGGTGAGCTTCACCTTGCCAAGGGTGACCTGCACGGCAAGGAACAAGAAAAGCAGATTCACTACGCTTTTCGAGTTAATGCGTTCGACGAATACCTCAAATTCCTGGAAGAAAATGGAGTGAAGTACGGCAATTTTGAGGGTACCCCTGGAGTGTTTCAAACCAGGCCAGATGGCGTCAGGCAGGTATATTTCCAGGACCCGGACGGATACTGGATTGAAGTTAATAGTGGTCCAGGTAACTAGCAAACTTCAGGGCTCGGCTCTCCAGGGCAAACGCGTGAACGACTGCTCGTGACCCGTTGCAGACGTTCGCTATTTAAATCCTTGAGCTGTAAACGTCTTCGCTTTTTCCCCATGGATCAGTACCAGACCGCTAATCAGTAAGGGCAAAACAGGCAATGAAACAATCGATCGCACACCAGGAGTGTATTCTGCTACGTATCGTCCTGATTGAGGGAGCTGTGAAATGACATTGGTGGAATGGGGTGCGTTAGGCGAGCTTATCGGTGGCGTCGCCATTATTGTCTCGTTGATTTACGTTGGAGTTCAGATCAAAGACAGTGCAAAGGCACCCAGATCAGCAGCTGCAAATGATGCATCGGTTTCTATGCAAAGGTGGTATCTCGAAATGGGGAGCAACCGGCAGGCCAGTGATTTGTGGCTAAACGCAATGAGGAGCCCGGAACCGCTCCCATCGCACGACGAATTTCAGTTCTTGATGTCAATGCATGCGGTCTTCCTGGGGTTCCAGAATAGCTACCTTCTCAGCCAGGAAGGCACACTGGACCCCGAAATTCGCGAGGCCCTGACGTTCGCGATCATAGCTGTTAAGGATCTTCCTGGTATGGATCGTTATTGGAGGCAGAGAAGGGGCTTCCTTCACGGTGGATTCGCCAAATATGTCGACAATCTACGATTGCGGGACCCCATCGAGACACTCGACGTGTACAAAAGAAAAGAGAATGCACGACACACATAGATTGAACTGTGCACATCATTGATGTGACCGGCATTGGCCGTCTCCAGCCATTCGTTCACTCTACGGATACGTCACTGGCCAGGCAGGTTTGTCGCTGTGCTCGCAATGACGGAGCGACTACGGGTAATCGACGGGTAGCTGGGCCTGTGCCCAGGCGACGATGCCGCCGGCCATCGATTTCACGTTCTTGTAGCCGAGCTCCTCTGCCGACAGTGCAGCGAGCGTCGAACGGCCACCGGTGCCGCAGTACAACACGATCGGTGTTTCCTCTGGCGGGAGATTGACGTCCTTGCGGCATTTGTCGACGAGGCCGTGCAGCTCGAATTCGAGCAGGCCACGCGGCAGAAGCACGGCGCCGGGAATGTGCCCGCGCTGATATTCGGCTGGCTCGCGAATGTCTATAAATATCGTGTCGGCGCCGAGGCAGTCATGCACATCAGTGACCGAGCACTCCTTGATAGTGGCTTTTGCCTTGGCAACGATGTCAGAGGGATTTACCAGCATCTTTCGGCTCCGTCGTGGGTGGTGCGAGAGGGTTAGGCGGCATCAGGTCCGGCGGGATCGCGGCACGCCGCTGGTCTTCGCGCGGAGGATAATTCTCTTCGAGATAGGTGAGGATCTTGTCTTCAACTTCCGGCGTGAATTGCCACAGATTCTGCTTCTTTTGCATCCAGCGGATCATCGTCAGCCATTGCTGGCGCGTTCCGCGCTGCTGCGTGATCAGCTTGGGAGAATGACAGGCGATACAGTTGCCGAGCACGACCTGCCAGTCGCCCGTCATTTTGAGCCCCGAGAACGGATCGACTGGCACGTCCTCAGCCATCGCTGGCGCGGCAACAAAAAGGAGCAGGGCGAGCCGAAGATTCATCATCAGACGACCTGAACAGCGATGCGGTGACAGGCATTGTTGAGATAGCCCTTTGGATTCCAGCCGGGCAGCACCATTGGCTGTGACCGGCCTACGTCGTCGGTCGCACGGGCCCAGACTTCGTAATAGCCTGCCTCCGGGAACTCAACTTGCGCCGTCCAGCGTTGCCACGCATAGCGGTTCCGCGGCGCTTTGAGCTCGGCCTTTTGCCACGTCGCGCCAAAATCAATCGACACATGCATCGCATCAACCGCATTGTCACCGGCCCAGGCATGCCCACGCAGGGTCAGTTTCTCGCCAATTGCATGTTCAATACCCGATCTCGGGAATGTCACGAGCGACTTGACCGGCATCGACTCGATGATGCACATCTCTTCCTCCGGTACGACACTTCCGGGTGCTACCGGTTTGCACGGAACCCGGTAAGACGTACCGGTCATTTTTGGCCCGTCATGAATGACGTTGCGCACAACAATCTTCTTCAACCACTTCCCGGCGACAGAACCCGGCCAGCCGGCGATGACGAGGCGCAGCGGGTGGCCATTCATGTGCGGAATGTCATCGCCATTCATTGCCCAGGCAATGAGGGCCTCATCTTCAAGAGCCTTGTGGATTGGCGCGCCACGCGACATAGGGATCTTCGTCGCGTCGCCGCTGAGGTGCATGTCGGCGCCGTAGTACGCAACATACACCGCATCGTCTTTGATCCCTGCCGTTTCAAGCACGTCGCGGAGACGCACGCCGGTCCACTCGGGGCAGCCGACGGCGCCGACCGACCACTGGTTCCCGGATGCCGGCGGTACGAATTCGCTACGGCCATTGCCGCCGCATTCGAGCTGCAACTGGTAGGTGTGGTGCTCGAATTTCTCCTTGAGTTCGGCAACCGTGAATGACATTGGCTGCTCAACCGACTCGCCGCCAATCTCGACTGACCACACGTCGGGGTCGATGCTTGCCATCGCGGGCGGTCTGCCGTTATTACGGACAAACAGGTGCCTTGCGGGCGTGATGTCATCGTCCAGCAGGTGTGCGGGTGTTTCCGCGTTGATCGGCCGGTCGTTGAGAACGACCAGGCCTTCCTTGCCTGGAATTGTGAAGGGTTCGCTGGTCTGCGCAACAGCAGCCGGGATCAATCCGCCCGGCATCAGGTGCGCGAAAGGAATCGCGGCGCCGACGGTCGCCGTCATGGCGGCGAGGCCGCTGCCTTTGAGGAATCCGCGTCGTGTAACCGGGTCGGCCTTGCGATCCCAGACCAGTTCATCGGCCGCTACCGGGTCTTCGGCATACAATTCATGAATGCCACGTTCGCTCTTTTTCACCAGCTAGCCCGTCCATTCGACATCAAGAAATCTGACGTATATTTTGAAATTATAATATACTAATTTGAGTTTCGCTGGTGATCACGAGCGGCAAGAAAAGGGGATCCAGTTGAGGGATTGGCAAGACACGGTTCGGGATGCGACGCCCGGACTGCTGCTGAGCGCGACTATCGCGCTTGCCGTGCGATTTGTCAGTGACCACCTTGGCGGACCTGCAATGCTTTACGCCCTGTTATTCGGCATGGCGTTCAATTTCCTGACTGAAGACGAGCGCTTTGCTCGCGGCATTTATATTGCCAGCCGCAATATCCTGCGCATCGGCGTAGCCCTGCTTGGATTACGTATTACTACCACGGAAGTCATGGACCTGGGCTGGCCCGTAGTCGGCCTGATTGTTGCCAGTGTGACTGCCACGATCCTGGCCGGAGCCCTGATCGGACGTGCTTTCGGCCTGCGGGGCGACCAATCTGTACTGTCGGCCGGCGCCGTGGCGATTTGCGGTGCATCGGCTGCGCTTGCGATCTCGTCGGTCTTGCCAACGCACAAGGATCATGAGCGCAACACGATCATGACTGTGGCCGGGGTTACGGCGCTAAGCACGGTCGCGATGGTCGTGTACCCGGTGTTCGTGTCCTACCTGCAGTATGACAATGCCACGGCGGGCATCTTCCTGGGCGCGACGATTCACGATGTCGCGCAGGTTGTCGGCGCTGGCTACATTATTTCCGACCAGACCGGCGAAATATCGACGCTCGTCAAGCTGATTCGCGTCGCATGCCTGGTGCCGGTGGTCATTGTGATATCGCTGATTACACACCGCAGCCGAGCGGAGTCGCCCGACCGGCGGCCATTGTTGCCGTGGTTTCTGATCGCTTTCGTCGTGCTGGTAATTATCAATAGTACGGGCTGGGTACCGTCTGCGGCACACACGTTTCTGACGCCGGTGTCGAGCTGGTGCCTGCTGACGGCGGTTGCAGCACTCGGGGTCAAGACCTCGTTGAAATCGCTCGCCGATGTCGGGCCGGCGCCAGTCGGCGTCATGGTTATTCAAACTGTCTTACTTGCCGCACTCGTTATCGGCGGCCTAATGCTGATCAGGTAGAAAGTCATGCCAAATCTCGTTCCCCCGCACGGCGCCGATGCGCTTCAGCCACTTCTGCTACCGGAGTCCGAACGAGCGGAGACGCGCGAACGGGCGGCGACCCTCAATCAAGTACCGCTCTCCAGTCGCGAGGTGTCGGACCTCTTCATGCTTGGCATGGGGGCATACACGCCGCTGCAAGGCTTCATGGGCGAGGCCGACTGGCGCGGCAGTTGCGAGACCATGACGCTGGCCGACGGGCTGTTCTGGCCGATACCCATTACGCTGTCATGTTCGCAGGAGCTTGGCGACAGTATTGCGCTCGGCGAAGACGTGGCGCTGGCGGACGGCGAGACGGGCGAACTGCTCGGCATACTCACGGTAGAGGAAAAATACGTGATCGATGCCGACTTCGAATGCTCGCAAGTGTTCCGCACCACGGACACGGCGCATCCCGGCGTCGCGAAAGTGATGAGCCAGGGTCCCGTCAATCTTGGTGGCCCGGTACGAACGTTTTCCGAGGGACACTTCCCCGATACCTATGCCGGGTTTTACCACCGGCCGGCCGAAACACGTGCAATGTTTCTCGAGAAAGGCTGGTCAAAGGTGGCCGCGTTCCAGACGCGCAACCCGATGCATCGCAGCCACGAATACCTCGCGAAAATCGCGATCGAAGTCTGTGACGGCGTGTTGATTCACCAGGTGTTGGGCGCGCTTAAGCCCGGAGACATTCCAGCCGAAGTGCGGGTGAAAGCGATCGACGCTCTCACCAGGAATTACTTCGTCGATGGCACAGTCCTGCAGGCTGGCTACCCGATCGAAATGCGCTACGCAGGACCGCGTGAGGCGTTGTTGCACGCCGTGTTCCGGCAAAACTTTGGCTGTTCGCACCTTGTCGTCGGGCGCGATCACGCAGGTGTTGGCGATTATCACGGCCCGCACGACGCGCACCACATCTTCGATACGCTGCCCGAGGGCAGCATGCAAACGCAACCGCTGAAGATCGATATCACGTTTTTCTGTTACAAGTGCAATGGCATGGCGACGGGCAAGACGTGCCCGCACGAGCAAGCCGATCGGCTGGCGATTTCAGGCACGCGATTGCGCGAGATGTTTGCGAATGGCGAAGAGATTCCTCCCGAATTCAGCAGGCCCGAGGTAGTTGCCGTGCTGCGGGAATATTACGATGAAGCAGGCCGTCAGTGATTTAACGGAGTGAACGGGCCCCAATGTTTATCGCCCAGATAAGCGATACCCACATCCTGCTTCCGGAAGACCCTCACCCTGCGGCAAGTCTGCGGCGTGAGTGTTTGCGGCAGAGTGTTGCGGATATCAACAAGCAAAAACCCGACGCCGTCATCCTGACAGGCGACACGGTACAGCACGGCCAGCCCGGGGAGTACGCACTGTTGCGTGAATTGCTGGCGCCGCTCGAGGCGCCATTGTACGTGGTGCCGGGCAATCGCGACGATAACGAGGCGCTGCGTACAGCGTTCGCCGACTTCGAGTACTGGCCAGTTGATGGCGAGTTTTTGCACTTTGCCATCGAGGACTACGACACCCGGCTGGTGGGTATCGATTCGACGCTCGGCGGGGAACGCAAGGGCCGGTTTTGCGAAGCGCGCCAGGCCTGGCTCGACACGACGCTGAGCGAACAGCCCGACCGACCGACGCTGTTGTTCATTCACCATCCACCTTTTGATGTCGGCGATCACTATGTTGGCGGCTATCGTCACCAGGAGGAGGTTGACGCGCTCGAGGCGATCGTGGCGAAGCATTCGCAAGTGGTCGGCCTGCTCTGCGGGCACGTGCACTGGCCGGTGATGCGTGAATGGGCAGGAACGCAGGCGCGAATCATGCCGAGTATTGCCGTCGACGTGCGCAAAGGCGTCGATGAGGCCGCCCTGCATGGGCGGCCCGTCTACATGTTACATCGGATATCGCGGGAAACAGGCCTTGCCAGTGAAGCAAGGCCTGTCGAGTCCGGGCTATAAGCCTGGGGGGGCTAGGCGGCTTTCTTGATCAGGAACCGGTAGATGTCGTCTTCGACGGAGTGCTCTACGAGCTCGTTGCCGGTCTGGCGGCAAAAAGCTTCGAAGTCGGCAACCGAACCGGGGTCAGTCGCCAGGATTTCAAGAGTTCCGCCTGCCGGAACTTCCTTAAGCGCCTTACGCGCCTTGAGAATGGGTAACGGACAGTTCAGTCCTTTTGCATCGAGTGTTTGGTCTGCCATTTCCTAATGCTCCGACTAGATAAACAGGTTGATGTGCGCTTGAGACGCAACTTCGATATAGGTTGCCGCGCCGCCAATGTCGATACCGTCGATCATGTCTTCCTTATCATACTCGAACAAGTCCATCGTCATCTGGCAGCCGATCATGCGTACTTCGGCCTCGACAGCCATTTCCCGCAGCTCTTCAATGGAGGCAACGCCTTTCTTCTTGATCAGGTTCTTCATCATGACCGAGCATGCGGCGTCGACACCCGGGATCGCCGTCACGAGGTTCGGCAGGCCCATGTGTGCGCCCATCATCGGCATCTTCATGGCCGGATTGCCGGCAGCGGTTACCTGCAGGCTGAGCTTCTTGAGCAGTAGCGGCAGGCCATAGAAGGTGAAGAACATCGTGACGGGCAGGCCCATCGCGGCCGCGGTCGTCGCAAGAATGAACGGCGGGTATGCCCAATCGAGGCTACCCTTCGTTACGATGATCGACATACTCTTTTCTTCGGACATAATCTTGTTCCTCGTTAATACGGAGCTCCGGGCCCTGCGGGCATATTAGAATATCAGAATTGTCTTTATTAGGGGAATAGAATATTCTCTCCCGGCTTCTGATTACTGTTGGTCAAGACTGTATGAACAACTTACAGCCGGACACTGTGTTGCAGCAGACCCCGCTTTACATCGGCAGCGAGGTTTTCCGGCGTGCGGCGTTCGGGGCCAATCATCCACTCAGGATCATGCGCCATTCCGCGGTACTCGACCTGGTGAGAATTCTCGGTTGGTTGCCGGAAGCGGAATTCCGCACAAGCCCTCCGGCTACAGTTGAACAACTCACCGAATTTCATGATCCGGCCTATGTCGAGGCCCTTCAATACGCAGATTCCACGGGCAGCGTAAGCCCCGAAGTGCGCGAGCGTTATCACATCGGTACGCTGGAAAACCCGTTGTTCGAAGGGCTGTTCGAACGCGCGGCAACCACGGTGGCCGGTTCGATTCTCGCCGCGAAGCTGGCGTGCGAAGGACACGTCGCATTTCACCCGTCGGGCGGTACCCACCACGGCCGTCGCAACCGCGCGAGTGGATTCTGTTATTTCAACGATCCCGTGTTCGCAATCAGGACACTGCTCGAGCAGGGCATGGCGCGCGTTTTGTACCTGGACCTCGACGCCCACCACGGTGACGGCGTAGAGGAAGCATTTGTCCATGAGCCGCGCGTCATGACAGTGTCGATCCATGAACAGGAACGCTGGCCTTACAGCGGCTCGGCCGACGACCGCCGTAATGGCGGTGCGCGCAACATGCCGGTGCCGAAGGGTTGCAACGACAGTGAACTCGAATATCTCGTCGACAATGCGGTGCTGCCGATCACCGAGACGTTCCAGCCCGAGGCGCTCGTGCTTTGCTGCGGCGCTGACAGTCTCGCCGGTGACCCGCTGTCCAGCATGAATCTGAGCAATACGGCATTGTGGGATACGGTCGATCTCATGCTCGAATTCCGCTTGCCCACCGTCGTGCTCGGCGGCGGCGGCTACAACCCGTGGACCGTCAGTCGATACTGGGCCGGCATGTGGGGACGACTGTCGGGCCAGCAGTTTCCGCAAGGTCTGCCGGTCGAGGCCGTCGAATTGCTGAACAGTATGGAGTGCGACCTGGTCGACGAGGACGAGGTCGAACCCGAGTGGCTGGAGTCGCTGGTGGATACTCGCAATGACGGACCGGTCCGACCCGAGATAGAATCACTGGCAGCTCAGCT
>JARRLQ010000020.1:0-24395 GCA_037386905.1 Woeseiaceae bacterium
ACGCGGCAAAAGACAACCCGAGGAAAAACAGGATGGCGAACATGTTGCCTGATGGCATTTTGGCAAACAGTTGCGGCATCCAGATGAACGTAAGTCCCGTTGCCGCCGGACCGCTGGTCTTCATGACATCAAGAACATCGGCCTTGCTCATTTCCGCCCCGAGAATGGCGAATACCGTGCCGAAAATGACGACCGCTGCGAGCAGTGAAACCGTGTTGTTGCCGACACCTGTGATGATCGAGTTCTTGACGACTCCATGTTGGCGTTGCATGTAGGCGCCATACGTCAGGATCAGACCCCAGCCGGCGCCGGTGTCCCAGGCATTCTGCGTAAGTGCTTCGAGCCAGATTCTCGGTTGCGCGAGCGTGGACCAGTCGGGTGTGAACAGGAACTTGATGCCTTCGAAAGAACCGTCGAGTGTCACCGTCCGGAAAAGTGAAATGATTACGATGAGCAACAGCACCGGAATCAGCACCTTGTTAGCCCGTTCTATTGAACGGATGCCGTTCCAGACGACGATGGCGCCAACAGCCATCGCAAGCGCATGAAATGCGACCGGGAAGCCACCACCCTGGAATCCGTCCCAGATGCCTTGTGCCGCCTCAGTACTGAGGGGTAGGGGCTCGGTGGTCATTTGGACGAGGTAGTAGACGCACCAGCCCGCCACGACGGAGTAATAGAACATGATCGCCGTCGCAACAAACGCGACGAAGGCGCCCATCCACGCGAACTTTTCCCCGGCGATCTTCGCAAACGTTCCTACCACGCCCATGCGGCCATTGCGCCCGAGCGCATACTCGGCAATGATCAACGGAATGCTCCAGGCGAACAGGAATACGAGCCACGCGACGAGAAACGCGCCGGCGCCATCATCGCCGGCATTCTGCGCAGCAATGCGTGGAAAACGCCAGATATTGCCGGTGCCAACGGCGATTCCCAGTACACACAGGAGCAGACCCAGGCGGGACGAAAAGCGTTGATCCGAGTGGTTGGTCACAGGGTGATCCTTATTTTTGTTCTTCGTTCTGGAGCCCTATCATAAAGAAAAGCGGTTTAAGATTGTTGCCTCTGATGGATCAAAATGAAATCTAACAACGTGAACAGTTCAAGGAATGCGTGGGTGGCGGCATCCTTGCTCCTCGGCGCACATGCCGCAATCGCACAAACGTGCCCCGAAGAGATCTACGGGGGATGGACAACGAACCTGCCTGTCGGCGAGTTGTTGCGGACAGAGATTACTGCAACCGGCGCCGATGACGCTTTCATCGAGGTAACCGCACCCACCTTTCGATTCATTGGTGCGCACGACAAATCCGATCAGCTCTCCGGGTTCGTCTATTACTCGCAAGTCGCCTATCGTCTGGCGTTGCCAAAGACTGGTGATGACACATGGTCCGGTAGCTGGAGTCCGTTACCGATTCCCGACGATGTCGTGCCGTTCGACCTCTACTTCGACGATGACGGGGAGGGCGGCACAGGCGGGTACCTGTACTTTCGCGACCAGCGCCTTCCGAGTTTGTTCGGTCTGGGCGCCCGTTGCGATGGTGACACCGTCGAGTTCGGCGAGATGAACCTCGGCCTGACATTCACAGGAACGTTCAACGACGCACGAACGGTCTTGACCACGGAGGCGGCCGGACTTGGCGGTACCGTTACCGTGACCTGGGAACGGATGTCTGAAGAACAGCAGGCGATCCAGGCGGGAACGCCTGAACTGCCGCCACGAAATGCCGGTGACGATGCATTTGTTGATCGAGCGCCTGGGCGTATCGACGATGGCTGGGCCACGGCCAGTCCGTCAGCAGCGGGGCTGACACTCGAACCGCTCGATGCCATGGTGAAGGCAATCGCAGGTGGTGACTTGCCGCTCGCGCACGGTGTGCTCGTCGCGAAATCGGGTGAGCTGGTCGTTGAAGAGTACTTCTACGGCTTCGGGCGCGACACGATGCACGACATGCGCTCGGCATCGAAATCGATTGCGTCAACGCTGGTCGGGTTGGCGGTCGACCGCGACCTGTTGCCCGGTTCCGACGCCAGGGTGCTGGATTTTCTCGACTACGAGTCCTATGGCAACTGGAGCGCGGCCAAGGGCGAGATCGAACTGCGGCACCTGATGACGATGAGCTCCGGTCTTGATGCGAACGACTCGGACCGTAACTCCGTTGCGAACGAGAATGCCTTCCAGTGGCAGCGCGGGCAGCCGGACTGGATCAAGTTTGCGATGGATGCGCCGATGATCGCGAATCCCGGTGAGCGCATCATTTACGGCAGTGCGAACCCGATGATCCTGGCGGGCGTTCTCGAGGAAGTTGTTGATGGAACGGTTGAATCGTTCGCTCACGAGGCGCTGTTCGGGCCGCTCGGCATCCACAACTACAAGATCTTCATGCGGCCAAACGATGCCGGTGTTTATCTTGGCGGCGGCATGCACCTCACGCCGCGCGACATGCTCAAGATAGGGCAGCTGTATCTCGATGGCGGTGTTTGGAATGGGGAGCGCGTCTTGTCGGAGAGCTGGATCAGCGAGTCCTTCGATAAGTATGGCCCGCTCGAACCACTTGATCGAAATGGCAACCAGTACGGCTACTTGTGGTGGCACGAGAACTACGAAGTCGGAGAGCGGACAATTGCAGCGGTCGAGGCACGCGGCCACGGTGGCCAGTACATCATCGTCGTGCCGGAGCTCGATGCTGTCGCTGTGCTTACGGCGGGCAACTATGGTCGCGGTCTCGAAATGACACGCCAGTCACAGCGGATATTCCTGAATTACGTGTTGCCGGCGCTGATCGTCGAATGACGCATGGCTAGATCGGCACTGATATACGGGCTGGCTCTTGCCGCCGGTGTATTTCTCTTGCACTGGCTCGAGGTCCAGTACGCCATCCGGCAGTTCACTACGGAAATCTACATTGTCATCCTGGCACTGATATTTGCTGGTGTCGGCATCTGGTTCGGTCGCCAGACCGGTGATCGAGAGCCGTCGGTGCCATTTGAACGCAACGATAAGGTCATCGAGACTCTCGGACTGACACGGAAGGAAGTCCAGGTGTTGTCACTGCTGGCCGAAGGTGGCTCGAACTCGGACATCGCGAAAGCACTATTCGTGTCTACGAGTACCGTAAAAACCCACCTGATCCATCTCTACCAGAAGCTCGAGGTAGGTCGCCGCACCGAGGCGGTAAAAAAGGGCCGGGCGCTCCGGATCATCGAGTAATTGGCGCATTTTCGTCCTGAAACGGCCAAAATCAACCGTTTGGTGGATGCGATATCGCGTGCCAACCCTATGATAACGGCACCAACCAGGGGAGGCGGACTATGACAAAGTTAATCCTTACGTTCGGTATTCCATCCGGGCTATTCATTATTCTCGCCATGATCGCGGGCATGGAGCTCGGCCACGGCCAGGAATGGCTCGGCTACCTGATCATGTTCATCGTGTTCACAACGATATTCGTGGCGATAAGAAAGCACCGGGACCAGGACCTGGGCGGTGTGATCAGCTTCACGAAGGCGCTGCTCATCGGCCTTGGCATCGCATCGGTTGCCGGCGTTGTCTACGTGGCCGTGTGGGAGTTCTACAGTTCATTCAGCGACCATCAATTCATCGACACCTATGTGGCCTCGATGAGCGAGAAGATTCAGGCATCGGGCAAAAGCCCGGAGGAAATTGCACAATCGATTGCCGACCTCGAGGCGATGGGCGAGCGCTACAGGAATCCGCTCTATCGTCTGCCCATGACATTCCTCGAAGTATTTCCGCCTGGGGTGCTCGTGTCGCTGGGCTCGGCCCTGGCGCTACGCAATCACACGTCTGCAAGCTAACAGGAGAAGAACAATGGCGAAAATTACCGGTATTGGAGGCGTATTTTTTCTTGCAAACGGCAAAGGTGCTGAACTGGCACAGTGGTACGCGACGCACCTGGGATTGAGCCCCGAGGAATGGGGCGGTGTTGTGCTGAACTGGAAGGACGACCAGGCGGAAGATGGTGGTATGACGGTCTGGCATGTCGCCGACTCCGACAGCGAATGGTTCGGCCCCAGCGAGTCCTCATTCATGATCAACTACCGCATCGATAACATGGACGAGATGATCGAGCAGCTGGCGTCGGCAGGCATCGAGATAATCAATGGACCTGAGTATCACGAGAATGGCGTGTTCGCGTGGATCATGGATCCTGCAGGCAACAAGGTCGAGTTGTGGGAGCCGAAGATCTGGAACGAGAAGAACAAGCGGTAGTTGCGTTTTTGTTCCTGTGCATGCGTCTGGTTATAGTCACAGTGTGAGCCCCAAACCCGATTTTCCAAGAAGAGAGTTCCGTTCGAGGCAGGACCTGCGTGACTGGCTCGACGCCAACCATGCGACCGCCGATACATTCTGGCTAGTCAGCTTCAAAAAGCACCGTGCGGACCACTATGTCCCATATACAGAGCTGGTCGAAGAGCTGCTTTGTTACGGCTGGGTCGATACCCGTACGAGGCGGCTCGACGAGGATCGAACAATGTACCTCGTCGCACCCAGAAAGCCGGGAAGCACCTGGTCGGCCTCGAACAAGAAACGGGTCGCAAGACTCGAGAGCGCCGGACTCATGACCGAGGCAGGGCGCGAGAAGATTGCTGACGCGAAGAGAGATGGCTCCTGGACATTCCTTGACGACGTTGAGAACCTCGTCATCCCGGAGGATCTCTCGAGCGCGCTTAAGAAGAACAAAACCGCGCAAAAGGAATTCGAGGCATTCACCAAGTCTGCAAAGAAAGTCATCCTGCTTTGGATAAAGACGGCGAAGCGCAGTGACACACGTGCGAAGAGAGTGCATGAAACGGTTCGTCTGGCCGCAATGGGTCTCAAAGCGGCTCATCCTGAGGCACAAGGGCAATAGGAGGCGCATACCAATATATGCGTATAATGTATATTATGTTAAATAAGCTATGTATCTTCCTGGCAGGGTTCGTTTTGATCCTCCCTCTCACAGCGGCCAGCGACGAGAGTGCCCTGCTTTTGAAAAGTCGCGAACTAACTGCAGAGTACGCGTCTCTGCTGCAGGCCGAATTGAAAGCTGCAATGTCTACCGGCGGTCCTGTCGCTGCAATCAGTGTTTGTCAGGACCGCGCTCCCGCGATCGCATCAGAACTGTCACGGCGCTCTGGTGCAAAGATTGGGCGCACCAGCCTCCGATTTCGCAATCCAGGCAACGCGCCCGAGCCATGGCAACGTGACGTCCTGGTTGAATTCGATACCGGCTCTTCGCAGGAATTCTTTGCCAAAACGGATGCCGGTGAAACGCGTTTCATGAAAGCGATACCGACAGGTGGCGTGTGCCTTGCCTGTCACGGGCAAACGCTCTCGGCGGAGATACAGGACGCGCTGGACGCCGGTTATCCGCACGATCGCGCCCGGGGCTATGAGCCTGGGCAGATCCGTGGCGCCTTCAGTATTGTTTGGCCTGTTGCAGAAACACAACAATAAAACAATAACTTATACGTTTTTCTTAATCTGTAATCTCTGGTTGTGTCCGGCACACAATGTCAGGCCAGCCAGCCAAACACGCCGCCTGTCAGCAAGCCATAGATCAACGCGTCGACAAAGTTCTTGATCGTTATAGACCAGGGACGCCCGAACCAGATGGTCTCGGGCAATACCGCGAAGCTATTGGCAATGAACGCCACTGTGGCCGTCACGCGGAAAACGGCAAGGTAATCCGCATCCGGAGCGACGGCAAACGTGACGAAATAGGCGCACAGCACGCCGATGATGACGAAATAGAGGATCATGGCAAGCAGCTTGCCGCCCATGGCCGGAACACCATCCGGTAGCATCGTGATATACGCCAGCGGACCGTCGTCGTACTTCTTTTTGACCTCGGGGTCTTTCAGGTCACCCGGGTCAATGCAGTACGGCAGCAGATAAAAGCCGGGCGCATTTCCCTTGAGGGCCGCCCTGACCGCTTCTTCATCGCCGGTTTTCCTGTAATCCTTGTTGTGATACTTAAGTGCGGTCCAGATGATGGCGCTCGCGATCCAGCAGACCACAGCGGACACAATGATAGGCAGCCAGAGCTCGATGATCCCCATATTAACCCCCTGTTTTTAAGTCATTTTTCAACCTTATGCGCTTATTGTAGACTGTTTTTCAGGTGCCGCTATCACCACGGAACACGCTCGATGAAACAAATTTGCCTGTTGCTTGTACTTGCATGAACGTGCTGCGCTGGCTACCGTTAATTGCAGGCATCTTGCCTATCGTGGCGATGTTCGGAGCGTTCGCTATCGGCGTTGCTTACGAAACGTTGCCGGATTGCAATCCGATTATCGATGGCTGCCGATCCATCAGCGCAACCGGGCGCCGGCCGCCGGGCAGTTTCCTGTTCCGCGCCATAATGTTGCCGCAGGCAATCCTGCTGGGATTCACCTGGTACCTGTCACTGTTGTGGCTGCGCCAGTTGCGTACCGATCTCGGCTCCGGCATGCAGGCGAGCATCGCGATTGCAGCCACCGTCAATGCGATTGCATTGATCATCTATGTCACTTTTCTCGGTACTACCGAACCGATCTACGAGTTCATGCGCCGCATCGGCATTTATTTCGGCTTCCTGGGCATGGCGCTGGTGCAACTCCTTGTTGCGGTCGCCTTGTTGAAAACGCCACTGAAGTCGCTGGCCAAGGGCATGTTGTCGATCAGTATCGTCGTATTTGCCATTGGCATATTGAACCTCGTGCTCAAAGCGACGCTGGCAGATCCGGACCCGGCAGAGAATCGCATCGAATGGATTGCATCAGTCATGATGCAGGCCTGGTTCTTTGTTCTGTTTGTTGCCTGGCGGCGTACGGAGGCTGCTTTCTCAGTGCGGATCGGACCAGCGTGAGTCGGTGAGTACCGTCTCGTCGGTCAGCGATTCCAGGAATGAGATCAGGTCCTGCCGTTCCGTTTCAGATAACTCAAAGCCGCGAATAAACTCGGATTTGTAGGGGTTGCGGCGCCCGTCACCCGCAAAGGGGCCTGATTCGATCAGGCGCCCTCCTCGCTCGTAATGTGCAATGACGTCCTGCAGTGTCAGCGCGCTGCCATCGTGCATGTATGGCGCCGTAACCGCGACATTGCGCAGTGTGGGTGCCTTGAAACGGCCCATATCACGTCGCTCACCGGTCATGTCGAAGAGCCCGGTGTTGTCTGCCGGATAAGCGCCTGTGTCCGCGATGTTGTAAAGCCCGGTGTTGTGATAGCCCACGCTCTCGACACGGGTGTTGGCGTGTGTCGTGCTGTCGGTGAAGTTGAATCCACCATGGCAATGAAAGCACTCGAGCCTTTCAGAGAAAAACAGTTCCATGCCGCGAACAGCCGATGCGCTGAGGGCCGTCTCATCGCCCGCGATGTAGCGATCGTACGGAGAGTTGTGACTGATGATCGACCGCACGAAAGCAGTAATCGCCCGCACGGTGTTAACAACCGAGAACGGGTCTGCATCATCCGGGAATGCCTGTGGTATCAGCTCTGCGTAGCGCGCATCGCTGCGTAGCAGTTCGCGAATCGATTCTTCGCGGCCGCCCATGCCCATCTCGATCGGGTTGTCCCCGAACAAGGGTGTGAGCGCCTGGTCCTCGAGCTTGCCGAGCAATTGATTGGACCATGTCAGGCGGCTCGCGTAGGCCGAATTGACGAGGCTCATCGCACTACGCGGATGTTTCTCGCCGGTTGCGCCGATGGACCTTGGCTTGCCGTCTGTAAACGCAAGGGCCTGGGCGTGGCACGTAGCACAGGACATTGAGCCATTGACCGACAGCCGCGACTCATAGAAGAGCCAACGGCCCAGTTCGACCTTGACGTCACTCATCGGGTTGTCTTCGGGAACGGCAGGCAGTGGGAAACCGGGGCCGATACGCCATTCGTATTCCGGCTCGCGAAGCCACGTCACAACAGCCACTGCGAGGATGGCGACCAGCACCAAAACTCCAGGGATCTTTTTCAATGCCCTGCTCGTCTCTTGAAGACCTGCTGCTGGCCGATGTCGTTGCCCGAACCGAACTCGATTCCAAGGGCGTCAAACGGCGCCGCGCATGAGTCTTCCGCCGGGCCCGACGAGCAGTCGCTGCGCACGCCGTCTGCAAGATTCGTCTCTGCAAGAAGCTCTGAAAGATCGATCACTACGGTATCGAAACCCGGTACGAAGTCCGGCAAGGAGACTGTCACCCTGTTGGGTCTATCGCATCCTGTAATGTTCTGCACCGTTCCCTTGCACGCCGTGCTGCCAACGTGAATCCAGAACCCGTCGTCTGCGGATCTGACTCCGGCGCGCAAAAACTTGTAGCCGGATCGCCAGTGCCAGTGCATCGCCGCGTCATCCAGCGGCGCCACCGCCGTCAATGGGTCAGCATGATTGCGGTCGAAAGGGACGCCGAGCGTGAATTGCAGTCCCCGCAATTGCCGTTCCGGAACACGCACACGCAGCGTGGTGTTCACCGCCACGGTGCCGTTCGCGCAACTGTCGGCGCCTGTTTCGAAGTCGAGCAAGGCGAGGTCTGTTTGCTGCCACGCGCCATCGGGCACAAGCGTAACGGGTACGGGTCGACCCTGGTCGTCGAAGGTCGTCGCAAAGCTCACGTAAAAGCGCAGATCGCTGAGGACAGTCCGGGCTTCCAGGGGGCCGCATGCGGCAGGGAGTCTGCCAAACTCGGCTACAAATGGGATTTCCAGCTCCTGGTACTGCCGCGAGCAGCCGCTGCACAGCAATACGCAGGAAATCGTCAGAAAAAGGCGCTGAGACACGGTTTCGCGGCCCGGAAGTGGTTGATTTGGATAGTTTACCCGCCCTGGCGGGTACAGGCAGCGGGTTAGTTGGCCGCCTTGGTCATGTCGGATTCGTCGAGCAGGTCTTCAGTCTCGCCCTCGTCTTCCTCGACCTCGGGCGCGAGCGAGTAATCGAGCACGCCTGTCGCGATCATGTCGGTCGAAGCCTGTGCGACTTCGAGTTCTGTTTCGACTTCGCGGAGTTTAACTTCCGACTTGAGGTTTTCTGTAGCACGCTCGGAAAGCTCGTTGCGCAACTCGCGTGTCTTGAGAACCGATTCCTTCAAATCTGCATTGAGTTTTTCGAGCCGTCCCTGCTGGTGCGTGATTACATTGTCGCGTTTTTCAATGCCATCTGTGGCTTCCTCGAGCTCTTTCTCGAGACCGACCACGGTTTCCTTTAGAGAGTTTGCTTCAGACTGCGCGATGCGGTGTTCCGCCTCCAGGGAGCGAATACGATCGTCGCGCGGGTCACGCTTGCGGGCCTTGAACTTCGCTCCGATTGAGCTCGAGATCGACGACAACAGCCATCCGAGCAGGAAGGCGCCGACAGTCATCAGGATCAGGTTTTGCGGGATCTCGAAAAACATCGCCTTAGATTATTCGGTTTTTGGACTTTGAACAGGACGGAGTTCTCAATCCGGAAAGCAAGGCGCCCCTTCGCGCGCCCTGTCGCCGCTTCGCGACAGGTCAGATGAAGGTCCAATATTCCCTTTGAAAACAGCGAGTAACAAGATTTACCTGAGTTTGTTGCTGCTGTGACCAAACATCTCGTCAGGGTGTTGCGCCGGCACCACGATTGCACCAATATCGCACGCCTTGTGCGTCCAGAAATGATTCCGCTTGCGCACCTTTCAGCATTGCAAGTGTGCTCAGCATGCCTGCCTCGGTGCAGGTATCGGCTGCTACGGTCACCGATCTCGGCGCCTCCGGCACTGGCCAGCCCGTTTTCGGGTCGACGATGTGGCTGTACCGGATGCCGTCACGCAAAAGAAAGCGGCGGGCATCGCCGCTCGTCGCAAGTGCGCCGGCTTTGAGGATGATCAGGCGTTCGCCCGCCCTGCCCGTTTGACTGACCGACTCCACTCCGACTTTCCAGCCGTCGCGTTTGTCCGGTTGGCGGGTTGCGGCCAGGTCTCCACCGAAATTAATCAGGCAGGCAGCGCTTGAAAAATCTTTTGCGACATTCGCGCATCGATCAACTGCGTATTCCTTGCCAATGCCACCAAGATCGATTTCCATACCAGGCTGCAATGTCAGCCTTGGCGTCTCCCAACGCGCCTTCTTCCAGCCGACCAGCTTCATCGTTTCCTTGACGGCATTTCGGGCCGGCAGGTTGTCGCTGCCGTCGAAGCGCCAGACTCGCCGCAGCACGCCGGATGTGATGTCGAACGTGCCTTTGCTCAAGTCGTACAATTCTTCCGCGAAATCAATCAGTTGTGCGGTTTCTTCATCAACCTCGACGGGTTTTCCCCGGGCCCGGTTGATGCGGCTGATGATATTGCCGTCGAGATAGCGGCTGAATTTCTCTTCTATACGCCATGCTTCGGCCGCGACGAGACAGGTGATTTCATAGGCTTCACCCGGATCGTCGGTTTCGACCAGCACTTCGCAAGGGCTCGCCATCGCATCGAAGCGGCCAGCGAAGTAATTTTCGTGCGCATCGACACGGATGTCGTTGCTCGAATGAGCCGGCTGCATCCGACGTTACAATCCGAAGTGGTAGCTGTACTGCAGTATGATCGCGTCCATATCCGGGTAGACATCGCGATCGTTCTGGTTACCGATCAGGTCGCTCGACGAAATATTGCCCGACTGTCGGTAATACTCCAGCCGCAGGCTCATGTCATTGCCACCACCTGTCTTCCAGCCAAACTTGAGGCCTGCTGTAATCGCGTCGAAATCAGCGAGGCGGTAGTCAGCAGAGGCATACTCCGGCAACGGTGCGCCATCGACGAGGCTGATGCGGTAAAAATCGGCAGCTGTTTGCGTGTAGAAACGCAAATGCGGTTCCAGGTACTTCGTGTCGCCAATCGGCAGCCTCAGGTGCAGATCCAGCGTGTGCGAATCGATTTCCCAGTCGTCCGTCATGTAGCGATACGAAGCGTCCAGCACCTTGCCGCCCATGTAGTACTTGCCCTGTGTATAAAGGCTGTGCTTGGTGCGGCTGTCCGGGCGATGCTCGTAAAGATTCAGGTGAGATGAACCTTCGACACCGGGCGGGTGCACAACAGGAACCGCATCACCCGTTACACCGTCGACGACCGAGACAACCTTGTAGGGATCATTCAGGTAGCCCGTCGATTCGCTGTACGAGTAGTTGACCTGTACCAGGAAGTTCCGGGACAGGACCTGGGTAAACCCGAAAACGATGTCGAGAACTTCCTTGTCTTCCGTACTTCTGCCACCTTCGCCGTCATCATCGTCACGAACGACGCGCATTGGCGTCAACGGATCCGGCGTCCCGCCGACCGGGTCGAGTTCATCGCTCGCGAAGGCGACCCCGGCGGACACGGTCGTATTCCTGTTATTGAAGTCGCGGGACAATTTCGCATTTAAACCCAGGTGCAAGTAGTCGAATTCCTTCGAACCACTGACACCGACATTCATCGCGAAAAGCCGCCCTATCGGCTGTTGCCAATCGGCGGAGATGGCGACGCGGGTATCGCGGAACGAGTCATCGATGGGCAATTCACCCGGCGGCGTCGTGAATGTATTTCGTCCGGATGGCTTGGTGAATGTCTGCGCAAATGACTGCGGCAAGGCACCGTTGGGTGTTGCGCCCGTCAGCGCGTCGACAGTCAGCCCGAGGGCAAGGTAACGGTCGTCAACGAAGGTTCGCGTGGACAGTGTCTTGAAGCTCAGGTCCTGAATGCGATCATCGGCTTCACCGTAGTACAACAAGGATGTATTGAAGTCCCAGCCCGGTTCTTCCTGGGCGTTCACCGGTTGAGCTGCTGTTGTGCCCAGCAGCGTGCAGGTCGCGGCAGCAAGGGCGGCGCTGATGGAGGGTTTGTCGCCGTTCTTCATCGCGAATCTCCTCAGTTACAACCGCAGCCGCCGCCGCCAAAGCCGCGGCCACCGCTGGAGGCTTCTTTGCTGAAGTAGATATGATCATCCGTAGCGGCTTCGAGCGGGTCGGTCGTCAATTGCATCTCTTCCTTTGCAAGCACGTCACGTTCCCAGGGCTCGACGCCCATCGACGAGCATCCCGCCATACCGGCAAAGCACAACAACAAAGAGATCAAGATTCCGTTACGCATCGCGTTACTCCTCAGCGTTTAGCGCCGCAACAATCGCGGCTTCATATTCTGCCTGCTTTTTCACCTTGAAACCGAAGTGTTTCTTGCGCACTTCGCCGTCCCGGCCCAGCAGGTATGAACTCGGCATGGCGACGACATCAAAATCCTTGGCAAGGGCCTTTGATTCGTCGAAGTAAATCTGGAAACTGGGTGGGAACTCTGCAAGAAAATTATCGGCGTCACTACGTTGGAGGTCGAGATTGACCCCCACGATGACGAGGCCGTCATCAGCGTATTTCTCATGCATCGAATTGAGCCATGGGAACGAGCGGCGGCACGGCACGCACCAGGAGGCCCAGAAATCGAGCACCACGACCTTGCCCTCATATTGCTCGAGGTCCAGCGTTTGCTCTGTTGCAGATGCGATCGGCAGCGCGAGAATTGCGCACAGGAAAACAGCGGCCAGCGACCGCAGGAAACCATTTGTCTTGCTCATGTTACCTGCCCAGGCATACGAAGTATCAGAATTTTCACATGAACGCCGGTAGGTCCAAATAGGGTATAACCCCTATTTTCCCAAAAGGGCTATTACGCGGTCCGGAAAGTCGGTAAACAGGCCGTCAACCCCGACATCGTTGACGAAAAATTCCACGAGGTCCTCGAAACTGGCGAATCCTGGCGGGATTTCATCGGCCCTGAACGTATAGGGATGGCATACCAGTCCGGCATCTCTTACGACCTGCGCCATTCCTGAAACCAGCGGCACCGAGTCGACGGGGTCCAGGCTCGCAAGGTGTGACATATGGGGACCGACGCCATCCGCTGATTCAGCAACCCGGCGAATGCCCTCCGGAGTCCACATCGCTTCATAGTCTGTTGCGGATTCGCCCCAGGCGTTCATGCCGACAAGTTGCACGAGTTTGTACGGGCACTCTTCGCGCAGGCGTCTGATCTCGGCGTCGTCAAAGCATTGCACAAACACCTCGTTGAGCCGTTCCTCGTAGCCGAACTGGTTCAACACATCGATGACCATCGGCGTCATATCCACGCCTTCGTTGCGGTGCCAGGCGGGCCGCTTGATCTCCGGGTAGACCCCGACGTTGCGACCGTGTTTGGCATTGAGTGCTTTGACATGTTCGAGTTCTTCGGTAAGCGTATTGAAGCCAAAGTCGCCACTCCTGGGCGCATAACGGCCAGGGTAAACGGGCGAACCATCGGCGTTCATGCGTTCCCAAGCGCTGAGCGTCCTGATTTCCTCGAGGTCGAAGTCGCGCACGTAGTAGCGGCCATCATCCCGATGACGGCCCGGAAACCTGGTCGCGACATCGGAAACACGGTCCAGGTGCACGTCATGCACGACGATCAATTCGTCGTCTCGGCTGGCAACGAGGTCCTGTTCGAGAAAATCCGCGCCCATCTCGAAAGCCAGGGTCTTGGCCGCCAGCGTATGCTCGGGCAGGTAACCGGATGCGCCGCGATGAGCAATGACCAGGGTCATGATTTAATCCAAAATCAAGAAAATAAAGATAAGCTTATGAATCTTCTATCTTTCCATCGGCATCATAGCCCGGGAAATCGACGACCTCCCAGCGCGCCGTCTCCTCCCCCCTGGCCTGGTACTTGATCGAGTCCACGAGCTCCCGGTCGTTCCACTCGATGACCCCCGCCACTCGATTGGCAACTTCCGGGGCAACGTCCGCCACACCACCGAATGGCCTGATCGCAATCATGCCGATGTTGTTCGCTTCGGCGACATCCATCACGTAGTTGGTGAGTTCTGGCTCGGCCGCGTAGACATCCGAGACGATGACGACTGCTTCCGCAGCCTTGATCTGCTGGATGAGTTCGTCCTTGAGAGCCTCGTGCCCGCCCTGCTGGGGCAGATTTTCCGGCTTCGACACGTTGAGGTAGTAGAATCGATCCACGCTCTCGAGGAACTCAAAGACTCTCAGGTAGTCGTCGGTTTCCTGGAATACGTGGCTAACAAACACCTTGATCGGATTTTTCTCGGACACTGATTTCTCCGCTGTGAGGAGATCTGTTACCGCAAGTTTAGCGACTCAGGCCTTTGCTGTGAAACCGCGATTCTGTATCGTACTGGTGACCTGCCATGCGACTCCTTCTTTACAATATTCGATACGCCGTTGGCGGCGGTGCAAGCATGCATATGCCTCTGCCCGGTGCCGGCTATGTGCTGGGAAACAAGGATGTTTTGCCGGAGATCACGCGCTTCGTGAAGTCTGTCGACCCGGACATCGTCGGCCTGATCGAAGTCGACACGGGCTCCATTCGCAGCCGCAAAGTGAACCAGGCCGAGAAGATTGCTTCGGACCTGGCCATGAATACGTCCTACGAGACGAAATACGGCACCAGCTCGCTGAACAAGATGCTGCCCATTGTGCGTAAGCAAGGCAACGCGTTTATGGCAGCAGCGCGTGTCCATGGCGAGCGGTTTCACTATTTCGACACCGGCATCAAGCGCCTGATCATCGAGCTCGAAATGAAGGAGTTCGCGGTCTTTCTCGTGCACCTGTCCCTGAAATATCGTCATCGGCATCTGCAGCTCCGGCGGCTATACGACCTCATCGCGGAGACCGAAAAGCCTGTCATCGTTGCCGGTGATTTCAACACATTCTGGGGTGAGAACGAGATTTACCTGTTCATGCGCGCAGCGGGCCTGACGTCCGCCAATAGCAACGGTATTCCGACTTACCCGAGTCGCGCACCGCGCAAGGAACTCGATTTCATTCTTTACCAGGAAGGGATCCGGGTTACGGGATTCGAGGTGCCGGACGTGAAGTTATCCGATCACCTGCCATTGGTATGTGATTTTGAAGTTGCATAAGGAGTAAACGAGTGGATATGCAGCATTGGTCCCTGGAAACCGATACCGACGGTATCGCGTGGTTACGAATCGACAAGGCGGAATCCAGCGCAAACGTTCTGTCGACCGAAGTCATGACGGAACTTAATTCGGTCGTTGATAAATTGTGCGCGTCCCCGCCGCGCGGTCTTGTCGTTTATTCCGGCAAGCACAACGGCTTCATCATGGGCGCCGACATAAACGAGTTCACAGGCATTGATACGCCGGAACGTGCCTATGAAGTCACACGCCTGGGGCAACAGATTTTCGCCAAGATCGAAGGGATGGGTTGCCCCACCGTCGTCGCAATCAATGGCTTCGCCATGGGCGGCGGGCTGGAGCTGGCCATGTCATTCGACTACAGGCTTGCGCTCGCCAGCAAGAAAAAGATCCTCGGCCTGCCGGAGGTAAAACTGGGCCTGCACCCGGGATTCGGCGGTACCGTCCGTGCTGTGCAGATTTGTGGCGTGCGCCCTGCAATGCAGCTGATGCTGACGGGCAACCCGGTCACGGTAGATAAAGGCCGGCGCATCGGACTTGTCGATCGTATCGCGACGGAAGACAACTGGCGCCAGGCCGCGAAGGAACTTATCGCCGCGCAACCACCAAAGGCCACTGCGCCGCTCGTGGAACGCATCCTGAACCTGCCATTCGTGCGGCCCTTCATCAAGTCGATGCTTATCAAGCAGGTGGCGTCGAAAGCGCGCAAGGAACACTACCCTGCACCCTATGCGATGATTGATCTCTGGGCGCGCTACGGTGCGTCACCGAAGACAGGCTACGCAGCGGAAGCCAGATCGTTCAGCGAATTGATGTGTACGCCGACGTCGCGCAATCTCGTGCGCGTTTTCTTCTTGCAAAACAAGCTCAAGAGCCAGGGCAGCAAACCGGCTACGAAGATCGAGCGTGTGCACGTAATCGGCGCCGGCGTAATGGGCGGCGACATAGCTTCCTGGTGTGCATTGCGGGGCCTCGATGTGACGCTGCAGGACCGCGAACAGAAATACATCGACCCGGCGATGGAGCGCGCTGCGAAGCTGTTTGCCAAGCGCGTCCGCGATGACGCCGCACGTGATGCAGCAAGCGCACGTTTACAGTCAGACGTTGCCGGTGAAGGTGTCGCCAGCGCCGACCTCATCATCGAAGCCATTTTCGAGAATCTGGACGCCAAGAAAGCGCTTTATGCCGATGTGGAAAAGACGATGAAGCCCGACGCGATACTGGCGTCCAATACGTCCAGTATTCGCCTCGAAGAGCTGCGCACCGAATTGCGCGATCCCGAACGCTTCATCGGCATCCACTTCTTCAACCCGGTTGCCCTGATGCCACTGGTGGAGATCATTCGCTGCGCGGATACCGCTCAGGAAGCGCTCGACATCGGCTTTGCGTTCGTCAAGGGCATCGGCAAACTCCCGCTCGAATGCAAGAGTTCGCCCGGTTTTGTCGTCAATCGAATCCTGGCGCCCTACATGAGCGAAGCAATGCACCTCGTGCAGGAAGGCGTGGGGCTGCCGGACATCGACGAGGCTGCGGTTGCGTTCGGTATGCCAATCGGACCTGTCGAACTGGTCGACAGCGTTGGCCTGGATGTCATCCTGCATGTATCCGAGGTGCTCGGCGCGAAGATGGAAGGGCCAATCCCGGAATTATTGAAGGACAAGATTGACGCCGGTCAGCTCGGCCGAAAAACAGGCCAGGGCTTCTACGAATGGGTCGACGGCCGGGCCGTCAAACCGCAGCGCAATCCAGCCAGTGTGCCTGACGACATCGAAGACCGGCTCGTGCTCGCGATGGTCAACGAAGCCGTCTCATGTCTCGCGGACGGTGTTGTCACGGATCCCGATCTGCTGGATGCCGGCGTTATTTTCGGCACCGGTTTCGCACCGTTCCATGGCGGGCCGCTAAACTACGCTCGTCAGCGAGGCGTGGATCAGGTCGTAGCTCGGCTCAGGGAGCTGGAGGCGACGCATGGCGCTCGTTTTGCACCGCATGAGGGCTGGTCAGCCATTTGAGGGTTACCGATCACGGAAATCGCTCCAAAAAATGTGCGCCGCTTCACGCTGCGGCCCTTCCGCAGTACCGGAAGTTGTTGAATTAAAGGTAGAATACCGCGCAACTGGGAGATTCAACTTAATCTGCCGCGTTACAGGAAATGACGAAAATCAACAATACGAAACGAAACGGGACCAGGCATGGCGGATGAGCAGTTAAATGCCGACGTGCTCAGGGGCTTCTCGCCACTCGATGGCCTGAAGCGCGATAACCTTGCGGCGCTTGCTCGCAAGGTGCAGTTGCGTGAGCTATCGCCCGGCCAGGTGCTGTTCAAGGAAGGCGACACCGAGAAACGCACTTTCTACATCGCGTCCGGCATCCTCGAGCTTATTGACCAGGGCAAGGTTATCGAGACCATCCGGGGTGGTACCGAGCCGGCCAGAAACCCGGTGGCACCCGTCTTTCCGCGACGCGTCTCTGCGCGGGCGCGCGATCGCGTGAAATTCATCTCGATCGACAGTGACCTCCTCGACGTCATGCTGACGTGGGACCAGACGGGTACCTACGAAGTCTCCGAACTGCAGGGCAAGGCCGACGATGGCGGCGACGACTGGATGACGATGCTGCTGCAGACCAAGGCTTTTCACAAGATCCCGCCGGCCAATATCCAGGCGATCTTCATGCGAATGCAGCAGATCAACTACAAGTCCGGTGACGTCATCCTCAAGCAGGGTGCCGAAGGCGACTACTTCTACGTATTAACGCGCGGCAGCGCCATCGTCACGCGTTAAACTCCGTTGTCCTAGGAAGGCATCAAGCTGGCCGAGCTTCATGTTGGCGACACGTTCGGAGAAGAAGCCCTGATTTCGGATGCCAATTGGCGACACGTTCGGAGAAGAAGCCCTGATTTCGGATGCCAAGCGCAACGCGACCGTGACGATGACGTCCGAAGGCGCAGTCATGCGCCTCGGCAAGGAAGACTTCAAGAAACTTCTCAACGAACCCATGCTTGACTGGGTCGATGCTGACCAGGCAGGCAAGATAATCCAGGGTGGTGGTCAATGGCTGGACGTGCGTTTGCCCAGCGAGTTCGAAAATCATCACCTTGACGGCGCTATCAACATCCCGCTGTATTTCATCCGCCTCAAGATCAGCACGCTGGACAAGGACAAGACGTACGTCGTTTGCTGCGATACGGGCCGGCGCAGTTCAGCGGGCGCGTACATCCTCAACGAGCGCGGTTACACGGCCTACGTTCTGCAGGGCGGAATCAACAAGGAACAATAGCCGGACGGCTGTTTACATCGTGTGAGTTGGCTTGTCGCCGCCGAGGGCGCCGGCAAGGTAGTTCTCGATCTTCTTTTGCGTGTTGCCCTGGTCCTGGTCACTGAACTGGACGCCAATGCCAGCGGTGCGTTTGCCCTGAGCGCCTTTTGGCGTCATCCAGATCACCGTGCCGGCAACCGGAATCTTCTCTTCCTCGCCCATCAGGTTGAGCAGCATGAATACCTCGTCACCGAGCCGGTAAGAGCTGTTGGTGGGAATGAACAGGCCGCCATTGATCACATAGGGCATGTACGCAAGATACAGCGCACTCTTGTCCTTGATGGTCAGCGTCAATAGTCCCGGTTTGCTCATTCCTGTTACCTCTGTGAAAGGCCTTCGGCCCAGTCAATCAGCAGGCTCTCAAACGTCAATTGCACGTTATAGGAGCCTTTTGGCTGCCCACGCAGCCGGTTGATTATGTCTAGATAACAGAACAAATTTCGGCTGTCCATGCGCCCCAGCACAGAATCGTCAATTCCTTGCGCAGCAGGGGCTCCAGGTCCGCCGGAAGCCCGATAAATGGCGTTTTGCACCTGCCTCGCAAGCCAGTCGAGAACAAATGGAGGCTCGAGTTTGGCCCAGCGCGCGGCCACTTCGAGCGGCGAAACCTGGCCCCGCCCGACCGCGGTAAAGTCGCGGCTCATGCTCGCATGTGTATCGAGATCGTCTAACGCCTTGATTGCCGCAAGCGGCGCCCCGCCAGCCAGCCTGAGAGCATCATTCCAGCTGGTTCCTGCCTGCCACTGGTCAAGCCACGCCAGCGCCTCTGCTTCGTTCGGCAAAGCCAGGTCGATCCTCTGGCAACGGCTGAATATGGTCGCCGGGAGCCGCCCATTACGATCGGCAACGAGAATCAGGAGCGCGGACCCGGACGGTTCCTCCAGCGTCTTGAGGAGGCTGTTGGCGGCATTGTTGGTCATGGCGTTGGCCGGCTCAATGACCGCGACCTTGCCCTCGCCTTCGTAACTCGTCAGGCTGAACGCGTCGACCAGCTCGCGGATCTGACCAATACCGATAGCTTCCTTGTCCTCGAGCGGGGCAATCCAGTGCAGGTCGGCGTGTTCGAGCTGCGTCAGCGGGTATGTCGGCAGCCCGGCTGTCGTGTCAATCCCGAGGCGCCTGGCCGCGATCCACATCGCCGCCGCACGTTTGCCGACTCCGACCGGCCCGGTCAACATGACTGCGTGCGGAATGCGGCCGTGCTTCTCGCGGTCAGTCCATGACTGACCCAACGAGGAAAGCCAATTTATTTCCTTTTTAATCAAATAAATATCACTACTTACTAAAGTAAATTATCGATCATTCCTGTTGCAGCAATGCAGCAGCAATATCGCCTACATTCCGTTTCACGTCCTCCAGACTCTGCGCCGCATCAACGACGGCAAAGCGCTCCGGATGCGACTCTGCCAGCTGCAGGTAAGTCTCCCGAACCCGCTGGAAGAAATCGACTTGCTCGATCTCGAACCGATCGGGATGACCGCGCCGTCCTGCGCGGGCCATGCCGGTTTCGACCGGCGCATCCAGCAGGATAGTCAGGTCCGGTTGCAGTTCCCCGTGCACCCAGTCCGCCAGCAGGTCGATATCGCCCTGTGGCAGCCCTCTTCCGCCGCCCTGGTAAGCCCGGCTGGAGTCCGTGAAACGGTCACAGACGACCCACGTGCCTGAAGAGAGCGCCGGCAAAATGACATTGTTGACGTGCAAAGACCTTGCCGCGAATACCAGTAACAGCTCTGCAATGTCGGGCATCGCCTCGTCGCCGTGTTCGGCAACCAGCGCTCGAATGCGCTCGGCCATGGGTGTACCGCCAGGCTCGCGTGTCGTCAGCACTTTGTGCCCGGCCGCCTCCACGACGCCGACGAAGTGACTGATGTTGGTTGATTTACCAACTCCCTCGATACCTTCAAAAGTGATGAATTTGCCTGCTTCCATGATCCTTACTGGCTACGTTGCTGCCTCAGTCGACGTAAATACTCGGCGACAGCAGCGTCGTGCTCTTCCTTGGTGGCTGAAAACGCATGACTGCCGTCACCGAGCCCGGTGGCGACAAAATACAGCTCATCGCCCGGCTGCGGGTGCAGCGCCGCGTGAATGGCAGCCCTGCCGGGCATCGCAATCGGTGTTGGCGGCAGTCCGCCCCGGGTGTAGGTGTTGTAGGGTGTGTCCGTGCGCAAGTCACGGCGCGTCAGGTTGCCGTTGAACCCGGGCCCGATGCCGTAAATCACCGTGGGATCGGTCTGCAGCCGCATGCGTTTTTCGAGCCGCCTTGTGAATACACCCGAAATTCGCGCTCTTTCGTCGGCCCTGGCGGTTTCTTTCTCGATAATCGATGCAAGAATCAATGCTTCGTAGGGTGTCGACACTGCAAGCTGTTCTGCGCGGCCATCCCATTCCTCGGCAAGCACCTCCTGCATGAGGTCATAGGCTTGCTGCAGCAACTGCCTGTCGGTCGTGCTGCGCGGGAAGCGGTAGGTTTCCGGAAGGAACAGGCCCTCGGGATGGCTGCCAGCGGCACCCAGGTCTTCCAACAGGCCCGGCCAGTCCTCATCAGTCAGCGTCGCATCGATATGCTCGTGCGCCTGCAGTGCCTTCAGCAACTCCCAGTGGCTCCAGCCTTCGATAATCGTGAACGAGTAAAGCTTGACGTCGCCGCTGGTGAACTGGTCGAGCAGCGCCGCAGGCGTCGTTCCGGCCGCAATGAAATAGTCGCCTGCCTGGACGGCACCGGCCCGGTCGGTCCACCGCGCATAGATTCGGAACGCGCGGGAATCGCTGATCACGCCTAGCTCTGCCAGTTCGTCACTGACAGCCTGGAACGAGGTGCCCGACTCAATCGCGAAATCCATGCCCGCTTCGCCAACGGTCACTGGCGTATGAAGAAATTGATTGAACTGGATGGCCGCGTACGCAGCGACAAGGACCAGAAGGCCAAGAACAGCACTGCCGAGAATGAGCAGGCGTTTCAAATCAGGTTACTCCGATCAGTCTAATGCGCGGAATATGAGGCTTCCGTTCGTCCCACCGAATCCAAACGAGTTGGACAAGGCTATGCGTACTTTAGCATCGCGCGCGACATTCGGAACGTAGTCGAGGTCGCACTCGGGGTCCTGATTATCGAGATTGCTCGTCGGTGGTACGACCTGGTTGTGAATGGCCTGCACGCAGAAGATGCCTTCCGCGACACCGGCGGCGCCAAGCATGTGTCCGGTGGTCGACTTGGTGGAACTGACCATCAGGTCGTCCGCGGCATCGCCAAACGCACGGCGCACGCCAATTGACTCGCCGATGTCGCCGAGCGGCGTCGACGTGCCGTGAGTGTTGACGTAATCGACGTCCGCAGGGTCCAGGTCGGCATCCCGAAGTGCCGCAACCATTGCTTTGCGGGCGCCTTCGCCATCGGCGGGAGGCGTCGTAATGTGATAGGCGTCGCCGCTCATGCCAAAGCCGATGAGCTCGGCATAAATTGTCGCGCCACGCGCTTTGGCATGCTCGAGTTCTTCGAGCACCACGCATCCGGCACCATTGCTGAGCACAAAGCCATCACGGTCGACATCATAGGGGCGACTCGCACGGCACGGGTCGTCATTGCGTGTGGACATTGCCTTGGCGGAACAGAAGCCGCCCATTGCAACCGGCGTGGTTGCGTACTCGGACCCACCGGCAAGCATGACCTCAGCATCACCGTGCTGGATCATGCGGCCCGCAAAACCGATGCAATGTGCCGACGTAGCGCAGGCCGTCACGATCGAGACGTTGGGCCCCGTGATGTGCTGCATGATGCTGACGTATCCAGACGTCATGTTGATGATGCTGCCGGGAATAAAAAATGGCGAGACCTTGCGCGGTCCGCCGGCGAGGAACTTGTTGTGGTTGTCCTCGATGAACTTGATGCCGCCGATGCCCGAACCCATCGCAATGCCGATGGTGTGGCCGTTCTCCTCGGTTATTTCCAGCCCTGAATGCTTCATGGCCTCGACACTTGCCGCTATGCCGTAGTGAATGAACGGGTCGGTCTTGCGCACATCTTTCGGCAACATGTACTCACTGGCATCGAAGTTGTTTACGACACCGGCGATACGCGTGCTGAATGCCGAGGTATCAAAGTCCTCGACGAGCTGGATGCCCGAATTGCCTTCGCAGACATTGGTCCAGGCTTCGTCCAGAGTGTTACCTACCGGCGAGATAATTCCCATGCCGGTAACTACGACGCGTCGTTCTTTCAAGGTAATTCCGTTTGGAGTGGCAGGACTGCCAGGGTTATCAGAGGGCGCGGCATCAAGCGCCGCGCCCCCGGAATCAGTCGTCGCTCGAGCGAGCGGTTACAAAGTCAATTGCTTGCTGAACGGTCGTGATCTTCTCGGCCTCTTCATCGGGAATTTCGGTTTCGAATTCCTCTTCGAGAGCCATAACCAATTCAACCGTGTCCAGCGAATCGGCGCCAAGATCATCGACGAAGGAAGCATCGTTCGTCACCTCGTCCTCTTTCACGCCGAGTTGCTCTGCAACGATGCTCTTAACTTGTTCCTCGATACTGCTCATAGTGGTCCCTTCTCCTGAGAAGACTCATCAAAAATGTTGCACGGCGGGTTCCTGATCGGCGCTGTTGAACGCCTTCAAAAACCCTGAAATTCTATGTAAGTCCTTGATATTTCAAGGTGCTGTATGACCGTGGCACGGTATTGTATGTGAATCGCTCATGGCAATCTACACACAATCCGGGTCAATTTAGTCCATCAGCATGCCGCCGTTGACATGCAGTGTCTCGCCCGTGATGTACGCCCCCGCCGGCGATGCCAGGAAAACGACCGCATTGGCAATATCCTGTCCTTCGCCCAGGCGGCCAAGCGGAATGTCCGCCTGCATACTTTCACGTTGTTCTTCTGGCAGGGCGCGAGTCATATCGGTGTCGATAAAACCGGGTGCCACGACGTTGACCGTGATGTTACGCGAGCCGATCTCGCGGGCCAGCGACTTGGAAAAGCCGATAATACCCGCTTTGGCGGCAGCATAGTTGGACTGGCCGGCATTACCCATGACGCCGATAACCGATGCGATATTGATGATCCTGCCCTTCTTCGCCTTCATCATGCCGCGCAGCACGGCCTTGCTGACGCGATAGACACCGCTGAGGTTGGTGCTGACGACGTCATCCCATTCTGCGGCTTTCATGCGCATGAGCAGATTGTCCCTGGTGATGCCGGCATTATTGACGACGATGGTCGGGCTGCCTTCGTTGTCCTGGATGTCCTTGAGTGCGGCGGCAACGGAATCGTCATCGGCAATATTCAGGACCACACCCCTGCCGCGGCTGCCGAGGCTCTCGCTGATTGCGGATGCGCCGCTTTCGCTCGTTGCCGTGCCCACAACGACGGCGCCGGCCTCGGCAAGCGCTGCCGCGATCGCTGCGCCGATTCCTCGCGACGCGCCGGTAACGAGTGCTATCTCGCCCGCCAGCGTATCGCTGCTGAACATCGTGCTCATGTTGGTTTCCTTATAGTTCCAGCGCCTTTTGCAGGCCGCTCAATGAATCAATCGTTGCCGCAGGCGTACCGCGGTTAATTCTCCGCACAAGGCCGGCGAGTACTTTGCCGGGGCCACATTCAATGACCGAGGTGGCACCGTTCGCTACCATCGCATTGATCGTGTCGACCCAGCGCACCGGACGATGTACCTGTTGTGCGAGGCGCGAGCGCATGTCATCGGCATCTTTGTACGGTGTGGCGTCCGTCGCGTTGATGACCGGAATTTCCGTAGGCGAGAACTCGACTTCCGCCAGGGTTTTCGCAAGCTCATGACCGGCAGACACCATCAGCGACGAATGCGACGGCACGCTGACGTGAAGCAAGATGGCGCGCCGTGCGCCGTTTGCCTCTGCGCGTTCGACAGCATGCGCAACGGCTTCCTTGTGGCCTGCTATGACGACCTGGCCGGGCGTGTTGAAATTCACCGCTTCCGCAACGCCGATTCCTGACGCGTCTTCACAGATCGCGAGAACAGCCTCGTCATCCAGGCCAATTACCGCAGCCATGGCGCCCACGCCGACCGGCACAGCCTCCTGCATGAGCTCGGAGCGCCGCTTTACGACCTTGAGCGCGTCCGTGAAACTGATGGCACCGGCGCACACCAGCGCCGTGTACTCACCGAGACTGTGTCCGGCCATCTGGCCGGGCGAGGCGCCACCGGCCTCCTGCCAGGC